>WGAM01000001.1 GCA_015494795.1 Campylobacterota bacterium
AGGAGGAGCAATTGGTGTTGGACAGATAGATAGAGCTAAAGCTCTAATAGATGCTGGAGTTGATGTTATAGTATTAGATTCAGCTCATGGACACTCACAAGGGATTATAGATACTCTAAAAGAGATAAAAGCCAATTTTGATATTGATGTAATTGCAGGAAATATTGCAACTGCTAAAGCAGGAGTTGATTTAATAGAAGCAGGTGCAGATGCACTAAAAGTTGGAATTGGTCCTGGTTCAATATGTACTACTAGAATTGTAGCAGGTGTTGGAGTTCCTCAAATTTCAGCAATTGATGAGGTTGCAATTGTTGCTAATCCTTTGGGTGTTCCTGTAATTGCAGATGGTGGGATTAGATACTCTGGAGATGTAGCAAAAGCTCTAGCAGTTGGAGCAAGTTCTGTTATGTTAGGTTCGGCTCTAGCAGGAACTTATGAAGCACCCGGTGAGATGATTCTATTTAATGGACGACAATTTAAAGAGTATAGAGGAATGGGAAGTATTGGGGCTATGAGTAAAGGTAGCACAGATAGATATTTCCAAGAGGGAACTGCTACTGAAAAGCTTGTACCAGAAGGGATTGAGGGTAGAGTTCCATATAGAGGTAGAATATCATCTGTAGTTCATCAGATGATAGGAGGACTTAGAAGCTCTATGGGATATTGTGGCTCAAAAGATATTAAAACCTTTTGGAAGAGAGCAGAGTTTGTAGAGATTACATCAGCAGGGCTTAAAGAGTCACATGTGCATGATGTAACAATTACAAAAGAGACTCCAAACTATCACTCTTAAAGGGATAGAGATGCAATATTTAAAATCATTAAATGTTCAAGTATTTATTGGGATAATATTAGGAGTTATATTTGGTATAGCTCTACCACAAATTGCACTAGAGCAGAAACTTATTGGAGATATGTTTGTAGCTCTTCTTAAGATGTTAGTTGTTCCATTAGTTTTTGCATCTATCTATACAGCATTAACTGGGCTTGGTTCAGCAGAAAAGCTTAAAGAGATTGGAGCTAAAACTATTGGATTATATCTTATTACGACAGCCTTAGCCGTGCTTTTAGCAATTATAGTGATGAATATATTTCCAATTGGTGAGCCTATGAGTGCAAAGGGGTTAGAGTATGCTAAAGCTACAGAGATTAAACCATTCTCTTTTCATGATATGATTATTAGCTTTATACCATCAAATGTATTTAACTCACTTGCTAATGGATATATGATGCAGATTATTATGTTTGCCATATTCTTAGCATTAGCCTCTTTTAAATTAGAGCAGAGACATCAAGATATACTATTTGAGCTATTTACAGCTATAAATGAGGCTATGTTTCATATTGCAAAATGGGTTATTAATCTAACTCCAATTGGTATATTCTCTCTTATATCTTATATTATAGCAAAACAGGGAATTGATGTAATATTTAGTCTATGGAAATATGTTTTAGTTGTATTAGTAGTTATTATTATACATGCAGTAGCTACTCTACCTATATTACTTGCATTTTTTGCTAAAATCAATCCATATAAGTATCTAAATGCAGTTAAAGAGTCTCCTATTATGGCATTCTCTACAGCATCAAGTGCCGCGACTCTGCCAGTAAGTTTAAAAGTTGTTCAAGAGAAGGGTGGAGTAGATAAACAGACAGCAGGTTTTGTTCTACCACTTGGAGCTACTGTATCCATGGATGGAACAGCTGCCTATTTAACTGTGGCTGTCTTATATATTGCAAATCTAGCAGGATTACCAATGACTTTTGGTGACCAATTAGTTCTTGGATTTACTGTTGTTGCACTCTCTGTTGGTGTAGCCGCACTACCATCTGCATCACTTGTAATGATGGTTGTAATATTAAATCAAGTGGGACTTCCTGTTGAGTATTTAGCTATTATTGTAGCAGTTGATAGAATTTTAGATATGGCTAGAACATCACTAAATGTAACATCTGATTTAGTTGTTACAAAAATAGTAGATACTCTAGCAAAAAAGAGTAAGATTAAAGATTAATCTTTAATCTTCTCTCCAATCATAAATGCCAACTCTAAAGCTTGTGAAGCATTCAGTCGTGGGTCACATTGAGTATGGTATCTACTACTTAAATCACTATCTGTAATTGGTGAAGATTGACTACCGGTACACTCTGTTACATCATTTCCTGTCATCTCAAGATGAATACCACCTGCAATAGTCCCCATCTCTTTATGAATTGCAAAAAACTCCTCTACCTCTTTTAAGATATTATCAAAGTTTCTTGTCTTAAATCCTGTAGAGCTTTTCTCTACATTCCCATGCATTGGGTCGATTGACCATACTACATTTTTATTCTCATCTTTTACTCTCTTTAGAAGTTTAGGATAATAATCTCTAATCTTATTAGCTCCCATTCTAACAATCAGATTGAGTCTCCCCTCTTCATTATTTGGATTTAAAATATTAATAAGCTCTATTAACTCATCTTCACCCATAGTTGTTCCAACTTTACAACCTATTGGATTTTCAATTCCTCTAAAATACTCTATATGAGCCTCTTTTAAATCTCTAGTTCTATCTCCAATCCATAACATATGAGCAGAGCAATCATACCACTTATTTGTCTCCTCATCTTCTCTTGTTAATGCCTCTTCATAATTTAGAAGTAGTGCCTCATGTGATGTAAATATAGTTGTCTGATGAAGTTGAGGTGTATTTTTACTATCTAATCCACAGGCAGACATAAACTTCATAGCCTTATCTATCTTTTTGCTAAGTTCATCATATCTCTGTCCCAATGGATTATCTTTAATAAAATCTAAATTCCACTGATGAACCATATTTAAATCGGCTAATCCTCCACGAGAAAAGGCTCTAAGCAAATTCATAGTAGCAGAGCCTTGGTTATATGCTTGTAACATATTGTTTGGATTTGGGACTCTAGCCTCTTTAGTAAACTCAATACTATTTATAATATCACCTCTATATGATGGTAGTTTCACACCATCTATCTCTTCAAAATCAGAACTTCTAGGTTTAGCAAATTGCCCTGCTACTCTCCCAACCTTAATAACAGGTTTACCTGTTGAGTACATCAGTACCATATTCATCTGTAGCATAAGTTTAAATAGATTTTTAATAGTAGTAGAGTTAAAATTATTAAAACTCTCTGCACAATCACCACCTTGAAGAAGAAAAGCCTCACCTCGCCCCACTTTTGCTAACTGCTCTTTAAGAGTCCTTGCCTCTCCTGCAAATATAAGAGGTGGATATGAGCTAAGTCTCTTCTCTACTCTCTTTAAGAGTTCTTGGTCTGGATATACTGGTTGTTGTTTTATTGGAAAATCTCTCCATGAACTTGGTGTCCAATTCATAATCTGTCCTTCTGAAATAAATTCTAAAATTATATCTTAGAAGTGATTGATTTTATATTGTCTTTTTATAAAAATCAAACTCTTAAAACATTAAAAATTAGAAAATAATTTTTTTATATACATTAAAAAATTAATATTAAATATAGTTTAACTAGTAATGTTATTTTAACATTAACTATATTATAATAATTTTAAACTTTAAAAAATATTGATATATAAAGTGAAAAAATATTAAAATAAATATATATAATCTTAAAAATCGTGTAAAATATATATTTTTTGATATATAAAACTTGCAATTTATAGTTATTATTCTATATAATAGAGGCTAATAT
>WGAM01000002.1:0-10000 GCA_015494795.1 Campylobacterota bacterium
CAATGTGGATATTTAACAAATGCAGATTTTAATGCAAGTGTAAATATTCTAAACTCTGATGCGGTAGGAACTACCGTCAAAGCCTCTTAATATCTGAACAATAGTTCAGAGTTTCTAGGAAGCTCCGCCATTTATGGCGGGGTAGTTCACATTATCAACTCCTAATTAGATTTTAGATATAATCTCCTCGATTTTGTAATAGTGAGAAAATAAGATTAGTGAGAGCAAATAATAATGATATTTGAACATGAGATACCACAAGATAGTAAACTATATTTTGGGGAATCTGCCAAGATAAAACGACAGATAGAGGCTACTTGTGCTGATATTTTAGATAGAAATGGGTATGAGGAGATTGTAACTCCACTATTTTCATACCATCAACATATCTCTTTTGATGATGAGAAACCTCTTTTACATCTACATGATGAGAAAAATAGAACTGTTACACTTAGAGCAGATAGTACTGCTGATGTTGTTAGAATTGTAACTAAAAGAATTGGAAGAACTACAGAGTCTAAAAAGTGGTTCTATATTCAACCCTCTCTATCATTTCCAACAAAAGAGCAGTATCAAATTGGAGCTGAGATCATTGATGGAGGGTTTAAAGAGATTACAGATATAGCAATTAAAATAGTAGATAGATTAGAACTCGATGCAATATTACAGATTTCAAATATGCGTATTCCACTACTCTTAAGTAAAAAATATAATATTGACTTAACTTTTCTACATGATACAAATATTGAGAAGATTTTAAAACTAGATATACCTTGGATTAATAAATTAGTAAAAATTCATAGAATAGATGATTTAGATAACCTTGATGGTATTCCAGATGATATTAAGAGTGAATTAATGGTAATTAGAGATACAGTTTCCAATATTGACTATAAATCTATTGTTATAGCACCCCTATATTATGCAAATTTGCGATATTATGACTCACTTATGTTTAAGATGTTTAATCAAAATGAGCTTATAGCTCGTGGAGGTATATATAGTATTGGAGATGTTAAAGCATCTGGTTTTGCACTATATAGTGATGAGTGCATCAATCAAAAAATGAAAAAGGTGGAGAGTAAATGAGTAGTAAAGCAGATTTGATTGTAGGATTGCAGTGGGGTGATGAGGGTAAAGGTAAAATAGTTGACCATATGGCTCAAACCCATGATTTTGTATGTCGTTTTGCAGGAGGACACAATGCAGGACATACTATAGTAGTTGATGGTAAAAAACATGCACTACACTTAATTCCATCTGGTATATTAAATCCTAAAGCAAAAAATATAGTAGGAAATGGTGTTGTACTCTCTCCATCTAATTTTATTAAAGAGATGAGTCAATTTGATAATTTAAAGGGGAGACTTTTTATCTCAGATAAGGCTCATTTACTTTTACCATATCATGCACTTATTGACCAAGCAAAAGAGATATTAAAGGGTGATAAGGCGATTGGTACAACAGGTAAAGGTATAGGACCAGCCTATAGTGATAAGATAGCAAGAGTTGGACACAGAGTAGGGGAGCTATTTGATTGTGAAAAGTTAGCATCTAAGATTATTGCATACTTTAATCGTAAAAGAGATATTTTTAGAGTAATGAATATTCCTATTCCAAATAGAGATGAGCTTATAGAGGAGTTAGAGGGGTATAGAGATGCTTTAGCTCCATATATTACAGATACAACTCAACTTATATGGAGAGTTTTATATGAAGGTAAGAGAGTCCTTTTAGAGGGGGCTCAAGGTACGATGTTAGATATTGACCATGGAACTTACCCATATGTTACCTCATCTACTACAGTTAGTGCTGGTGCATGTTCAGGACTTGGAATTAACCCTAAAGATATTGGAAAAGTGACAGGAATTGCAAAGGCTTACTGTACTCGTGTTGGAAATGGACCTTTCCCTAGTGAAGATTTGACTCAAGATGGAGAGAGATTAAGAGTTAATGGTCATGAGTTTGGAACAACAACAGGGAGAGCAAGAAGATGTGGTTGGTTTGATGCTGTTGCTATGAGACATGCTGTTAGAATAAATGGAGTTGACCAGATTGCACTTATGAAGTTAGATGTATTAGATGGCTTTAGTGAAGTTAAGGTCTGTGTAGCTTATGAGATTGATGGTAAAAAGATAGATTATGTTCCCTATGATTTAGAGAGTGCAAAACCTATATATAAAATATTTAAAGGTTGGGATAATAGTGAGGGAGTAAAAGATTTTGATAAACTTCCAATAGAGGCAAAAGAGTATATATTAGCTATTGAAGAGATGATTAAATGTAGAGTAGAGATAGTATCTACAAGTCCAGATAGAGAAGATACCATTATTAGAAAATAAGAGGAGTAACTCATGAGATTAAAATCAAAACAGACAGGCTATGTTGCATCAAAAATAGGTATAGATTTAGCTAATGCCCCATTTATATCTCTTCCAAAAGGTAAAGATGCCGTCGTAAAGGTCTGTAAAGATATTATTGATAAAAATCTTGAAATAGAGAAGAGATTAGACAGAAAGGTTGAGGAGTTACTATTAGAGAATGAAGAGGAGATAGAGATACAACATGTAAAAGAGAGAGAACTATTTTTTATGATAAAAAAACGGTTAGCTCCAGAGTATGGTGTTATTATGAATTATAATGACCGTTATAATGAAATATCTCACACTATTTTAGATGAGCTATATGAGAATTATCTTATAGATTATGATGTAAATGATAACCAAGTAAGAAATGTAATCTTTAAGGCATTTAAAGCTTTTGCTAATGCCTATGATGAAATAGATAACACGGTTTATGAGAAGATTAAAAAGATGAAAAAAGAGTATATTCCGGGTTCCATTGAGTATGAATTAATCTATGAGAGACTATATAAAGAAGAGTTACAGAAGAGAGGAATGATATAATGCAGAAGATTTGGCTATATTTTGAAAATGGTATATTTTTAGAAGCCAATAGTTTTGGTGCAGATGGAACTAGTGTTGGTGAGATTGTTTTTAATACCTCTCTTACAGGTTATCAAGAGATAGTAACAGACCCAAGTTATGCAGGTCAATTTGTAACTTTTACTATGCCAGAGATTGGGAATGTTGGTTGTAATCCTCAAGATATGGAGAGTAGTGGTGCTTACTGTAAAGGTATAATAGTTCGCTCATACCAAAAGAGACCATCTAATTTTAGAGCAAAAGAGTCTTTAGATACTCTATTAAAAAGATATAATATTTTAGGTATAACAGATATTGATACTAGATTTTTAACTAAGATGTTAAGAGATAGTGGCTCAATGATGATGATAGCATCTACTAAAATTAACTCTAAAGATGAGTTAAAAGAGATATTAAGTAACTCTCCTAGAATTGAAGAGATTAACTATATTAAAGAGGTATCTACTAAAGAGCCATATATTCATAAAGAGTCAAGATACAATATAAGAGAGTTTAAATATCAGAAACCAAAAACTACTAAGAAGATATTAGTATTAGATTTTGGAGTTAAAAGAAATATTTTAAATGAGTTAACTTATGCAGGTATGGAGGTAGAGGTTGTTCCTAACTCTATAGATGTGAAGAATATTATAGAGAGATTTAAATCTAAAGAGATAGATGGAGTATTTCTATCAAATGGACCCGGTGACCCACTAATCTTAAAAGATGAACAGGATAAAATTAAAAAACTAATTAATGCTAAAGTTCCAATGTTTGGTATCTGTTTAGGACATCAACTACTATCTATTGCACATGGATATGATACATATAAACTCAAATTTGGACATCATGGGGGAAATCATCCAGTTAAAAACTCTGCTACAGGTAGCGTAGAGATAACAGCACAAAATCATAACTATAATGTACCAGATAGTATAGTAGATATAGCAAAAGTTACACATACTAATCTATTTGATAATACTATTGAGGGGTTAGAGTATAAAAATTCTCCTATTATATCAGTTCAGAATCACCCAGAGGCAAGTCCTGGACCTCATGAGAGTAGTTATATATTTAGTAAGTTTAGAGAGATATTATAATCTCTCTTCTTTACAGATTTAATATATATTAAATATTAATCTTAATTAACATTAAAAATAATTTTTATCAAAATCTCACTATTTTAAATACATCTACTATTTGTTATAATTCAAATATATAAAAATATTAACCAATAGCTATAAAACTGAATAAATTGATAAAATAATTTTAATTTATATTTTTAATATTTAATGAAGCTTATTTTAAGTTTTATTTAATATTATACAAAATGATAATAATCAATATAACAGAATATAACTATATAAAAAGGATAAAAGAGTGAAAGCAGTTATTATGGCAGGTGGATTTGGAACAAGAATTCAACCACTTACAAACTCAAGACCAAAACCAATGTTACCAATTATAAATAGACCAATGATGGAACATACAATGATGACCCTAAAAGATTTAGGGATTAAAGAGTTTATTATATTACTCTATTTCAAGCCAGAAATTATAAAAGAGTATTTTGGAGATGGAAGTGATTTTGGAATTAAAATTACTTATGTTGTACCTGATGATGATTATGGAACAGCAGGTGCTGTAAAGTTAGCAGAGGAGTATATTGGAGATGATAATTTTATTATTATTAGTGGAGATTTAGTAACAGATTTTAACTTTCAAAAGATATTTGATTATCATAAATCAAAAAAGTCAAAATTAACCATTACTCTAACTTCAGTAGATAACCCTTTGGAGTTTGGGGTAGTTATTGCAAATGAAGATGGAAAGATTGAAAAATTTTTAGAGAAGCCTAGTTGGGGAGAGGTATTTAGTGATACTATAAATACAGGTATATATATTATAGAGCCTGAAATATTGGAGTACATTCCAAAAAGAGAAAATTTTGATTTTGCTAAAGACCTATTTCCTCTATTAATGAGAAAGGGAGTAGATTTAATAGCAGGTTATGCTAATGGATATTGGAGAGATGTAGGAAATCCTGAGAGTTATAGAGAGGTTCATGATGATATTTTATCGAATAGATTAAATTTTAAAATTAGAGGTAAAAAACAGATTTTTCCTGATGGAGTACTATATAGTGATAAGGTATATAAATTAGATAGTAGCATAGAGATTATTGGAATAGTAGTTCTTGGAGAAAATATTACTCTTAAAAAGGGTGTTAAATTAAATAATGTTGTTATTGGAGATGAGGTTACTATTGGAAAAGATAGTAATATTAGAAATAGTGTAATATGGGATAGTGTATCTATTGGTAGAGGCTCAAAACTTGATAGTTGTGTAATATGTAACAATAATATAATAGGTAAAAATTTCACAGCAAAAGCTGGAATGATTTTAGCAGAGGGTTGTGTGATTGGAGATTTAGTTAAGATTGAAAAAGATATAACTATCTGGGCAGATAAAAAGATTGAAGATGCCTCAATTGTCAGTAGTAATCTAATTTTAGGTAGTAGATATAAAAACTCTATATTTGAACATGGAAGAGTTATTGGAAAATCTAATGTAGAGTTATCTTGTGAGATGGCAACTAAGTTAGGAGAGGCTTTTGGAGCAACTCTTCCTGTTGGTGCAACTATTTTAATGGCACGAGATTATAGTAAAAATTCAAGAATGTTAAAAAGAGCTTTTCTTGGAGGACTTCTCTCATCTGGTATTAATGTTATTGATTATAGTGCTATTCCTTCTGCTATTATGCGTTGTAATCTATCTATAAATCGAGAGTATGAAGCAGGTGTATATTTCAATCAAAAATTATATGACCCTACTAGCACAGTTATAACCTTTTTCAATCACGAAGCCTTAAGAATTAATAGTGATATTGCAAAAAAGGTAGAAAAAGCATTCTTTAAAGAGATTTTTCGTCGTGTTGATTATTCTAAAATAGGTGAAATTAGAGACTCTCAACATGAATTAGAGTATAAAAGATATAAAAGTGAAATAGAAAATTTACTTAAATTAGATAAATTTAAATGTTCAGATTGTCGTATTGCTGTAGATATGATGCATGGTATTGCTTCAGAAGTTTTTCCTAATATATTAAATGATTTAGGAATTGATAATATTATCTTTAATGCCCATGAAGATAGTTCTAGATTAGCAAATATTAAAGGTTTAATAAAAGCATCAAATAGAGATATGAGTTCAATTATTAAAGCACTTAAATTAGATGTTGGATTTATACTTTATCCTTATGGTCAAAGATTAGATATTATGTGTGATAATGGAATATTACTTAGTAAACAGACATCTTTATCTGTTGTTCTTTCACTTTTAAATATTGAAGCAGAAAAATTAGGGATTAAAAAAAGAGTTTTTTTACCAACATGGGCATCTGATATTGTAGATTTTGAATATTTAGATATAGAAAGAGGTGTATATGCTAATTTTAAATCAGAAGATTTAAAAAAATATGACCTTGTTGCAACAGGTGAAGGGAATTTTAGTTTTACCGATTTTTCAACACATAGAGATTCTATGTATGCAACTTTAAAAATATTGGAGATGATAATAGAACATAATATTAAATTGTCAGAACTTATTGTTACTATAAAGAAGTTTTATTATAAATCTACTCAAATAGCTTGTACTCAAGCATTAAAGGGTAAAATGATGCGTATGTTCTTAAAAGATGCAAAAGGTAAAAAATCATCAACAGTAGATGGTGTCAAGATATGGTTAGATAAGAATGATTGGATTTTAATGATACCAGATTTATATACAGATAATTTAAATCTATATATACAAGCAGAAGATGATAGCAGAGGAGAGAATATCTTAGAAGAGTATTCTAAAAAAATTGAAAAGTGGTCAAGGGAGTAGAGTTTGATAAGTAATATTAAATATATGGCAGGTGTGAAGAGTATAAAAGATATAGATATTGCAGGTAAGAGAGTACTTATTAGAGTAGATTTTAATGTTCCTATGGACGAACATCAAAATATCTCTGATGATAGAAGAATAAAGATGGCACTACCTACAATTAACTACTGTATAGATAATAATGCATGTTCAATTACTCTTATTACCCATTTAGGAAGACCAAAAGGTAGATATAGTAAAAAATATAGCCTGAAGCCAATTCAAAAGAGATTAGAGAGACTTCTACATAGAAAAGTAGAGTTTATAGAGAATTTTGAAGAGTCTAAAGATGAGATAGCAACCTGCTCCCTTGAGAGAGTATTTCTGCTTGAAAATATCCGTTTTTATGAGGGTGAGGAGAAGAATAGTGAGGAGTTATCTAAAAAGTTAGCCTCTATTTGTGATGTTTATGTAAATGATGCTTTTGGAACAGCCCATAGAAAACATGCCTCAACCTATGGAATAACTAAATTTATGAAAACAAAAGTAGCTGGTTTTCTAATGATAAAAGAGATAGAGGCATTTAGTAAAGCATTAGAAAATCCAACTCCACCAATAGCTTTGGTTCTTGGTGGTGCTAAAATATCATCTAAAATTACTCTACTTAGTGAGATTATACCAAAGATAGATAAGTTAATTATTGGTGGTGCTATGAGTAATACCTTTTTAGAGGCATTAGGATATGATATGAAATCATCATTTTATGAAAAAGATTATATTGGAGTTGCTAAAAAAGTAATAGAAGATTTAAAAAAATATAAAGTAAATATATATCTTCCTTTTGATGCCGTTACAACTAATTCAATAGAAAATCCTACAGATGTAAGAGTTGTACCAATTCAAGATATTGAAGATAATTTTAGTGCTGTTGATATTGGTCCTGCTACTCTTAAACTATTCTCTGAAGCTGTTCATCTCTCAAATACTATTATTTGGAATGGGCCTATGGGAATTTATGAGGTTAATAGATTTTCAAGAGGAACAAATAGATTAGCTACGGCTATTGTTGATAGTTATGCCTATACAATAGTTGGTGGTGGAGATACTGCTGATGCAGTTGAGAGAGCTGGAGAGAGAGAAAATTTTAGTTTTATCTCTACAGGAGGAGGAGCAAGTTTAAAAATTTTAGAGGGTAAAGTTTTAGCTGGATTTGAGAGACTTGATAGAAAGAGTTAATAGTCAATAGAGGCATTAATATCTTTAGCACTTATCTCCTTAGTTTTTAAATTATAGTAGAGATTAGTGCCATTTATCCTATTTTTATTACTTATTAGGGTAAATCCTCTATTTGTATATGCTATTTTATCTTTTACTCTATAGTTTAAATCATTAGTCCAGAATTTAAAGTCATCTTTTCGTTTTAATATAACTCTATCCTTTAGATATATAAAATCTTTTACATATATTGCCTTTTTAGCCAATATATTATCTGTTTTATCATGTGTAATATTTATATCTGTAAGATAAAAAGAGTTTTTATCTTTTGTAGCCTCTTTAGCATTTAGTTGATTTTTTACTCCATTTTCATCTATCTCTAATAGAGAGAAGTTTTTAAAAAAAAGCTCTTTTGTGGAGTTTGATTCAATTAATTTTATACTTCTAGGTTTCTCTATAAATATAAAGAGTCCCACTACCATTATTGATAATATAAGAATATACTCTACTCTTAGAGCCATAGTTTTAGATACTCCTCTTTTAAATTCTTTAATTCAATTAGATACTCAATCATCTCTCTTACAGCTCCATCTCCTCCATTTTTAGATAAGATAATAGAGGCAATCTCTTTAACATAAGGGGATGCATTATTTGGTACAAATGATAGTTTAGATACCTTTAAAAGATTATAATCATTCAAATCATCTCCAATTGATGCAACACTATCCATAGTTAGATTTAATCTATCTAATAGCTCCTCTAAAACCTCTTTTTTATTATTAACTCCTTGATAAAAATATTTAATTCCTAACTCTTTAGCTCTTCTCTCTACTATTTTAGACTCTCTACCTGTAATGATAGCTACGCTTTTACCTAATTTAATCCAAGAAGAGATAGCTAAACCATCTTTAACGCAAAACGATTTAATCTCATCTCCATTTTGAGTATATGTAATTTTCCCATCTGTCATAGTCCCATCAACATCTAAAACTATAAGTTCTATGCTCATAGGACTCCCTTTGTGCTAGGTATGCCAGAGTTTTGATTTATAGTTAATGCTCGTCTAAGAGCTACAGCTAGAGCCTTAAAAGAAGCCTCTACTATATGGTGTCTATTTTTCCCTCTATTTACTATTAGATGAATAGTGATTTTTGCATTAAATGTAAATGCTCTAAAAAACTCCTCAACTAACTCAACATCAAATGAACCAACTTTACCATCTATCGGCATATCAAATATTAAAAAGGGACGATTAGATATATCTAAGTCACAACTTACAGATGCTTCGTCCATTACAACAGTAGCATTTCCATATCTCTCAATATTGCTTATAGGATATACTACTTTTGCAAAAGCCTCTCCAAGTACAATTCCCACATCTTCAACAGAGTGATGGTCATCAATATGAGTATCACCTTTACATAAAATATCCAAATTAATATGTGAGTGTTTACTAAATGCCTCTAACATGTGGTTAAAAAATCCTACACCTGTATCTATATTATACTCTCCTGAGCCTCTAAGTTTAAGTTTAATATTTATCTCTGTCTCTTTTGTATTTCGAGATAGCTCGACCATACTGACTCCTAATTAAAAAATTTACATAAAATACACTCTTATCACTAATATAGAGTTTATTTTAAAATTAAATATATATTAAATATATGATATAATTCTTTTAATATAATATAAAGTAAGGTTATTTTTTTGAAAAAGTCTGGATTTACACTTATTGAGGTTGTTTTTGTTATTATTATTTTAGCTATTCTAGCATCTGTTGCTATGGATAGCACTACTAGAGATTTAAAACAGGAGGCTAGTGAGACTATTTTATCTCATATTAGATTAGCACAGCAGTTAGCACTTAATGATAATAAGCATAGCAGTAATCCTTTATGGCAAAGAGCATATTGGCAATTTGCTATTAAAAGATGTGGAGAGAATATTGCATATAGAGTTGCTTCAGATACAAGTTTAGGGGGTGGAGTTAATGG
>WGAM01000003.1 GCA_015494795.1 Campylobacterota bacterium
ATCCCATATTAATTTGCTTTTAATCTTCTCCATTTATTTCTACATCACTATCTAATAGAAAGAGAGAGTTATTTACTACTCTATCTCCCTCTTTTAGTCCAGAGAGTATCTCAAATTGTTTACTATTTAACCGTTTAGCCACTATCAATTTACTCTTATACTCTCCCTCATATTCACTAGGTACAAAAACTATATGTTTATCACCTTTAGTAATTACAGCTGTATTTGGAAGAATTAATAATCTCTTTTTACGACTTAAAGTTTTTATAGTGGCATAGCTATTGGGTTGTATTCTCCCATTACGGTTCTTTAAAGTAACTCTAAAATCAATAGTTTTATTAATAGGGTCAACTAGTGGGTATATGAAGTCAATTTTTGCATGATATATCTTCTTATCTCCACTAAAGGTTATCTGCACCTTTTTACCCTTTTTTATAAATGCTCTATCGCTCTCATAAGCTTTTGCCACTACCCAAATAGTAGATAAATCTGCTATTTTATATATAACCATACCCTCTTTAACAGCAGAACCTTCGGTAACCTTTTTCTCTACAACTACTCCTGAATATGGTGAATAGAATGGTAGATATTTTAAAGCTCTGTCTGATTTTTCAATAGCAGATATATTGCGAGATGAGACATCATAAAATTTTAATTTAGTCTCAATATTTTTAACTAAATATGGACTTACTCGTTTAGCAGATAATAGCTCTATTTGAGCCTTATATACTTTAGGACTATAGAAATCAAAAAGTTTTTTACCCTTAATTACCCTATCATAAATATTTGGAGCTGTTAGATTTTTAATAAATCCACTCTGTTTTAGAGTAATTGTATAGGTTTTATTATCGGCTATTTTAACATATCCATTATATGTTTTACTATTTTGAATAGTTTTACTCTCTACTTTAATAGTTTTGATATTAAAAAGTTGTTCAACTGTTATACCATTTGATATACTTAATAGAGTTATGAGCAGTATGATTTTTCTCACTATATATCTCCTAATAGTTGGGTAATTTTATTCTCTATTAGAGCTACTAATCGCTCTTTTTCATTAATAGATAACTCAGTATAGCTCTTTTTAGTATATAGTTCATAATAGTGTAGAAGTGAGCCTCCTAAAGCCATATTGGCTTTTGCATTATCAATAAGTTTATAGATACTATTTTTACTTTGAGATAGTATATCTAACTCTCTATATAGTGCTTTTAGTTGATGTAGATATATTTTTAATCTCTGCTCTAACTCTACTCTACTCTTTATATAGCTAATATCTTGGATATCTGCTCGTTTTATTGCTTTTATCTTCTCTCTATACTGTTTTTTATTTATAAATAGTGGATATGATATAGAAAAAGAGAAGTAGTCATCTCTATTAGCCCTCTGATAATATCCACCCGTTAGGGTAATATCAGCCTCTTCTTTTGCTTTAGCTAAGGCAATATCTATATTTGCTATCTCTTGTAAATCTTTAATCATTTTAAGTTTAGGGTTCTGCTCTTCAATTTTATATAATAAATCATCTAAAGGTTGTTGATGATAATCTTTTAATTCTACCTCATCTGAAAAATCATCTACTTTTAAATTACCAATTAACTCAATTTGCTCTTTTGCAATCTCTATCTTCTCGATTGAACTCTCTCTCTGCATTTTATAGTCAAGTTGGAGGAGTTCTGTTTTAATATACTGCTCAATACTATTTTTCTCTACAGAGGCAAGATGAGTTATTAAATCCATTGGTTGCTTTAAAAAAGCGATATAATCATCTAATATTCTTAAATCTTCTCTAGCAAACTTTGCCTCAATAAATGATTTTCGAATATTAAAAGCTATATCTACTTTAAGTATATTCTCTTTATCTATAATAATATTCTGCCTCTTTTTCTCTATCTTTGAAGATATTTCAACTCTATTAGAGAGTGGAATAGTTTGTGATAAAGCTATAAATTGGTTCTGCATAGCTTCAATATTACGATTTAATGGTTGATTGATTTGAATATCATTAACACCCACTTTTAAAATAGGGTCGTCCCATGTTGCTTCTATATTAGCTTGTTGATTAATGATTTCAAACTCTTCTTGAAGTATTTGAAGTTGATAGTTATTTTTAATAGAGTACTCTATAACATCTTGTAGAGATTGAGCTTGTAGAAACAGAGATAAAAATAGTAAAGTGTATATTGTTTGCATATATTTATCTCCTGTTTGTAGTTAATATATTTTATAAAATTACTGATGAGCTATATTTATATTTTTTTCCATCTTTTTCTATAAAAATTTTAACTTGCCATGTTCCACCCATTGAAAAATTTATATTTCCACTATATAGATTAGAACTCTCTTTCATTATTTTTGTCTCTTCCATATATGGCATACCCGGCATCTCTGGCATATATATTTTCATCTCAACTTTAGCTCCTGTTACAGGTTTACCATTTTTAGTAACTTTAATCTCAATCTTATTGTTACCAACTACTAATGGTTTAGAGGAGCTATATGTTACAGTTAAATCTCCAGCCTTTCCGGTTTTAGAAAATCCTTCAGATGATACCTCATCACTACAGCCTATAAAAAATAGGACAAAACTAAATATTGATATTAGCTTAAGCAATCTTTTCATTCTTTAATCCTTAAATAATTATTGTTAAAAATTATAATATTTAAATTGTGTAAATTGTGTGTAGATAACTACTTTATATGTCCACTATTTCCAACTCTGAAATATCCCATCATTCCAGCATCTTCATGCTCTAATATATGGCAATGGTACATATAATCACCTTTATTAACAGGCTCAAATTTTCCAATAACTCTTATTGTCTCATTTGGTTTTACTAAAAATGTATCTTTCCAACCTAAATCAACACCAGTAGCAGGAACACCATCTCTATCTAATATCTGATATTGAGTTGCATGTGCATGGAAAGGGTGACTCATTGGTGAGTTGTTTGTAATTTTCCATATCTCTGTACTATTTGCATCTATAAACTCATCAACTCTGTTTGGGTCAAATAGTTTTCCATTAATTAAAAACTTCATACTACCACTACTCATATTACTTCCCATCTGCATAGTCATAATAAACTCTCTCTCATTACCAATATTATCTGCACTATTTGGGTCTAATCTTTTACTAATCTCTGCTTTATCTGTTAATGTTTTATATATAGTAACATTATCTTCACTATTTTTTGTAACTGTAAAGTTCATAATATTAACTTCTGTTCCATTTGGAGTTCTTCCTTCATACTCCATATTATTGTTGTTCATATTCATCATTCCACCCATCATATCATCAGCAAAGGCTCTACTAATCAATTTTATACTATCACCAACATTATCATTTCTAAAATCGACAATAATCTCAACTCTCTCTGCTGCTCCTAATTTAATATGATTTAATTTCACAGGATTTTTAAGCAATCCACCATCTGTAGCTACTACAGTGAAATCTCTACCATCACTAAATGCAAAATCATAATTTTTAGCATTAGATACATTATATAGTCTAAATCTATATTGAGTAGTAGATACATCTAAATTTGGAAACTCTGAACCATTTACTAATACTACATCACCTAACATTCCATCACTATCCATCTCATAGTTCATATATTTTAGTTCTCTAACTCCATTTTTTTCATTATCAAACCTTCTATCTTGAACTAAAAGAATAATATCTCTATTGCCTGATGGGAGGTGATTAGTTCTCTCTAGCTCTTTAGAGATATTATCTTCAACTAAAAATACACCTGCTAATCCCATATATACCTGTTTTCCTGTCTGCATATCTGGATGGGGGTGAAACCATAGAGGAGAGGCAGGTTGGTCAATTTTAAAACTATATGTTCTACTCTCATTAGGTTTTACAGGGAAATCTGGCCCACCATCCTCTTTAGCTGGAACTTTAAACCCGTGCCAATGTATAGTTGAGTCTGAACTTAACCTATTATTAAACTTTAAAGTCATATAATCACCTCTGTTAGCCTTAATTACTAAAGGGAGAGGAGAGTCATTATATCTCCACATAGGAGTTATCCAGTTACCATTTGGAGTCTCTATGGTTACATCTACCCCCTCTTTTGCTGTAAGTGTATATGTAGCTTTTGCATCACTAAAATTGCCATCTTCATCACTCATAATAGGTAATATATGTAGAGATGGATTTTTTTTACTATTAGTAGTAGAACTATTACTACTATCACTATTTTGTAGATTTGTTGTTGAACTACTATTTCCACCACACCCAACTAACGCTAAACTTGTTAGTAGCAAAGCTACCATACTTTTCTTGTATATCATTGAAAAAATCCTTTAATATCTTTTATTTATTATATTTAGATTTCTGTGTAAGTCGTGTGTAGATTAAAAAGTTAAAATAAAAGTTGTACCTATATCTACTTCTGATTTAAAATCAATCTTTATACCATAATCTCTACAGACATTATATACAATATTTAGTCCTAAACCAAAACCACCAACTTTATTAGTAGCTCTGTAAAATCGTTTATAAATCTCTGACTGATGCTCTTTATGAATACCTATCCCTGTATCTTTTATAGTAATACTATTTTTTTCCAAAGTTATATATATATATCCATTAATAGTATTATATTTTATAGAGTTAGAGATGAGGTTATGAATAAGCCTTATAAAACTCTCTCTATCTATTTTAAAATATATATCATCTATATAATTAACAGTCAGTTTAACTCTTCTCTTCTCTGCTAATAGAGATAAATATCTCAACTCCTCTTTAATAACCTCATTTAAATATAAATCTTTTACTATTTTAGCTCTATTAGTTTTGGACTCTAGCATTAGGTAGCTCAAATCTTTATGAATTTCTGAAATTCGATTAGCACTTAATTTAATCCTTTCAATGTTTTTTGGAGTTACTAATCTCGGAGACTCTATCGATAACATTAATGCAGTTATAGGAGTATTTAGTTCATGTGTACTATCTTTAATAAAATTATCTAGTTGAATTCGTTTCATCTGTATAGGTTTAATAAATAGTTTAGCTAAGAAATATCCAACGATAGCCAGAATAATATATATGAGAAATAGAGAAAGTATTATCTTTTTTTGTAAATTTGTAACAAAATTGCCTATGCCATCTCTCTCAATAACAATAGTATATACTCCTAAATGTCCAAGAGTGCTTTTATTAATCAAAAACATTCTATTACCATCTTCATATATCTCTTTAGAAAAATCTATTTTACTCTCTATATTTGACGCAATAGGCTTATGTTTTGAGTTATAAAAACCTACCTTATTAGTGGATTTATCTACTACTTCATTTAGAGATAATTTACTACCACTCATATGTGCAGTTATAATTTGAGATGCGAGCCTACTAGCATCCATCTCCATCTCTGCATGAAGTTTATCATAGAAAAAACGGTACTCTTGTATATAAAATAGATATGCAATCACAGCAAAAAGAGTAAAAGATGAGCCTAAATATAGAAAAAGAAAGCGATATAGAGTTCTCCTCTCCTCTTTAATTAAATATATAACCAACTCCTCTAATAGTAGTAATTATATCCTCTCCTAAGAGTCGTCTTAAATTTTTAATATATGTCCTAATTGTAGATGGTGTGGGACATCTCTCATAAGACCAAACATTAACCATCAACTCATCATTTGAGATAACCTCTCCTCTATTTTTTAAAAAATAGGTTAAAAACTCTCCCTCTTTTTTAGATATTTTCTCCTCCCTATCTTCTAAATATATTATATATTTTGAGGTATCAAAAGATATATTATCTTTTATATTAATAGTTGAAGTTTCACCTATATTAAAGTGTCTTCTAATATTCTCTATTCTAGCTTTTAACTCAATCATCTCAAAAGGTTTCTTTAGATAATCATTTGCTCCTAATGAGAACCCCTCCTCAACATTTTGTGGAGTGTTCATAGATGTAATAAATATAACTGGAGTCTTATTATTTGATGCTCTTAACTCTTTTAGCAGTTCAAATCCATTTAAAAAAGGTACATTTACATCTAAAAGCAATAGGTCAAACTTCTCTCTATATATTAGCTCTTCAGCCTCTAAACCATTAAAAACTGAAATAACTTGATAATTGTAATATTCAAGATGCTCTATAATAACTTCTGAGAGTATAAGGTCATCTTCTAAAAGTAATATCTTCATAATTTTAATCCTATTTTTTATGTTTTTTCTTTAAACTCATATAGTATATAGATGGTATAATTAAAAGTGTTAGAATAGCTGAACTAACTACACCTCCAATCATTGGTGCAGCAATTCGTTGCATAACCTCACTTCCAACTCCATCAATATACATAATCGGAACTAATCCACCTAAAATTGCAAAAACTGTCATTAGCTTAGGACGAACACGCAAAACAGCACCCTCATAAATCGCCTTTTTTAGATTATTAATCGTTCTATCTTTAACTTTTCCTACTGCATCTTCTAGGTATATTATCATAACAATAGCTGTCTCAGTGGCTACACCTATAAGAGATAAAAATCCTACCATTACAGCAATAGAGAAGTTAAAATCTAACATATTTAGATATACTATTCCACCAACAGTAGCAAATGGTAGAGTTAAAAATACAATTAACGCATTTTTAATACTATTTAGACCTAAATATATTAATATAAATGTAATAAATAGTGTTATTGGAATAATATATGTCAACTTCTTCATAGCTGACTCTAAATACTCACTCTCTCCTGCCCACTCAAAATAGTATCCTGTTGGAAGTTTTATATCAGATAAAATTCTATTACCCTCTTTTTTATAGATTTGTGATGTTACACCTTGATTAGGTGTAATATATATAAATATAACCTTTTTACCCTTTTCAGATTTAAGTACTGAAGGTGCCTCTTTATAGTATAGTTTAGCAAATGTCTCTAATGGAGCATATCCATATGGTGTTTTAATACGAATATTTTTAATAGTTGTTAAATCTTCCCTTTGACTCTCTTCATAACGCAGAGAGATGGGGTATCTTTTAATTCCATCATAGAGTGTAGCCACTTTCGCCCCTCCAACTCCATTTGATATTGTATCTAATATAAGATTTTTATTAATACCATACTCAGCTATTTTTTTTTCATCTAAATCTATATTTAAATAGTAACCAGCATTTGCTTTATCAGCAAAAACAGACTGTGTTCCTCTATACCCTTTTAGTTTTTGCTCAATAATTTTTGCCTGTTTAGATAGCTCTATATTATCATCTCCATATAGTTTAATACCTAATGGTGTACGAATGCCTGAAAGTAACATATCAATTCTTCCACGAATAGGATATGTCCATGAGTTAGTAAGTCCTCTTATCTGTATAGTTGACTCCATCTCATTTAGTAATTTATCATATGTCATACCCTTTCTCCACTCACTTTGAGGTTTAAATGAGATAATAGTCTCTATCATTGAGAGTGGTGCTGGGTCTGTGGCTGTATTAGCTCTTCCTGCTTTTCCAAATACAGTAGATACTTCTGGAAAGTTCTCTTTTAAAAGTTTATCAGTTTTTTGAGTTAGAGATTTTGCCATACCAATTCCAATCCCATATGGAGTTACAGGCATATACATATAGGTCTGCTCATTAAGTGGTGGCATAAACTCCCATTTCTGCTTTTGATATATATATACGCCATATATAATAACTCCTATTAATATAAATGGCATAATATAACGAAGATATAGAGCAGTTTTAAGTAGTGGAGAGTAGAGCCATATAAAAAAACGGTTTAACCAGTTGCCTCTTTCATCTAAAATTTTACCATGAATTAAATATACCATTAGAATTGGTACTATAGTAATAGAGAGTATAGCTCCTGTTATCATAGCAAATGTTTTTGTATATGCTAATGGTTTAAACAATGCTCCCTCTTGACCAGATAGTGCAAAGATAGGCAAAAAGGATACAACAATTAAAATTAATGCAAAAAATATTGGTCTCCCCACCTGCTTAGAGGCATTAAGAATAAGTTCAATTCTCTCTTTACCCTTTAACTCTCCCTTATGAGCTTGTATCTTTTTATGAACATTCTCTACCATTACAATTGATGCATCAATCATTGCTCCAATAGCAATTGCAATTCCTCCAAGTGACATAATATTAGACTCTACTCCTGCCCACCTCATCCATAAAAATGTTACTGCTATAGTTAATGGAAGTGTTAATATAATTACTAACTGATGTTACGATAAAGCAAAAATAAAAAATTAATATTTTATTACTAATTGAAACTAATTAGTAAATTAATGCTAAAATTCCACTCATGGAATCCTACACAGAAATATACATAAACTTTGCCTTAAGCTCTTTCGGAAAAATAGAGATGA
>WGAM01000004.1 GCA_015494795.1 Campylobacterota bacterium
CCTTTTTGTGATGGCATAAGCCCAAATCGTTTAATCTTTTGAGGCTTACAAAGAGCCTTCTTACTACTTGGGTTCAATACATAATCTTTAATAAAAGCAACTGCATTATCTTTATCTGGATAAGCCATTTTAACATGTCTCATAACACCCATCATAGGTGGGGCAATAAGCTTACTTATATCTTGTGGACGAGTCATAGTATGACAAATTGAGCATTTACTTTTAACCAATGCCTCACCTGTTGGGGCCGCATTGGCTATGTTTAAAAGAGCTAGGGTTAGAAAAATATTTGTTTTTAGTTTCATTGGAGTTGTCCTTATTTTTTTAGTTAGTTTACTCTTTTAGTGTTAACTCTGTATGAATTGTACTACTCTTAAATAAAGAAAACAGAGGAGTAACCTTACTCCCCAACCACCAATTTTTCACCCACCAACCAAACAAACCCAACAGGAATAAAAATCAGCGTCATCAAAGTCCCAATAACAAGCCCACCAATCGCCACAGCTCCAAGAGGGGCGAGTCTCTCTAGTCCAATAGCTGAACCTTCGGCAACAGGTAGCATACCAACCGAGACAGCAAACGCCGTCATAAGTACAGGTCGAGTTCTGATTTTAATTGACTCTAGCATTGCATCTCTTTTACTCATCCTTTAAAATTTTTGTCATACGAGTTTGGGCATCTTTTAAAACTTTTATATCTTTTTTATCGCTAAGTGCCATTGAGCTTATCCAGTTATATACAGATGGGAAACCGATATTCATTATATTCTCACCCTTTTTCTTCTCTAAATATAGAGAACATGGAGCAAATGAACCAGCTTCAGGGTGATTTTTAGCAATAGTATATATTACAGGTAGTTTACATATTGAATAGACCTCATAGAAGTCATAAGTAGTATCATTTGCATCATCAAAATCATCACCTAAATTATTATGACCTGCAATAATAAAGCCATTGGTTGCTAAATCACCCTCAAATGCCATTTTAAAATCTTCTAACTCATCTTCCCACTCATCTTTATCCATCTCCATAGAGAATTTTGTGACAAGTTTACCTTCGGGTCTCTTTAGAGTATATGGTAGTTTATCAAATTTTCCTTTTGGCATTGCTTCTTTTAGACTCTTTATTATTAGTTTCTTTAAATTTACTAAAGTTTTATCATTAGATTTAATATTCATAATCTTTCCCATAGCTTTAGCTGATAACATTGAGACAGATATATTTTTAGAACCCTTTTTACTATATATACTCATACTCATAGGTGTAAAAAGTCCTACATTTGGATATTTTTTAGCTAACTTCAATACAATATCTTTTTTATAGAATGTAAATAGATTATATACCTGAAAATCAGACTCTTTAAACTGTTTAATAAATGGTCCATTCATATCTCTATTTGCAGATATAAAAAATCCAGCTTTTTTAAATGCCTCTTCTATAGTTTTTGGTGTAATCTTTCCATCTCTATTTTCTGATGTAAATACCTCTATATCTGTTGTTGCTATACTAACTGAAGCTAGTAAAGCTACTAATAGCAGACTCTGAATTAATTTTTTCATATTTATCCTTTAAATTTTTTTATGGACGGATATATATATATCCTCTAAGTTGTCTCTCTATAAGTTCAACAATTCCTGCTGTAACCACCTCTACACCATCAATTAAATCATCTTTTTTAATCTTAAGAGTTTTCATTGTATTTCCACACGCTATAAACTCAACATCATAAGTCATAAGTGATTTAACCCGTTTTTTTATAAGAAGATTTCCTCTCTTTAATAGTGCTTTAATCCCTTGTGAATATACAACAATAACAACCTCTGTATTATCGACACCATAGAATTTAATTACATTATTAGCTGAACCCAATATGTGATTTATCTCTCTTCTATCCCATCTTGTAATAGGAAATACAAATTTTCTTGGGTGTTCAAGAGATGGTTTTGGACTAGCAAACTCTGTCTCACTACTTAGAGTAGTAATAAATAGAGTCAAGATTATTAAAAAAAATCTCATTTTTTAAGCTCCCTTTTTAGTTTAGATTTTCTTTTAACATATTCTAAAAGTGATATAAAATCATCTCTTTTCCACGCACCGGGAATTAGAGAAAACATCACTCCACTCTCTTTAACAAATGCAAAAGTTGGAGTCATATCTTTTTTTAATCCCAATGGCAACTCATCTCTATTGACATCTAATTTAAGTAATATAAAATCTCTATCTAATATTTTAGATACATTTTTATCTATAAGTACCTCATCTTCCATCTTTTTACAGAATTTACAATTCTCTTTTTCTAACATTATCATTATAATCTTATGCTCTTTTTTTGCCTCTATTAGAGCATCTTCATAATTACTACTATAAAGAGCATATATAAATAATATAGTTAATATTAATATTTTTTTCATCTTACCATTCCTTATTAAACTCTAGTCATAATTTATATTAATAATATTATATCAATAGAGTTTAATTTAACAAATAATTTTATTGTAGATAAGATTAACTTATCTACAAAATTAATTAGAATTTAAATTGGTATTGAGCTAATACGGCATCATCTTTATACCCTTTTAACCCATTCCACTCTTTTTTATCTCCAGAAGCAACTACATAGTTTACTTGAATTCTATGTTGATTTCTTTTTCGTTTACTACTTCTATCCATTTTATTATTGGCTGGTTCTAAATAGTAGTTAAATCCAATATATGTATTTCCTAAATCTGTATCTGTACCACCTTTTGAGGCACTACCCTGTATATGTTTAGTAGCAAGTTCAAGTGTGTCTGTAACATAATAAGTTCCTGTTACACTCACAGCAGACTCGTCCCAACCATCAACACCTTTAATATTTTTACTATCAAAATATTCAGCCTTAACATTTCCTCTTCCTAGATGTGAGTCTATACCAACATTAAAAACTTCATAATCTTCTGTATCATTAAGAACTTTATCAGTTACACCTGCAATCCCCCCAGCATTATCAGATACACCATAAGATGCCTCTCCATGAAATTTTTCTGTCCAGTCAAACATTAATCTAACAGCATAAGAGTTAGCATCTCCAGCATGTGCATTTGTTACAGCTCCACTTCTACCTGCTTGATTTCCTAACATAATATCATATCCAAAACCTTTATATGGTCTCTCATGTCCCATCTCAAGACCACTAACTTTAGCTCCATTTCCAAAACCAATATCACGACCAGAAATCATAAGTCCCATATTTCTCTCAAATGCTAAAGCCTTATCAAAACCTCTCTCAACAACATCTAAGTTCCAACCCGGCATCGTAAAACCCATACCAATAGGCATCTTTAATATACCAAGTTTAACAGCTAAAGCATTGTTTACTTTATAACTCGCAAAGGCATCTTTAATCATATCAGGAACTCCAACACCTGATTTATCATTATGAGGTCTATTAAAATCTGTAAATACTTTACCTTTTACTCTCCCTGCACTATATTTCCACCCTAAACGAATTCTTTGAGCCCCAAATTTAACATCAGCATTTTGATTATCTTTAATAACTCCATCACCACCTCTAGCTTCAAGTTGAGCAAATCCAAACATCTGTAGTTTTGTCTTATTCTCCCCCGCTTTACCTTTCATATCAAATGCCATAAGTCCACTACTTAATGCCACTACTGTAACTAATGATAATACTGCTCTTTTTTTCATAAAATCTCCTTTGATATATTTACTATTTTTATTATATTTTCTTATAAGCTTGATGAAATCTAAAGATAATCAATCTAACATTTAGCACCTTTTTGAGGACAACCACAATTAAAGTCTAAAATTTTTACATTTGATTTTAGTGGAATATCAATAACCTTTTTCTTACGAATATAGTCACTAACAACATCATAAACAGCTCTAATTTTCTTTTTCTCTAAAGATGTACCAGCATTCTGTAGATTTCCACCCCATGAAGATACTTTATATGTTCTCTTTAGGTCTATTGGTTTTCCACCAATCTTAAAATCACTTATTCTCTTACCAGCTTTTGCATCAATTTTAATACTATAACTAGCTCCAGTCAAACGACTCATATCTCCACCTTGCTGATATAGTGGATTTGAGTTAAAGACATTATCTGCGATATCCTCCATCAAGCTATATATTTTATCTCCTTTAAGCTTAAATGTATAAACCTCTGGATAGGTAATAGCTGTCATCTCATAAACATTATCTTTTGTGATTTTATCATTTGGTAGTAGAGTTGTCCCCCATCTATAACCCGGTGTAAATACAATATCACTCCCCATCTCCTCTTTAATTGCCTCTCCAATTAGTGCATCAAATGTTGAGTAGAATGTATCTCTCTTATATAGAAGATTTTTAGTTATCCCTAAAACCTCATTTAACTCTTTATTATAAGGTTTATACCACTTTTCAATTAATTTATCCCCCTCCTTATCAGCAGGAATAAGATTAGATGCTACAGGCATAAGCTTAAAGTTATAATCTTTCACTTTACCTTTTTGAATATCTATATCTAGTCTTCCTACATACTTACCATGACTTCCAGCAATTAAGATTACTGTATTGTTAATAATAATAGGCTCTGGACTTGGGTCATGTGTATGTCCACTTAATATAAAATCAACCCCCTTAACTTTTTTTGCTAACTCTTGGTCAACACTAAAGCCATCATGGCTAAGTACAACTACACAGTCAACTTTTTTCTTACCTCTTAACTCATTTACATACTCTTGTAAACTCTCATGACGCAATCCAAAACTCCACCCCTCTGTAAACCGTTTTGGATTTGCTGTTGATGTGAATGGGAAAGATTGTCCAATAATTCCAATTTTTGCTCCACCTACCTCTTTTATTGTATATGGAGGAAAAACTACCTCTTCAAAATTATCGGAGAATGGGTCATTATCTAACACATTTTGAGAGATAAATTCACCTTTGAACTTCTTAATAAGCTCCATAACTCTCTCTTTACCATAAGTAAACTCCCAATGTCCAACCATAACATCAACACCTAAATAGTTTTGAGCATCGACAATAGCTTCACCTTTACTCTTAAGTGCCACTGCTGTACCTTGCCATGTATCACCACTATCTAAAAGTAGTACATTCTTCTCTCCTCGCTCTTTTCTAACATAATCAATTAGTGGTTTTATATGAGAAATCCCCCCCATTTTACCAAATTTTTTAGCAAGTTCAGAGAAATCATTATATGTATCAAAATACTGCTCTAGTGTACCCGATTTTACATTATAAAACTTCTGAAATGAGTCGCCACATATAAATCCAGGAGTTCCAACTAAATTCTTTGCAGATATTAGAGTTGATGGCTCTCTCCAATATAGAGGTTTAATATGAGCATGAAGGTCACAGATATGAAGTAGAGAGACTTTTCCTTTTGCCTCAAAATCTACTATATTTGAAAAAGATAGTTTTTTAATCTTCTCTTTTCCTGCCTCTCCTGCAAATAGATTAGCACCTGTTGCACTTAAAAGTCCTAAAGCTCCTGCAATTTGTAAAAAATCTCTTCTACTAATATCCATATTTTCCCCTTATCTCTTTAGCCCTGGAATGGCTATCTTTTTCTTCTCTTTTTTTGCTAAATTTGTAACATAAACCTCAAGCCCTACCATCTCTTTTGAACCAATTGGAAGAACTTTTAGTAGTGCATTCTTCATACAGCCTTGAAATCTTCTCTGAAGTGTTCTAAGAGATGATTTTGTCATTCTATATGCTGGCCAAGTTGCACCAGAGCCAACTTTTCCTAAATCTGGTAGTGGTTGAGTTCTTAAAACCTGCCCCACAATATCGCTACTATGACAACTATTACAAGATAGACCTCTACCTCCTCTTGGTGTCATAAATACCTTTTTACCTAAATTATAAGATGCTTTAATATGCTTATCAGCATTAATATCAATATTTACAACCTCATCATTTGCTAAAGATTTTACATAAGCTAACATAGCAAACATCTTTCCACTCTTTAGCTTATATTTTTTCTTTTTCTGCTCAACCTGCATAGCTTGTAGTACTTGGTCTAATCCAACTACATTTTTTAATTTTTTAACATATCTTGGAAATCCAGCTATATATTTTGGTAAATCCTTCTCTTTAACTCCTAAAAATTTAGCTAAAGCCTTCTCATCTCCTAATTCTTCAAATAGCTCTCCCCCCTCTTCAACAAATATATCAGCAGGGTTATTCTCTAACATCTCCTTATACATAGCTCTATCTGCATCACTCATAGCAAACTGCTCTCCAGCAGTTGCCATAGTTGCCAAAAGGGCAAATGAAAATAGTACTCTCTTCATATATTATCCTTTTGGTTTAACTTTTTTACTTTTAGAGTTCTTCTCACCCATATTATCAGTGTAATCTACTGTTATCTTACCTTTCCCTGTAACTTTATAGTTTATAGAAAAATATGGATTTGTAGATACTGACTCCCAAACAGTCATCTTTGTAAATGGTTTACCATCAAATGAGAATGTAATACTATCAATATAGTGAGCAGGTATAATCTTTCCTGTCTTTTTATCTTTTTTCATACCTGTATCCATTGGGTGGATAACTATAAAGTCAACTTTTACAATATCTCCAACTTTATACTTTTTAGGTTTAATTTTTATCATTGATTTTCTTTTTTCTGCCATTTTTATATTCCTCTCTTATTTTTTTATTTTATCTTTTTAAACTCTACTAAATATCAACCACATCCACCAATAGTTACTTTTACACTACTACTAGCTTTTATAAAAGTCCCATCACTAAGTGCAACAACTGCCACTACATCTTGAGTTTTACTAAGTTTAATTCTTGTAGAGAAATAACCCCTTCCATTAGCAGGAGTAAGCATTACATCGGCACATCTCGCATTTCCATTAGCTGTATTTAATATATGAATTGCTTTTACATAATTATTCTCTTCCATTGGGTGGTCAACTTCAACTTTAATAGGAACAACAGCACCATTTTCAGCTATCTCTGGAGCTGTAAATTTAATCTTTTTACTCTCTTTAACCTCTTTACCACCTGTTATAGCTTTTAGGGCATCTTCAAAGCTCATATCATTTACACCCTTTTTCTTCGCTTTATCTTCTTTTGCCAAAACAGTTGTTGGTGTAATTGCTACAGCCGATACTGCAAACATACCTTGTATAAATTCTCTTCTTCTCATAAATAGTTCTCCTTTAGATTATTTTTTTTTGCTCTTATCTGATATGACATATGCTGTTAAGTCACAAATCTCTGATTTATTAAATAGTTTTGTAGTTAGATTAATAGTCATGTGTGTTTTAGGGTTATCAATTCTTGCATCAGCAATCTTCTGATATACAAACTTGGCATCTCTAGCTTTTGTATCTATAAATAGTTTTTTATAATTTGTTAAATCTGGCCCAATGTTTCCTGCACCTTTAGCTCCCTCTATATTGTGACAAGCAACACAGTTCCCAAACTGTTTAGGCTTTTTTTTACCATTTTTAGTAATAAACTTAACAAGCCCCTTAGGTGGTTTAGCTTTTGCTTTTTTACCATTTAGATTATGGAAAATATATTTACCTCTAGCAATAGCCTCTAAATCATCAAGATTACAACTTTTGGGCATTTTAAATTTTGTAGGTTTAGCTAGTTTATCTTGCTTTAGTATCTTAGTAGCATCAGGCATATCATAGGCTTTACTTAAATCTGTAGCATATAGTGTTACAGAAGTAGTTAGAGCAACTGCTAAGAATTGAGTAAATCGTCTAATACTCATCTTCATTCAAACTCCTTTTTTATATTTCAAGATAATTATAACAAAGAAATATAAAAAAATCCTAAAAAACTATATTTATATATAAGTCTATATTATTTTTTTTTAAAAGAGTAACTAATCTGTTACTCTATTGTGTTAAGATACGAATTGTAAGAAATGGGGTAAGTGCATTTGATATAAGTTGAAATATTGGATTAATCTCTCCCACTTTATTATTAAAGATAGCCATATCTTTTGGTAAAACATATACAATATCATTTGGTCTAATCATCTGATTTGCATTTCTAATTGAGTCTGTATCTGTTAAACTTATAACTTTAGTCTGAATACTATTACCATAATTTTTAAGTATCATAACAGCATTTCTATTTGCTCTAGTTGTTAAGTCACCTGCAATAGATAGCAGTTGGAGTAGAGGGATTTGTTCATTTCTAAGCTCAATAGGTCCTGCGTGTCTAACCTCTCCTAATACAAATGCTCTTTTATTTAAAACTTCTAACTGAACACTAGGGTGTTTTAGATACTCTCTAAATAGAGACTCTATTTTTCTCTGTGCCTCTGGTTGAGTCAATCCAGCAACTCTTACTCTATTAATAAGAGGTAGATTGATATATCCATCTGAAGATACTAAAATCCCTTGACCTAAACTCCCATTTGCACCTGCTTGTCCTGTAGCACTTGTACTTAATTCTGGATGTTTATATGTTATGATAGAGAGTCTATCATGAGGTTGAATTTTATACTCAAATTTAGCAGAATCTATTCTTGTCTCTATTGGTCTATTTAAATTTTGAGGTTTTGTACCCTCTTGTATAGATGGTGTCTGATTAAACATTACATATTCATCTCTAAGACTACAACCACTAAGGGCTATTACTATAATTGTATAGATTAATATTCGCATATTTTTTCCTATAATAAAATTAATTTTGCAAATCTATTTTATCATAAAAAAGATATAAGTTACATATTTTTTAATAATTTTTAATTGAATAGGTAAGTTAATCTTAATATTATTTTAAATATAATATTTAAATTAAAAAATTAATTTTAAAATAGAGAAGTTATTATGATTAAAAAATTATGGAATATACTATTACTACTTATATTAATACCAATATATCTATACTCATCAACAAGAGGTGATATAAAGATTATTGAAGCATCAGAGAGTATTAGATACCTTAGTCAAAAGATTTCTAAAGAGTATCTATATTTTTATAAAAATCCTAAAAAAATATATATAAAAGAGCAACTAAATAGAGATATTAAATATTTAAAGCAATCTATTCAAGATATAGCTAATATTAATAGTAGTAGAGATAGTAATAATATATTAAATTTTCTTAGACACAATATAGAGAATATTGAAAAACTAATTAATAAAGATGTAGATAGAAAAAAGGCACTTAATATTTTAAATTATAGTGAGAGCTTTTTAGAGGGTTCAAATAGTATTGAAAAACAACATAAGTATAAATTTTCCACTGAAGAGGAGATATTAATGTCATTTAAAAATATTGAGTATCTTTTACAAAAAATATCTAAATACTATATAGCATATACATTAAAAATTAATAGAAAAGATAATTTAAATAGTATGAAAATTGCTATTAACAAGATTGATAATATATTAAGTAGAATAAATAGCTATAACTATCCTAAAAGAGTCTTTAATAAAGTTAGAGAAGCTAATAGTATATGGATTAAACATAAGGAGCTATTTTATAAATTACCACAGTTAGAAATTCCTAATCTTATCTCTATATCTACTCTACTATTAGAAGATAATATAAAAAAAATAGCTTCATATTATGGGCAAAATCACTAAAAAGGATTTTTAATGAAATTAAACAATAGAAATAGAGTAGTATTTTTTATATCTATTATAATAATAGTTATCTCTATAATAATTACACTATTTTATTATGTAGCTATATCATATAATAAATGCGTAAAAGATGAAGAGAGTATGCAGAGAGTTGAAATTATAGATAGATTAAATAATCTTATGAATAATATAGAAGAAGAGAAGTTATATAGTGCATTATATTTAGCTAAAAAGGATAAAAAAGAGTTAGATAAGATAAAAAAATATAGAGACAAGGTTAATCTAAATATAGAAGATATTATCTCTTTTATAAATAAAAATAGTAACATCTCTAAATATAGAAGTAAGATAAAAGATATTTTTAAATATTTAAACTCTACTAGAAATAGGGTAGATAGATTAAATAGTGAATATAGAGAGATTTTTTTTAAAGATTATTTTAATAAAGTTACTAAACCTATTCTTAGATTAATAGAACTTAACTCTATAGAAAAAAACAATAAATTATACTACTTTATAGAGCTTAATAGATTAAAAGAGAATTTAAATAGAGAAAAGATATTTATCTCATATATATTAAGTAAAAATATAAAAATGAGTGATAAAGATTTACTACTATGGGATAAGTTACTAGATAATGATAGAGTTCCAAACTTCTATACCAAACTAAATAGTGTTATAATGATAGATAAGCTAAATAAGATAATTAATATAGAGAATTTTTTAAATAGAATAGATAATTTAAGAGCTAAAATCTTTATGAACTCAATGAGTGGAAGATATAAAATATCTGTTAATGAGTGGTTAACGAGTGTTACAGATAGAGTTAATAGAGTTAAAACAGCAGAGAAACTTCTATTAAGTAGAGTTAAAAATAATATAAAAAATAGTCTCTCTAATTCAAAAGATAATACAGTTAAACTGATGTTTATCTCTCTTTCTATGTTAATCTTACTCTTTACTATTATCTATCTATTTAAAAATAGTATTAAAAATAATAGACTATTAATGAATACTTTAAAAGATATAGAGATAGACTTAGATGAAGAACAGAAAAAAGAGATTAGAAGAGTTCTTGAGAAAAATGATACTATTGAGATATATAACTTTTTAGCAAATGCAATTAAAGAGCCAAGTCGTGCAAAGGACTATTTTCTTGCAAATATGAGTCATGAGATTAGAACTCCTCTAAATGGTATAATAGGATTTACAAATATATTAAAAGAGACAGAGTTAAAAGATGACCAGAGAGAGTTTTTAAATATTATAGAGGAGAGTTCAAATAATCTAATTAATATTGTAAATGATATATTAGATTTTTCTAAAGTATCATCAGGAAAAGTTGAATTTGAACATATACCTTTTAATCTTATGGAGAAATTTGAAGCAACTGTTGACTCATATTCAGCTAAAGCATCACAAAAAAATATTAATCTTGAACTATTTATAGACCCGACTATCCCTTTAGAAGTTATTGGAGACTCTACTAAAATATCACAAGTCATTATTAATCTACTAAGTAATGCTGTTAAATTTACAAATAAAGGTGGAAATATATCTACTAAAATAGAAAAAATCTCACAAAAAGATAATATAGTAACCATTAAATTTTCTGTTAAAGATAGTGGTATTGGAATATCTGCTAAACAGCATAGTAAAATATTTGATGCCTTCTCACAAGCAGATGCAAGTACTAGCAGAAGATTTGGAGGTACAGGATTAGGGCTTAGTATATCTAGTAAATTTGTATCTCTAATGGGTGGTAAGTTAGATGTTGAGAGTCAAGAGAATAGTGGAGCTAAATTCTTTTTTACTTTAGATATGCCTATTCCTAAAGGGGTAAAGGAGAGAGAAAAACCAAATTTTAGAGATTTAAAAGTTATATATATTGTATTAGATGATAATAGAATTGATATAAATTTAAAAAAATATTTAGAGTATATGGGTGTAGAGTTAAGAGCATATAACTATAAAAAAATATTAGAAGATAAGTTAGAGGCAGATATTCTATTTATAGACCATCAATATATTAAAGATGAAAAGATAATAGAAGATATTAGTAAGATTGATATAAAGAGTGTTCTATTAACAACAGCAGAGATAGAGAGTTGCAACTGTAATATTAAAGATAATTTTATAAAGGTGATATATAAACCAATAAACTATAGTAAAACATTAAGAGCATTAGAGTTAGTAGATAATAATACATCTTTACTAAAAGAGAGAATTAGCAGAGTAGATGATAGAGAGATAAATAGAACTTTTAAAAATATAGATGCACTTGTTGTAGAAGATAATATAATTAATCAAAAATTAATTAAAAAGATTTTAAATAACTTTAACATTAAAGTAACTATTGCATCAAATGGATTAGAGGCTCTAAACCTATATAAGATTAATCATTATAATATAATATTTATGGATATACAGATGCCAATTATGTGTGGCATAGAGGCTACAAAAAATATTTTAAAATATGAAAAAGAGAATAATCAAAAACATACTCCAATAGTTGCATTAACTGCAAATGTTATTACAGGAGATAGAGAGAAATATTTAGCTAGTGGTATGGATAGATATTTAAAAAAACCTATAGATATTAATGAGCTTACAGCTATATTAGAGGAGTATTTTCCTATTGTTAATATTAGAAACTCTATACCGTTAGATAAAAATAGCAATAGTAAAAAAGAGAAAATTATACTATATAAAGAGACAGAGTTAAATGCAAAAATATATAGTGCTATTTTAAAAAACTTGGGATATATAGTTGATGTCTATAGCTCTAAAGATGAGTTTCTAAAAAATATAGATAGTAATTATAAATTTGCACTATTTGATTTATCCCCTTTTAGAAAATTGGATAGTGATGATTTTATTATTAATTTAATAAAAGAGAACAAAATAGTACCTATAGCTTTTGTTGATAGTGATATTAAATCATCTTGTGAAACATTAAAAGAGAGTGGAAATATTAATGAGATTTCTAAAAAACTAAAAAAGTGTAGCTAATCTTTTTTATTAAAAAGAACTAATAATTATAGAATAAATCACTATTAGTTCTTTTATATTAAGTACTATTTTTTAGTGCTAAAGCCCATAAAATAATACTTTCAAAAGAGTTTTTTTTATATATATTTCACGATTAGAACACATTTTAATAATATACTTTGAACATGAAAGAGATAATTTTTTCCTTTTTTTATTATCTTTCTTTCATAAATTTTAATTTAAAATAGCTTTTACCTCATATTAGTATTTATGCCCAAAACCGATTAGGTACAGTAAAAGCTATCTTAATCCTTCTTCTTCTATTTAATCAAAAATTATGATACAATAAATTAATTATAGTTTTAGGAGTCTATATTATGTATCATATTGGATTAGTTTTACTCTTTTTATTGCTTAGTGGATGTGCAGAGGAGAATAAGATTAATATAGGAGATATTATATTAAATCAAACAACAGTAGAGCAAAATTCTACCTTAGAAGATAGATATATGTCATTTACTCAAAAGTATTATGAGAATAAAAAATATCCTGTTAGAGAGTATTGTAATGATAAGAGAGCTTTACTTACAGATGATAAGTTCTCAACAGAGATATATCTAAAGATAAAAAATGAAAGAACAAAACAGAGCCGTGTTGGTAAATACCCTATATGGTTTCTATTAAATGATGATGCTAAAGATATTCAATGTGTAAGAAAGAGTGCAAATTTTATTAATGAAGAGCCTTTTGTTGTAAATGATAATGATAAATTGAGCTTAAAAATACTTCAAAAAAATCAAGATGAGAAGAGAGTCCCTATTAGAGAGTTAGGAGTTTTAATTGATTTTATAGGCTTAGTTGTTCCTCAAACTGCTAATTTTCTACTAAAAAGCAATAACTTAATAAAAGATCCTATTACTAAAAGCTATTTAGATACTATAGAGAGTGCCTTTACAAATGGTGACCTTGATGGTACTAAGAGTCGTAATTTTACAACTAAGACTAAATTAATTAAGATAAAACTTATTGTTCCACAGAAAGATTTAAAAAAGAGAGATTTAGGCTATATTATCTTAAAACCAAAATATAGAACAACCCTATCTACAGTTGATATTATAAGAGGTGTTCCAAATTTTAAATATATATTTACAACTAGTGACCCTAGAATAGAAGATATTATAAACTATAGACTAAAATCAACCAATATGACAATAAAACAAGAGATTAATAACTTTAAACATTTAGCAGATGAGTATATAATAGATGCTCTAAATAGATTAAATATTCATATATTAAACCGTTTTACAAGTTATGATAGAGGATTGATTTTAGCATTAGCTTTAAGAGAAACCTCATTATATAAGAGATTTTCACAAGCTATACGAGCAGAGAATATTCAAGAGGTATCAAGATATCTAAAGATATTAGATAGTAAAGATAATCCTCTTAATGATTTAAGTAAAGTTTTAAACTTAACAGGTATAGAGTATTATAGATTTATGTATAGTGCAAATAGATTAATTAAAAATAGTCAAATAGCTAATGAGGAGAGATCTAAAGAACAAGAGAGATTAAAACAAGAAGAGATAAAAAGAGAGATTGAGCTTCAAGGAATAGAAAACTTTTTAATACCAGTTAGTAGATGGAGCTATATCCCTAGAATGTTTTCTAAAGATGCTAAAATAGTAGATACAAATGGAGAGAGTTATACTATATCAGACCTACAAAAACTATATAATAGACAGAATAATGTTTTATCCTATGGCTGTTATACAAATCTACAAAACAGAATTCATGGTATTACTATTCAAGATTATCTAATTCACCCAAACTATACAGATGGTATTAAATATAACTATATGGCTATATCAATGGATAAAAACAAGACAATTAGCACTTTTTTCTATGGATTTAAATCTAATGACTTTAATCATATTAAGATTAATCATATATTAATAGATAAAGATGGATATTTTATTATGAAGAGCAGACTTAAAGAGGTTTTAAAAAGAAGTGATGTAAAGATGTGTTATAGAGATATTTTATCAGCTATTTAATAGTTTATAAATTTTTATTACCAATTAGATATAATCCTCTTTAAAATAATAAGAGGAATATATATGTTTGATACATTAACGAGTAGTTTTAAAGGTGCTATAGATAAAATCCGTTTTTATGATGATGCCAAAGCACTTAAAAAGGCTCTTACTGAACTTAAAAAATCACTTCTTAAAGCAGATGTTCACCATAGAGTGGTAAAAGAGCTTTTAACAATTGTAGAGAGAGAGACTAAAGAGAAAGGGATTGGAAAAGAGAACTTCTTACGCTCCCTACAGAATAATGTGGAGAAAATCTTAACAGCAAAGGGAAATCAAGGATTTGTATTTGCCTCAAAGCCACCAACTGTTGTATTGATGATAGGGCTTCAGGGTTCAGGTAAAACAACAACTACAGGTAAAATAGCATATTTTCTAAAAGAGCATAAGAGAAAAAAGGTAATGGTTGTAGCAGGAGACCTACAGAGGTTAGCCGCAGTTGAGCAGTTAAGACAGATAACAGAACGAATTGGCGTAACTCTTGTAGCAGATGAGAACTCAACTCCTCAAAAGGTTGTAAAAGAGGCACTAAAAAAGGCAGAAAAAGAGCTTTATGATGTAGTACTTATAGATACAGCAGGACGATTAGCTATTGATAATGAGCTTATGGAGGAGTTAGCTGATATTAAAAAAGTAGCCAATCCAGATGAGCTATTTTATGTAGCAGATGCAATGACGGGAATGGACGCTGTAAGAACTGCTCAAACATTTAAAGACAAAATAGGTATTACAGGTGTTATTTTAAGTAAATATGATGGAGACTCTAAAGGTGGGGTAGCTTTAGGAATTGCACATCAAGTTGGAGTTCCACTCCGTTTTATAGGTGCAGGTGAGAAGATGCAAGACCTTGAGCCTTTTATTCCAGATAGGATTACATCAAGATTAATGGGAGAGGGTGACCTTGAGTCTTTAGCTGAAAAGACAGCAAATATTATTGATGAGAAGAAAGCAAAGCAGTTAACTTCAAAGATTAAAAAGGGTAAATTTAATTTTAATGACTTTTTAGAACATATGGAGTCTATGAAGAAATTAGGTAGTATGAAATCTATTCTTAGTATGATACCGGGAATGAGTGGTATGGCAAAACAGATTGGTGATATGGATTTAGAAAACTCTTCAGAGATTAAAATGATAAAAGCAATGATAAACTCAATGACAAAAAAAGAGAGAGAAAATCCTGAACTATTAAATAATACAAGAAAACGAAGATTGGCTAAAGGTGCAGGGCTATCTCAAATGCAGGTAAATAGAGTCTTAAAACAGTTTAAAAACGCAGGTAAAATGGCAAAACAGCTATCTAAAAAGGGGGGAATGAAACAGATGCAAGAGATGATGAAGCAGTCCCAGAGAGCTGGGATAGGAAGATAGTTAATGATTACTTATCAATAAAAAAATAAGCCATAAATTAACAATAAATGAGAGTGTAAAAGCAATCCTATAGAAAAGTGAAGGGTTTCGCTCTTGTAGAGTCATATTTTTATGAAAATAGGGTTTTACCTTTTCTGGATTATTAATCTCAAAAAGCATCTCAGAGTAATTTTTATAGCGAAGTTTACTATCTCTACTTATAGAGCGTAAAATAACACTATTGAGCCATGCTGGTATCTTACTATTCTCTTTTATAGGTTGTGTTGGCTCTTTAAAGCTAGGTGTTTGAAAAGGTTCTATCTCACCATAAGGAAATCTACCTGTTAATGCTTCATAGAGAGTAACTCCAATAGCAAAAAGTTCAGTAGATTCATTAATACTACTTCCTAAAAAACGCTCAGGAGCTAAGTAAGATGGTGTTCCTGCATTTGAGGTTATGCTATAGAGTTCAGTCATTGAGCCAAAATCAATAATTTTAAAAATATGTTTTCCATGTCTCTCTAGCACCATAATATTTTCAGGTTTAATATCCCCATGTACCAAATCATATTTAAGTAGATATTGTGCCATTTTTAAAAGAGTTTTAGCTAAAGTAATAGCATCATCAACGGAGAGTCTTCTCTGTTTTAGATGAGTTTTAAGGTTAACCCCCTCTAAATACTTCATTATATAATAGCGATGTGTTCGTTTTTTAGGAATAACGGCTTTGGGAAAAAATCCAGCTTTAAGTCTTTTAGAGTTCCATGCCTCTTTAACATAGAGGTCTAATATGGAAGAGTCATCTAATGCCTCAATAGGAGCAAACTTAAGTACATAATTTTGACCTCTTTTAGAACAGAGCCAAGTACGATTATTTTGAATAAGAGATTTTTCAAGCTTATATCCATCTATTACCATATCTTTACTAAGACTCTGTGGAATAATAAGCTTTTGTTGTTTTAGAGTATGAACAGGACAAATATCCAATACCTCTACCACTACAGCAGTGGTATCATCAGGCAGATTATCCTGCATAAGATAACTAGCTTGTTTTACAATAGCATGAGCTGTACCTATATTTAATAGAGTTGTTTTAATCTTATTATCACTCATAACAGCATTAAGACCATCACTACAAAGAAGTAGCCTATCTCCTCTATTAATCTTATTTTCAAAATAGTAAGGGAAGACCTCATCAGCAATTCCAACTGCTTGTGTCAACATATTACCTTCAGCTTGGTCATGTGAAATTTGAGTAAGTTTTTGATTTCGTAAAAGATATATTCTACTATCTCCTACATTTGCCCCATAGAGTCTATCACCTTCAATAACAGCAATGGCAAGAGTAGTTACCAATTCAGGTCGTTCATAATTAATTATTGACTCTTGATAAAGAATACTATTAATTGAACTAATAAATGTTTTGATTGATTTTTCAATGCTCCAACTCTGTGGACGATTTTTAAAGTTATTCATAAGGTATTTTGTAACTCGCCTTGCAGCCTCAGCCCCCTCATCGGCACTACCCACACCATCACATACAATAGCAATAGTAAAGTTATCTATACTCTTTACATCAAAGTAATCATCACCAATTAACTCTTTCCCTTTTGCTAGTGAGAAGCCTGAAGTTTTTATGTTTTGTTTAGACATAAGGAATTTCCTTTTTTTCAACTTACTATTCTCTCATTCCCACGCAGAACATGGAAATAAATTTGGAGATAAAATTTAAATTCGTCCACCAGCTTGAAGCCCCCAAGTTGTTCTCCAACGAGTCTTAACCATTGAGATACCAATAATAGCTACAAGAACAACACCTGCAAAAATCATAAATCCAGCAGAGTAACCATTAAATGCACCTTTACTCCAACCAAGTGTTTTAATAAGAGCTGTACCACCAAGTCCACCTGCAGCACCAATAATTCCTGTCATAATACCAATATCTTTACCAAATCGTTGTGGAACAAGTTGAAACACAGCACCATTTGCCATTCCTAAATTTGCCATAATTAAAAATAGTACTAAAATCGCTATCCAAAATGGAAGAGTTATTAAGGCATTTAAAATAGCTAATAGTGTAACAACTCCAAAGAAGATATATAGAGACTTAATTCCACCCATCTTATCTGCTACAGCACCCCCAACAGGTCTTAAAACTGCACCTGCAAAAATGGTTAATGCTCCAAAATATCCTGCAATTACTTTAACATTTGGCTCATTAAACCACTCTAATCCAAGTGATGACATATCTGCTTGATAACTATTCATAAGATATACTTTCATATATCCAGCAAAACCAACAAAACCACCAAAACTAATCGCATAAAATAGATTAAACCACCATGTATCTTTATCTCTTAGTAGTTTAGTATAATCTTTTAATTTTTTTGGTCTAGGTGTATATATCTCTTTAGGTGCATCTTTTGCCATAAATATATATGTAATAAATATTAGAGTAGATAGTGAACCTGCTACTAAAAATACTGCTTGCCAACCCCATAGTTCTGCAATTTTAGGAGCAAATAGAAAATCTATAACAACACCAATATTTCCAGCTCCTGCAATTCCTAATACAATCCCTTGAAGTTTTGGTGGATACCACTGTCCTGCTTGTGGAAGTGCTACAGCAAATGAAGCACCTGCAAAACCTAATCCTAAAGCAACAACTAAAAGTTCATTATATGAGATATGCTCTCCTCTAATATAAGCATAAAATAGAACTGAAATAACAACAGCTTGTGACATAAGTGCTGTCTTTTTTGCACCAAACTTATCAACTCCAAATCCTAAAAGTATTCTAAGTAATGCTCCAGATAAAATAGGAATAGATAGAAGTGTAGCTTTGGCACTAGCACTCATAACAAATCCTCCATTTGATAGTGAATCTGCTATCTCTGTAGATAGAGGTCCTAACATTGTCCATACCATAAAAGAAAAATCAAAGTATAAGAATGCTGCAAATAGTGTTTTTGCATCTCCTTGTCCTTTTAGTGCTTTAAATCCTGCCATAAATAACTCCTTTAATTTTAAGTTATGAGAATTATAATAGTTTTTTTTAATAAAATATACATTTTTATGATTAAAATTTAAACATATTAATAATTTAGATTTTAAAACAAAATCAAATACAAAATAGCATATAGTAGAGATGAGACAAAAAGAGAAGGAGTATTAAGATATTTGAGCAAATATTATACAACTCTTTTATATTATATTGTTAATTTTTTAATATAATTATCCAATAATAGAGAAGATAAAGGATAAATATGAGTACTATTCTACAGAGTGCATTTGATAAAAGGAATAGAAAGCAGAACAAAATAGAGAAGATTAAAGAGACTAAATTACCATTAGATGTATATAGTAAGCTTGAAGAGATAGCTAAAGGTGGGTATGATAATCTATCAAAAGAGGATAGTAGCTATTTTTTAAAATGTTTTGGTCTTTTCGATAAAGGCGAAGATTTTATGCTTCGTGTTCGTGTTCCTATTGGACAACTCAATAATACTCAAGCAATACGAATTGGAGAGGTTGCTAAGGAGTATGGAGATGACTATATAGATATTACTACAAGAATGCAGATAGAGCTTCGTTATATAAAAATAGAAAATATAGCAAAAGTTTTAAAATCTCTTGATGAGGTTGGAATTACTACATTTCAAACAGGTGTTGATAATCCTAGAAATATTGTATCTGACCCACTTGATGGATTGGCATTTGATAATATTATAAATACAAAGCCGATTGTTGATGAACTCCAAAATTTAATAATTAAAAATCCTGATTGGATATCTGTATTACCTAGAAAATTTAATACAGGTATCTTAGGTTCTCTCTCTAACTCATGTAATATATTTGGACATGACTGCTGTTTTGTTTTAGCAAATTTAAACGGAGAGTTTGGATTTAATGTATATTTAGGTGCTAGAGTTGGTGTTCAGGCAAAAGATGCTAACCTATTTGTATCTATTAGTGAAGTTAGTAGCTTCTATATGGCACTATTAGAGACATTTAAAACTTACGGTTATAGAGATAATAGAAATAAAAATAGATTACATTTTCTACTTCAAGATGTGGGAGTAAAAGCTTTTGTTGATGAGATAAAAAGAAGAGCAGGTAAAAACTTCTCTCCTGCTGGAGCTACTCTTGTTCAATCTAAAAATATAGCTTTAGGCTCAAATAGAGTTCTACTTAAAAATGGTAAATATGCTCAAAAAGTTATTGTTCCATCTGGAATTTTTAGTGGTAGTGATATGATAGAGTTAGCAAAAAGGGCAGAGAGTTTCGGTTCTGGTGATTTAAGATTGACTTATGACCAAAATATATATGTTGTAAATCTTGATATTAATGCTTTAGATGCTTTTAACTCAACTACTATAGTTAGCAAATATAAACCTTTTAATAATATCTATTTTAACGATATGATAGCTTGTGCTGGTACAAAAACTTGTAGTTTTGGAGTTATTCCAAATAAGCCTGATGCTATTGAGATGGCTCACTTTTTAAACTCAGAGGTAAAAATAGAGAGTGGAATGGTAAGAATGAACTGGTCGGCATGTCCTAAAGGGTGTGGAGTTCATGGAATTGCAGATATTGGATTTGAAGGGTGTAAAGCTAAAGATGATAATGGGAAAAGAGTTGATGGTGTCCATATCTTTTTAGGTGGAAAAATAACCCGTGAAGCAAAAGAGGCACATACTTTATATAAAGCTCTACCTATTACTGAAGCAAAATATCATGTAAAATATCTTTTAGAGGTATATGCTGAATTTAAAAAGAGAGGGGAGACTTTTGAGTGTTTTGAAAATCGATATCTTTCTACAAACTACTCATATCAAGCTATTAGCTTTTATACAAAAATCAATTATATCTTAAATGAAAAATTAAATTTAGGTGTAAAATTAAAATTAGAAGAAAAACCAAAAACATATAAAAAAGAGAACTTTGAAATATTTAATTTTGGATTAAAACTATTTAAACTCCTTACAAATGAGAAGCGTTATGTAGCTGTTGAAGATTTTGAACCAGTTTTAAATCAACCTAGAAAGATTAAAAGAGATGAGATTAGTAAAATAAATCCAAAAGTACCAAAAAAATTGAGTGAAATTATCTATACAATGACTGATAATAATAGAAAAACAAGAGCATCTGTCTTTTCTGAATTATTAATTGAACTAAAAGGAGTATAATAATGGAAAATAGAACACCTTTAGAGTCATTTATAAACCATAAAGCCAAGACAGGAATGCAATGTGGTAACTACAGCATAGATATTCCTGAGCTAAAAGAGGGTGAACAGTACCGTTTTCACTTTGATGCAACTGCTTGTGTAGGGTGTCACTGTTGTGAAGCTGCATGTAATGAGCTTCAAAATAACCCTGCTGATGTAAAGTGGCGACGAGTTGGTGAGATGGAGGGGGGAGAGTTTCCTAATGTCTTACAGTTTTTTAACTCAATGTCATGCAACCACTGTATTGAGCCTGAATGTCTTAAAGGTTGTCCAACTAACTCTTATATAAAATTTGAAGATAGTGGAATTGTTTGGCATGATGATGATAGCTGTATTGGGTGTCAATACTGTACATGGAACTGCCCCTATGAAGTGCCTGTTATGAATTACGATAGAGGCATTGTTACTAAATGTGATATGTGTCATGATAAACTCGCTATTGGTGAAACTCCTGCTTGTGTTCAAGCCTGTCCTGCTGGTGCTATTGAGATTGAAGTGGTAAATAAAGAGGAGTGGATAAAGCATAATATGGAAAAAGAGGGAGTTGCACCTCATCTTCCTGATATTGAAATTACTAAACCAACTACACGCTATACTCTTCCTGAAAATATGCCTCAATTGAGTCCTGCTGATGAGAGACTACTAAAACCTGCCCATGCAGAGTTACCTTTAGTATTTATGACAATCTTAACTCAAGTATCATTAGGTGCATTCTTAGCTCTCTTTTTAGGTCAAGTTCTTTTCTCTTTAGGGTTTAATCTACCTGAACCATCATTAGCTATGGCAATTATAGCATTTATTCCATCTGCCATTGGGTTACCTCTCTCTGCTCTACATTTGGGTCGTCCTATTATGGCAATGACAGCTATGAAAAATTGGAAAACCTCATGGTTAAGTCGTGAAGCTATTGCTTTGGGTGCTTATACAGGCTTAGCTACAGTAGTAGCAGGAATGTACTTTTTAGAGATAAAAGGGTTTACTCTTATTTTTGTAGAGGCTATAACCTTAATAATAGGGATTTTTGGTATCTATGCACAATCAATGATATATAGAGTAAAAGCAAGACCTGCATGGAATAGAGTATCAACCACTAAAAGATTTTTTGGTTCAGGTTATATTGGTTTTTTACTTATCTCTATACTACTTCTAATTAATAATGGTGGAGCAGGTGCAACAGTACTTTTAGCTGTTTCTCTATTGGCTGGTATGGCACAAGTATTGATTGTCTATGAAGAGGTAATGTTTTATCGTCATTTAAATAAAAGTGACCCACTTTATTACCAATTAAATAGAACACGAATATTACTTAAAGAGCATTTTGGTCAGATTAAAAAGTTTAGACTCTATAGTTTAATTGGATTTGCTTTAGTTTTACCACTATTGGGTGTACTCTTTACAGCAAGTGGATTAATTAATTTAGCAATTACTACACTTGTAATATCAACTGTTGGTGCATTGCTTTCTGAATTAGCAGGACGATACTTATTTTATAGAACTGTTGTCCCTTTGGGATTAGCAGGAAACTTTTTTGCTGGAAATCAGAGAGGATAGGAGATACAATGTTACATAAAATAAAAGAATTTTTAGGCGTAGATATAAAAATAGATAAATATAAAAAAGCAGATGATATAAAGTTTGGTAAAATCTCTAAATTTAAAATACCAGATGAGTGGGTTCGTAGCACTTGTGGCTATTGTGGTGTAGGGTGTGGACTCTATATTGGAGTTAAAAATGGACGACCTGTTTACACTAAAGGAGACCCTTCTCACCCTGTAAGTAAAGGGACTCTTTGTCCTAAAGGGTTAACAGAACATGAGATGGTGGACTCTAATAACCGTGTAACAACTCCTATGATACGAAAAAATGGAGCATTACAAGCTGTAGAGTGGGACGAAGCGTTCTCTTATACGGCTAAAAAATTTCAAGATATTCAAGCCAAATATGGTAAAGGTGCAGTTGCGTGTATCTCTACTGGGCAGTTCTTAACTGAAGATTTTTATACTTTAGGTAAATTTGTTCAACTGGGACTAGAGACAAATAACTATGATGGGAATACCACTTTGTGTATGGCTTCAGCTGTAATGGGGTATAAACAGAGTTTTGGTTCCGATGGTCCTCCTGCTTCATATGAAGATTTCTCCTATGCTGATGTTATTATGTTGATTGGTGCAAATATTGCAGATAATCACCCTATTTTAAAGCTTCATATTGCTAGAAATAAGAAGATTAGAGGCAAAAAACCGACTATTATTGTAGTTGACCCTCGACACTCAAAAACAGCAAATATGGCAGATATATTTGTACCATTAGCTCCACGAAGTGACTTAGCGTTAATTAATGGACTTTGCTACATTATCTTTGAGCAGGGTTGGGAAGATGAGAAGTTTATAAAAGAGAGAACAAGTGGAGCTTTAGAGTTTAAAAAACATATTATGAAAAACTACCCACCACAAGAGGTAGCAAATATTACAGGTATAGAGGTAAAAGAGCTTTATCGTTTAGCTAAAGTATATGCATCAGCAGATAGAGCTATGAGTGCATGGACAATGGGGGTAAATCAAAGCTCTATAGGGACAGATACTGTTTCTGCTATATGTAATTTAGCACTAATTACAGGAAACTTAGGAAAAGAGGGTGCTTCACCATTCTCTATTACTGGTCAATGTAATGCTATGGGAACTCGTGAATTTGGATTTACCTCTTCTATACCAGGGTATAGAAATTATTCATCAAAACAAGATAGAGAAGAGTTTGCTAATATTATTGGAGTTCCAATAGAGCTTATTCCAACTAAAAGGGGATATGCCTATCCAGAGATAATAGAGGCTATAGATAGAGGAGAGATAAAGGCTCTTTGGGTAACAGCAACCAATCCACTAGTATCATTTCCTGACCAAAATAGATTACGAAGTGCCTTAAAAAAGCTTGATATTTTAGTTGTTCAAGATGCATTTATGTCTGAAACAGCTCAAGAGGCAGATGTAATATTCTCTGCTGCTACTTGGAGTGAAAAAGAGGGAGTCTATACAAACTCAGAGCGACGATGTAACTATGCAAAAAAGGCTGTTGAGCCATTAGGTAAAACAATGAGTGATGCCAATATTGTTATAGAGTTCTCTAAATATTTTGAGGGTAAATATGAGTTACTCTTTAAAGATTTTAAAAGTAGTAGAGATATATTTGAAGAGATAAAGCTTGTTAGTAAAGGTCAACTATGTGACTACTCTGGAATGAGTTATGAGAAGATAGAAGAGTTAGGAGGTATTCAATGGCCATGTAATGAACAGTATCCAGAGGGTAAAAAGCGTCTCTACACAGAAGGTTTTGATTGCCCTACTGATGATGGAAAAGCAAAACTCTTACCTGTAGATTGGAAACCTTTAAGTGAGTCATGTAACCCTAACTTTCCTCTAAATCTAAATACAGGTAGAACTGTAGAGCAGTGGCATACACGAACTAAAACTAAAACTATTTCACTTTTAAATGATTTAGCACCAGAAGCGTGGGTTGAGCTTAATCCTAAAGATGCTAAAAAGCTAAAAGTAAAAAGTGGTGACAGAATTAAAATAGGTTCAAGTCGTGGAAGTGTTGAAAATCTTATTGTAAAGGTTACAGAAGTTGTGCGAGAAGGGGATTGTTTTGTTCCATTTCACTTTAGTGAACAGATGATAAATAATCTTACCATTGCTGACTTTGACCCAAAATCATTTGAACCTAACTTTAAACAGTGTGCTGTTAATATATACTCTGACAATGTTCCTGAAGGGATTAAAATGGAAGAGACTAAGATAGCAGGAGAGTTAGAGGAGCAAAATAGTGCTAAAAACTCAAACTATATAGAAGAGCTATCTTCTAAAAAGAGAGAGGTTTAAAGAGATTAAAAGCAATTTAGTGTGGTAATTAGCAAACCGTAGCGTAAAACCACCTCTTTTAAGTGGTGGATATAAGTATTAAAATGTTACTATATGAAATATAAATGTTAAACGCTAATAAGCGACTTAAGAGAAATATAGAGTTAGCACTTTAGGAAAAAATGAAACTTACAAATAGTATTAAATCAATAGCAATAGGCTCTTTTGATGGTATTCACTTAGCTCATCAGAGATTAATATCTCAAGTAGAGGCTGTTGTTATAATTGAGAAAAATAGTGCTACATTGACTCATGGATATAAGAGAGTTGAGTATATTAAAAAACCTACATTTTTTTATCACTTCTATACAATAAAATCTCTATTGGCTAGAGAGTTTATTAAGAAATTAAATAGAGATTTTCCAAAATTAAATAAGATAGTAGTTGGATATGATTTTACCTTTGGATTTAAAAAAGAGGGAGATACAACTCTACTAAAAAAAATTTTTAAAGGAGAGGTTGTTGTAGTTGATGAGGTTAAATATAATAATATCTCTATACACTCATGTACTATTAGAGAGTTTATATTAAGTGGTAACATATCAATGGCAAATAGACTTCTAAACCATAACTATAAAATATTTGGTAGAGTTATAAAGGGGCAAGGTCTAGGAAAAAGAAAACTATTTCCGACTATTAATATAAAAGTTCAAAATTATACTCTTCCAAAAGAGGGGGTATATATATCTAAAACGCTTATTGATAATATATGGTTCAATAGTATTACTTTCTTAGGACATAGAGTATCAACAGATGGAACTTATGCTATAGAGACACATATTATAGATAGAGATATTGAATTTACTAAAGAGGAGATAGAAATAGAGTTTATAGATTTTATTAGAGATAATAGAAAATTTAATAGTCTAAAAGAGCTAAAAGAGCAGATAAGAAGAGATATAGATTTAGCTCTCTACTATCTCTCTTAGTGACTCTCTAGCCATTAAAATAGCCTCTTCTATCATATCATCTGTTGTTTGGGTTGAGACAAATCCTGTCTCATAAGATGAACATGCTAAATATATACCCCTTTTTAACATTGCACCATGGAATTTTGCAAAGAGTTCACTATTATTTTTTAGGGCATCATCAAAATTTTTAACAGCTTTATCTGAAAAGAAGAAACCAAACATCGAGCCTCTAACCTCTGTTACCATTGGAATATTAAACTCTCTACTTGCCTCCTTAAATCCCTCCATTAGTCGTTTTGCTCTCTTCTCTAAAGTAGAGTATATATCAGGGTTTGATATAAGTTTTTCTAAACTAGCTAAACCTGCACTCATAGCAATAGGGTTACCAGATAGTGTTCCTGCTTGATATATTGCTCCTTCTGGTGAGAGATGTGACATAATATCTCTATTTGCACCAAATGCACCAACAGGCATACCTCCACCAATCACTTTTCCAAATGTTACAATATCAGCCTTTACATCTGTAAACTCTTGTGAACCTCTAAGAGATGCTCTAAACCCACTCATAACCTCATCAAATATAAGTAATGCCCCATATCTATTACATAGCTCTCTAAGCTCAACTAAAAACTCCTCATCAGCAGGAACTAATCCCATATTACCTGCTATTGGCTCAATAATTACACAAGCTACTCCATCTCTACTATCACTAAAACACTTCTCTACACTCTCTATATCATTATATCTAGCAAGAAGAGTATGTTTTGTTAAATCAGCAGGAACTCCCGGGCTAGATGGGCTTCCAAATGTTGCCATTCCTGAACCTGCTTGAACTAATAGTGAGTCAGAGTGTCCATGATAGCAACCACTAAATTTAATAAAATCATCTCTTTTACTATATCCTCTTGCTAATCTAATTGCACTCATTACAGCCTCTGTTCCAGAGCTTACAAATCTAACCTTGTCAATATTTGGAAATAACTCCACTATTCTTTTAGCTAATTTAGTCTCAACAAGAGTTGGAGCTCCAAAACTAAGCCCCTTTTTTACCCTATCTATTACAGCTTTTTCAATATCACTATCACAGTGTCCAAAAATTAGTGGTCCCCAACTCTGAACAAAATCAATATATCTATTTCCATCTATATCTATAATATATCCACCCTCTCCTCTATCTATAAATGGTGGAGTTCCCCCTACACTTGAAAATGCTCTGACTGGTGAATCAACACCACCAGGAATTACACTAAATGCCTCTTTAAATGCCTCTTCACTCTTTTTATAACTCATATATTAATTATCCTTATTTTTTTTCGATTATACTATCTTTCATATTTTAAAACTCTTGATAAAAACTTCTATAAAAGATTTTAAAATTAATATTTTTAAATATTAAATATTGTTTTATAAGAGATATAGTATAATTTGTTATATTTTTAAAAGGTAAAAAGATGAACAGATTATATAGTTTGACTAAAGCAAGAAGATATACAGAATTTTTAACAAGAGAAGATAGAGAGACCAAGCAGAAATACTCTAAAATAGATTATATACAAAAGAGAATTGTAGATTACATTATGGCACTATCTCTATCTATATTTCTATCCCCAGTTATTTTATATACAATATATCGTATTAAAAGAGAATCTCCGGGTAAAATTCTATTTAAACAGACAAGAGTAGGATTAAATGGAGAGAAATTTACATGTTATAAATTTAGAAGTATGCATGAAAATTCTCACTTTAATCCATATACAGAGGATAATGATAGTAGAATTTTCCCTTATGGTAGATTTATGAGAAAGACACGAATTGATGAGTTGGCTCAACTTATAAATATTATTAAAGGAGATATGCATATAGTAGGTCCTCGTGCAGAGTGGGATATTTTAGTTGACAAGTATAAAAAGGTTATTCCTGATTATAATATGAGACACAATGTAAAACCGGGTATTACAGGTTTAGCACAAGTTAGATACCCTTATGGTAGAAATGCTTATGATGCTAGACGAAAATTAACCTATGATATGTTATATATAAATAAGTGGTCTATATTACTAGATTTTAAAGTACTACTCCAAACTATTGGTGTAGTTTTAGGAAAAAGAGGAGTTTAATTTTATTGATTTCAAATAGTGCTATTAAATATATCTTTATAGGATTTATAAATACACTATTTGGATATGGGGTAATCTTTCTACTCATATATATAAATATAGAAGCTGAGATAGCAAATTTTATAGGTTATCTTTTAGGCTTTTTTCTCTCATACTACCTAAATAAAAAATATAACTTCAAAAGCAACAAGAGCCATAGAGAGGATTTTCCAAAATTTATTATTAGTATGGCTATATCATATATATTAAATCTAACTGTTATGGTAATATCCTATAGAGTATTAAATATTGATGTATATATATCTCAAATTATAGCAGGTGTAGTATATACTATTAGTGGATATATACTCTCTAAACTTTGGGTTTTTAAGATATAATACAAAAAAATATCCAATAACGGAGAATATAATTTGTCAAATGGAAAACTACACCTTGTAAGTTTAGGTTGCAATAAAAATCTTGTAGATAGTGAAGTTATGTTAGGACGCTTAAGAGATTATGAGATAAGTGATGATGCATCTATCTCTGATGTTATCATTGTTAATACTTGTGGCTTTATAAATTCAGCTAAAGAGGAGAGTATAAATACTATTTTAAGCCTACATGATATAAGAAAAGATAACTCTATCTTAGTAGTAAGTGGCTGTTTAAGTGAGAGATATAGAGAAGAGTTACAAAAAGAGTTACCAGAGGTTGATATATTTACAGGTGTAGGCGACTATCAACAGATAGATAGATTAATAGCTAAAAAACGAGGTGCTACTTTCTCTCCAGAGGTATATTTAGCAAATGAAAACTCAAATAGAGTAATTACAGGCTCTCTTACACATGCCTATATTAAAATATCAGAGGGGTGTAATCAAAACTGCTCATTTTGTGCAATACCAACCTTTAAAGGGAGACTACACTCAAGAACAGTTCAATCTATAGTTAAAGAGGTAAAAGCATTAGTAGAGAAAGGGTATTATGAGTTTAGTTTTATATCTCAAGACTCATCAAGTTTTGGAAGGGATTTAGGACTAAAAGATGGTCTTATTGATATGATAGAGGCTGTTGAGAAGATTAAAGGGGTTAGAGTAGCTAGAATTTTATATCTATATCCATCAACAACATCTTTTAATCTTATAGATACTATTGCAAAATCTAAAGTTTTTCAGACATATTATGATATGCCAATTCAACATATAGATGATGAGGTTTTAAAGATAATGAAGAGAGGTTTTGGAGAGAGAAAAACTATAGAGCTGTTAGATAGAATGAAAACTAAAGATAACTCTTTTATTAGAACCTCCATAATAGTAGGACACCCCGAAGAGAATAGTAGAGCTTTTAATAGATTATGCCAATTTTTAGAAGAGTTTAAATTTGATAGAGTTAATATATTTGAGTACTCTAGTGAGGAGTCAACTCTGGCATATAGTATGCAACCTATCTCTCAAGAGGTTATTGAAAAGAGAGTAGCAATATTAGAAGAGATAGTAAGAAAAACAACTATAGACTCTTTAAATAAAATGTTAGGAAAAACTGTAGATGTAATATTAGAGGGAGAGAGTGATGAGCATGAGTATCTTCTATCTGCTAGACCTACTCTATGGGCTAAAGATATAGATGGAGATATATTAATTAATGATACCTCCGACTTACCAATTAATTTTGGCTCTATATATAGAGTAAAAATTACAGATATAGCAGGTGATAGACTTTTAGGAACTCTCATATCTACTATATAGTAATATCAAAAAAATTATATGTTTCAAAAATATAAAAATTTTCTCAGTAGTCGTCAAAAAATAAATTATAAAGAATAAGAGAGCTTGAAAAATAGTTTGATTTAGGGCAAAATTGCCCTTATAAAAAAAAACAAACTCCAAAAGAATTGTAACAAATTAGAGCTAAAAATTAAAGAACAAACAGGTTGGAATAAAAGAAGAATATTCATAATAGTAGGATTAATCGTATCAATAATAAGATTAGGGAGGGTAAACCTAAAAAAGATAGCAACAAAGATTAATCCGAATGAGAATATAGAGGTAAACTATAGAAGACTAAATAGATTTTTCCAAAAGTTTAGATTTGAAAAAAGAATAATGGCAAAATTAATGTCAAGTTTTTTACCTGATGAGAAATGGGTATTAATAATGGATAGAACCAATTGGAAATTTGGTAAAGTACATATCAATATTCTAATGTTAGCAGTAGCATACAATGGTATGGCAATACCGATAATATGGGTTTTACTACCAAAAGAGAGAAAGCAAGGGAACTCAAATTATAGGGATAGGATTAGAATTGTTAATAAGTTTATCAATATTTTTGGTGTAGATAAAATAGAGGTATTAGTAGCCGATAGAGAGTTTATTGGAGAGGTATGGTTTAGATGGTTAAAAAAGAGAAAAGTATCTTTTGTAATAAGAATAAAAAATGGACATAAAGTTAAAATTGGTAGAGGAGATATAAAAGTTCAATCTCTATTTAGCTCTTTAAAAGTTAATCAACATGCTTTTTATCGAACAAGAAAAACAATCTATTCTTATCAATATCTATCACTTATTGCTTTAAGAGTTAAAAATGAATATATTATTTTGGCTACCAATATCAAACAAGAAAAAGCTCTTAGTTATTATAAGAAAAGATGGGAGATAGAGACACTATTTTCTGCTTTTAAAATTAGAGGTTTTAATCTTGAAGAGACACATATGTCTGCTAATCATAAAATAGATTCTCTTATTGCTATTTTAAGTTTAGCATTTGTTTGGTGTTATACTATTGGTGAATGGTTAAATAGTAAAAAAGCAATCAAAACCCTAAATCATGGGCGTAAAGCTAAAAGTTTATTCCTTGCTGGATTTGAATATTTAGATGATATATTTTCTAACTATCAACTTAGAGGAAGACAATTAGCTTTTGTTATTAGACAATTTAATATTGGAGGAGATTAAAATTGACGACTACTGAGAAAAATCTTCAAGCCTCACCCTTTAGGGTGGGGTAATTGACACTCTTCAAAAGCCTCTTTTAGTTTAGAGTGTATTTTAGGTGGTCTATCAAGTGCTTCTAAAAATAGTTCAGAATCTTTAGCACTTAAACAGATTGTATTATTTGAAACAGAGGTATTAAAAGTTGGCTTATCTACTATAATATTTTCAACAATGCCATCTTTTAGATTTTGGAGCATAGAGAGTAAAAAATCTATATGGTTGCTATGAACATTTAATTGTATTGTTTGCACTATTGACTCCTTTTTTATCTTAGTATATCAAAAAAGATTTAAATCCTCCATAGCAAGTACTTTTCAAATGCCTCAGTAATGCTTTCAGCCTCGACAAGCCCTTCAAAAAATATCTCTCCATCAAGTACCAGTGTTGGGTCTTTGCTAATGCCTTTTTCAACAGCTTTAAGTGTGTCATATTCAAAAGTAAATTTTAAACGCAACGGCAGATGTTTAATGGCACAACTTAAACGCTTGGAAAACTTTGCTGTATTTACTTTATCTCCATACAAAATAGCATGAAAGAGAGGACAGTCTGTTTTATTGGCATTTAAAATTTCTCCATTACTCATTGTATGACAGGCTTCATTTTGCATTATTCAATCTCCTTAATATTTGATTTTTGAACTACTTTTTTATCTTCAATAATAAGAACTCTATCACACAATGGTAGCATAGCTTCATCATGTGTTACCATTATTACAGCTACATCTTGTTCAACGGCTATTTTTTTAAGCATTTTTACAACATCTACAGAGCGTTTTGAGTCAAGTGCTGCTGTTGGTTCATCGGCTAATATTATTTCTGGATTGTTCATTAATGCTCTAGCTATGGCTACTCGTTGGTTTTGTCCTCCACTAAGTTGGCTAGGCATGGCTATCTCTTTGTCTGCTATATCAAAATATTTTAATAGCTCTTTTGCTCTTGAGTGAGATTCTTTTTCATCTATCTTATTTGCTTGTGGTAGAAGAGTTAGATTGTCTATAATATTTAAAAAAGGGATAAGATAGTGTGCTTGAAAAATAAATCCAATCTTCTCTCTTCTGATTTTTCGTGTCTCTTTTGTAAGCCATCTGTTTTCATACACTTTTTCATCTCCTAACCATATTGTTCCAGAGTTTGGTTCATTAACACAGCCTATCATCATAAGAAGTGTTGTTTTTCCTGCACCACTTGGAGCGATTAGTGCTACAAGCTCTCCTTTATCAACACTAAAATTGGCATTATGAATAACATCTACAAAAGTATCACCTTTTCCAAAACTTTTATTTAGATTTTCAACTTTTATTGCCTGTTTTTTACTCATATTAGCCTCCTATTGCTGATGTTGGGTCAGCACTTATCACTTTTTTTACACCAATAAAAGAGGCAAAAATTGAAGCAATAACCACAATAATAAAAAGCATAAAAGAGTCAGATGATAAAAGCACCACATTTTTTGGAAATTTATTATAGATGAGGTGAGAAAATATATTTCCAAATACAAAAGCAAGTATTCCAAGTATAAGTGTCTCTTCTACAATCATTTTTATAATAGTTATATTAGGGATTCCAATAAGTTTCATTATAGATATCTCCTTGATTTTTTCAAGTGTCATTGTGTAGATAATAAGCGAAATAATAATGGTTGCTACTACCACTAAAATAATGGTAAAAAGTCCAATCTGTTTAGAGGCTTTTTCTACAACATATTTTGTAAGTACATAAGTTTGCTGTTTTCTAGTATAGACACTTTTATGTAGCCATTTTCTAAGCTCTTTTGCTGTTTTATCTACATTATAAGTTGGATTGATTGTTGCTACAATTGTATTGACTAAATGTGCATCTCTATTGACAATACCACGAGCTTTATCTGTTTGTACTCTTTTATTTGTATAGGTAAATTGTAGTGTTTGGGCATCTTTTAATGAAAGATAGACAAGTGCATCACCACCTGAAGCAACTGTACCATGTGTAATTCCTACAACAGTATAGATATCTCTTCCTAAATGAATTTTATTACCAAGTTTAAATCCTGTTTTATCTCCTATGACTATCTCATAGTGTTCATTTCTTAGTACTCTTCCTGCTATTAATCTCTTAGGATTAATTGGGTTTATATCACCATAGATATCATAACCAATAGCCATAACAGAGATTTGTCTATTGCCATTTAAAATTTGCAAATTTTGAAAGGTTATGGCTTCTGCTTTATCTATTGCCTGATAGCCTTTTAGAGTATTTTTTAAATCTTCATGAACTCTTGAAGCCTCGGCAAATGGTCCAAGAGTGTTTTCTTGAACTACCCATAAATCAACATTTAAATCATCTAAAATCACATTTGCATCAGCAATCATTCCTCTATAAACACCCACCATAATAAGAACAATTCCAAGAAGCATACCAACACCCATAGCTGTTACAATAAACTTACCAAGTGTATGTTTAATGTCCTCTTTTGCAAGATGAATCATATATGAACTTTCATTCCCTCTTTAAGAGGTTTTTTTTGAGAATTTGGTACAAGAATTTCTGTTTTCTCATCTATATTACCCACAGCTACACTATCAGGATTTTTTGCAATAACCTTTAGTTTTATAAAGTGTGCTTTGGAGTTTTGTAAAACCCATACACCAAGATTTTCACCTTTTTGAACAATTACTTTTGCTGGAATTATAGTAGCATTTTTGTAAGTATGAACCTCTATATCTACTTGGGCTTGTTCATTTATATAAAAAGGTTTTGGAATATTTATAAAACCTATATCTATCTCTCTTTCTAAAGTAACTAAATCACTCATTGCATCAATTCTTTTTACAACACCTTTATATGTTTTATTGGGATTTGAACGAAGTGTAATGGTTGCTTGTTGTCCAACCTCTATTTTTGAGCTAACTCTCTCATCTACTTTTGCATCTACCCATAATGTTTTTGCATTAACTATTTTAAAAATAGGAGTAGTTGGCAAAATAGTTTGTGCTATTTGGGCATTTTTTTCTATGACATAACCATCAATAGGAGAATATACTTTTAGTTTATCTATTTTTATTTTTATGGCATCAATATTTTTCATGGCTACTACTTTTGCACTTTTTGCTGAATTTATATGTGCTAAAGAGGCTTTTATGGACGCATCTATACTCTCTAAATCTGCTTTTGCTTTATCATATTCAGATTGTGACGCATAGTTTTGATTTTTTAGTTTTTTATACCTTCTATAAGTTATATTTAAAAGCCTTTTTTTAGCTTTTTGACTCTCTAAATCACTCTGAATTGCTTTAATATCTGCCTTAGCTTTTGCTAGATTTGCTTTGGCAATAGCAAGTTGTGCAGGAAGGTCAACTCCATCTATTTTAATTAAAAGCTTACCCTTTTTTACCCACTCTCCACTATCTGTATGAAGTTCTATAATTTTACCACCTGTTTGTGCAGTAATGCTATAAATATCCTTTGCACTTACATTTCCAATAGCTCTAACTTGCTCTTTAAATACCCCTTTTTTAGGAGTAATGGTTATATATGTCGTTTTAGGAATATAAACTTTGTTATAAAATAAAAAGGCAACAATACCAACTATAACAATGGTTAGAATAGATTTAATAAAAGTTCTCATAGAGTTTTTCCTTGAAGATATTGAAGTTTATAGATAGCACTGTTTAGTTGATATTTTGCATTTAAAAGTCCAAGTCTAGCATTTTGTTCTAAAGTGATAGCATCAAGTACCTCTATATATGTAGTAAGACCATTTTTATAGCGTTCTTTAATAAGGTTACTTGTCTCTTGAGATGATTGTAACTCTGCTTTTTTTGCCTCTATTGTTGTACGATACTGTTTAATATCTGAATAACTATCAAGAATCTCTTTTTTGAGGGCTAACAGAGTAGCCTCTTTTTGCTCATTTGCTATCTGTACACCAATAGCCGATTTTTGCACTTCTGAAGATATTTTACCACTAGTATAAAGAGGAATATTTAAACTTATTCCTACAAATTTTGAATTATAAGCATTGAGTGTATTAATGTGGCTGTAACTTGCAACAGCATCTATAGAACCATAAGATGAAGCTTTTTCAGATTTATGAAGCTTAATGTTTTTAGTAATATTTTTTGTGGAGATTTTTAGTTGATAATTTGTATCTAAAATTTCATCTTCAGAGGGTAGGTTAGTAGGGACATCTAAAATCCTATCTTCAAGTTGAATATTATCATCTATTTTTTCACCAATATAGAGTGAAAGAGCATTTTTGGTTTTCTCATAAGCACTCTGTGCTTGGGCAAGACTCTCTTTAGCAATAGAGATTGAAGAGCGAAAACGACTTGCATCGGCATTGGTTTTTAACCCCTGTTTTACAAAGGCAAGAGCTTGTTGATAATATGCATCTTTTACTTCAATATCTTTTTGGTTTACATCTATAGCCTCTTTTTGTACTATTAGAAGATTATAGAGTGATTTTACCTGATAGACAAGAAGAGCTTTTTGCTCCTCTAAAGAGAGGTTAGAAATATCTCTATCAATTTTAAAAGCCTCTATCTTATTTGTAGTTTTTGAAAAATCCCAAATCTTTTGTTTAAGAAATAAACCTACATTCCAACCATTATCATTTATAGTTTTAAATTGTCCATTTGCTGGAAAAACATAGGTTTGTGAAATATTATAATTTCCCTGAAAATTTATTTGTGGCAAGTTATCTGATTTGATATTATCTATATCACTTTTTGACTCTTGCACTTTTAGTTGAAATACTTTTATATTTGGGTAGTTCTTTAGTGCTTTAACAATACTCTCTTTTAAAGTGAGACTATCTGCTAATAGCAATGATGAGCCAATTAGTGTTAGAGTAATAAGGTGTTTCATTAGTCTATTTCCTTTTTATTTATGTTAAACAATAACTCTTTTATCATCATTTATATTATATTCACATTGTAGCGTTGTATGTTCTATCTCAAAATTATCATGAAGTTTTTGCTCCAACAGTTTAACTACTCTATTTGACTCCGAGAGTTTAAGGTCTTCTTTAAAATCAAGATGTGCTTCAAAATGAATACGATGGTCATCTAAACGCCATACATGAATATGATGAACACCTTCTATCTCTTCTTCCTCTTTAATAAGTGCTACAACTTTTTCTATATCTATCTCTTTTGGTGTAAACTGCATTAATATAGCACTACTTTCTTTTAATAACCCAACCGAAGCCCAAATAAGATAGAGTGCAATGAGTAGAGAGATAAGTGAGTCTATCCAAAAAAGTCCAAAATAGTACATTAACACACCACCCATTACAACTGCAACAGAGGTCATAACATCAGTCAAGAGGTGTAAGTAGGCAGCTCTAATGTTCATATTATCATGAGCATCATCTTTTACTAAAAGTACACTAGCCGTGTTAAGAATGATACTAAGTGTTCCTAATCCTATAACCCAAATTGAGTTTATGGCTTCAGGGTGATAAAATTTATGAAATGCCTCAATTATTAAAAATATTGCAATCCCAATAAGTACAGAAGCATTAAAAAGTGTGGCTAGTATTTCAGCTCTTTTATAACCAAAGGTTTGATTTTCACTATTTGGACGAGAGGCTAGACGGTTTGCAAAATAGGAGATAAATAGTGCAACTACATCACTAAAATTGTGCATAGCATCACTAAGTAGAGCGAGTGAGCCTGAAAAAATCCCCCCGATTATTTGTGCGATAGTAATAATAATGTTTAAAACAATAGTGATAAAAAGATTCTTACCACTTACTTCGTGGTGATGGTGTTTACTCATTGTTTTTCCTTATGGAGTGCTTTATTGCAATGGTAAGAAAAAGCTTCTTACCACTTTTATTAGTTGTTATTTAAGACAATAGTTTCATAAAACGGTTCATTTGGTCCTTGAATAATATATGGGAATATTTTCATAACATCTGCTCTAAATCTAGGGTCTATATGAGAGTTTTCATGGTCATAAACACTCTCCCAAACACCATGGAATAGATAATGAGTTTTACCATTATCTGAAAATGCACCTTGTAAAATTTCTGTTGTCACAGCTTTTCTATAGTGCAAGTTTTGATACGACCCTGGAATTCCAACTTTAAATTTAGGGTTATAGTCAAAATCACCTTTAGCAGGACGGAAAGTATTTTGTGCCACTTTTAAGAGTGAAGTACTCTTTTTATTGAAAATATTTTTATCTTTGCTATAGATAGAGACATGATTATTGACCGTTAGATATCTATTTATTGGTTTATCTTTTTGATGTTTTAAAAAATGCTCAATTTCAGATTTAGTAGTATAGATATGTCCTCTATCTCCAGCTGAAACGGTTGTATAGACTCCTTCATGATAATTTTCACTTAATTTACCATATTTTGAGATTAATTTACTAAACCATTTTGTTGTTTCTGATGAGGTTAAATCATGATAATTATTAAAACGAATAAAGAGTGAATAGAAGAGTGGCAAAGTACCTTCTTTACTTGCGTCAAAATAGGCACTTTTTAATACACCTTTTAGTTCTGTTGGAAAGTTTTTAACCATAGTCGAATCTCCAACCATATTTTTAAGAGATAACGATAAAAATCCTTTTTTCTTTTTTAAAACTTTTAAATATCTGTTTACCTCTTCAATTAGATTATCTTTATATTTCCCCATTATTCTAAACTCGAAATAGAGTGTTACCATACCTCTTGGTATTTTTTCACCTTTTGATGGTTTTATCATACTCGCGTTTGCCATCATTGGAAACATTGCCATAGAGCCTGTTGTTAATGCCATACTTTTAAGAAAATTTCGTCTTTCCATTTTTTTATCCTTATTTTTGAATTAAAATATATAGTTTTAACTATATATTCAAAACACTCTTCAAAAGAGTGCTTTAAATAGATAAGTATAATTTTAATTTCTTCGATTTCCAAAAAACTCTAACATCATAATAAATAGATTGATAAAATCAAGATATAGAGCCAATGCTCCAACAATAGCTACTCTGTTTAAACTTTGAGTATCATTTGCTCCCATCTCTTCACCCATCTCTTTTATTTTTTGGGTATCGTAGGCTGTAAGTCCTACAAAGATAATAACACCAATAATACTAATCCACCATTCAAATGATGGACTTTTAAGAAAATAGTTAATAACCATGGCTATTATAATTCCAATAAGTCCTACAGTTAAGATATTTCCAAATGAGCTTAAATCAGTATCGGTAAAATACCCATATAGACTCATAACTCCAAAGGTCATTGAGGCTATAAAAAATGTAGTAACAATAGATGCTTCCGTATAGACTAAAAGTATAGACGCAAGGGTCATTCCATCTACTATGGAAAAGAGAATAAACAGAATTCTAGCTGTTGAAACATCCATCTTATTAAGACCTGATGAGATAGCAATAACAAGTCCTAATTCAATTAGAAAGAGAACCCATATCATATATGGATTTCCAAAAAGCAGATGAAGTAGTGCTGTACTATGAGTAACCATAAAAGCACTTAATCCCGAAATTAAAAGTCCTATCATCATCCAATGATAGACTGAATTTAACAGAACATTTGTATCTGTTTTAGTAAAATGTGTTGCATAAGTGGTATTTTGCATTTTTTATCCTTTTTTACGAATTAATTAAATAATTAGTTAATTATACTTATTAAAAATAAACTATTTCTTAAAAACCTGAGTTCGACAAAAAAAGAAGCCTAAAAGGGTAGTCACCTTATAATTTTAAAGCAATAAAAATAAAAAGGTGACTAAAGAAATGTTAACAAAAATATTCTGTGAGATAGATGATTTTATGCAAGAGTTTGAAGAGGATTATAGAAGAAAATTGATAGAAGATAAAAATAGCCAGATAAAATATAATTCAAGATTATCATTAAGTGAAGTAATGAGTATTTTAGTCTATTATCACAGTTATGGAAATCGGACATTCAAAGATTTTTATCTGAAAACAGTATGTAGAAATTTAAAAACATGTTTTCCTAATCTGGTATCATATAATAGATTTATAGAGTTAATACCAACAGCATTGATACCACTTATAGCTTTTTTAAAACTCAAAAAAATGGTAAAATCAGATACAATAACCTTTATAGACTCAACAAAAATAAGTGTATGTAACAAC
>WGAM01000005.1 GCA_015494795.1 Campylobacterota bacterium
ATATTGAGGCTTTAAAAACAGCTTATCAAAAAGTTATGGAGTTGAAATCTGCTTAGTTTGGTAGCTTTTTAAGAAATCCCTATTTTGGGTTTATCGTAACATCAGTCTTAATTTAATTTTTTTAGTGTGTAGTTATAGCAGTTTTTGTAATATTATTCTCTATATTATCTTGATTAGTTGTTGTAACTCTTGTTAGTATCAATACTATTATAAACATAATAATAAATACAATTATGAATTTTCCCATCTGTTTCATATATTTTCCTTTTTACTGTTTTTAACATTATATAATTTTCATGTTTATTTTTATATTAAAATTTTAGATAGAAATTATCATATAAGAAAAAAAATAGTAAAATAGTTAATCTTAAATTAAAGGATAAAAATGAGATTAAAAAATTTAAAAATGGTAGGAATAACTCTATTAATAGGTTCAACTTTTACTTTTGCAAATCCAGCTCTATTTAAAGCTAGAAAAGAGTTTATGCTCAACCATATAGATAAAAAAATTGAACTTTTAAATAGTTTTAAAAATTGTATATCAAATGCTACTAAGCATAGTGATTTAAAAACGTGTCGTAAAAATCATAAAGCTTCAATGGCAAAACTTAAAGAGGAGGCTAAAGCAAAAAGAGCAGAGTTTAAATCTAAAAAATAGATTTAATCCTAACATATATTAGGAGAGAAGGCTTTTGTACTAACTCTAATAGTATCTCCAATCTTAAGACGATTTTTATCCTCTTTGGAGATAACTATCTCTACTATCTGTTGACCTATTGCAACTATTGCAATATATATTACATCTACTCTAACTATATCTAATAGTTCACCTTCAAATGAGAACTTTTGACTACCTGAAGTCTTTAGTAAAATATCTTTTGGGCTACCTATATTTATGATTTTTCCGAAATTTAAGACTACTACACGATTAGCTAATCTATATATCTCGCTTGGCTCATGACTAACCATAATGGTTGTTATATTAAACTCTCTATGTAGAGTAAGTATCTCACTTTGAAGTTTAAGACGCATAGTAGGGTCAAGAGCTGATAGTGGCTCATCCATTAGTAGTAGTTTTGGTCTATTCATTAAGGCTCTACATAGACTAACTCTCTGTTTCTGTCCACCACTTAAACTATCTGGAAATCTATCTTTTAACTCACTCAACTCTGTAACATCTAAAAGATATTTAGCTAATTCCATATCTTTTTTTACAAATAGAAGATTATCTAAAATAGTCATATTTGAAAACAGTGCATAATCTTGAAATACAAATCCAATTCTTCTCTTTTGTGGTGCTAGTGAGATACTTTTATCTAGCCATACCTCATCATCAACTACAATTTTACCATCTGCTCTCTCTAAACCTGCCAATACTCTAAGAAGAGTACTCTTACCACTTCCACTCTTACCAGATATAGCTATAAACTCATTTTTATTAATATGAAGATTTACATCTAATAGCATATTGCCATTTGAACCATATAACTCTTTTTTAATATCTATATCTATCATTAGTAAAATCTCTTTTTATTGTTGAATATATAGACCAAAAGTAGAACTATAAAACTGATAACTACCATAATGGCTGAATATATATGTGCAGAGGTATAATCCATAGTCTCAACCATCTCATATATTGCTACTGATGCCACTTTTGTCTGCTCTGGAATATTCCCACCAACCATTAATACAACTCCAAACTCTCCTACAGTATGGGCAAAAGTTATAATAGTGGCTGTTAAGAGAGCTGGTTTAATATTTGGTAGTGCTACTCTAAATATAGTAACTATTTTACTTTTTCCTGCAATATATGATGCCTCTAACATATTTCTATTTAGAGACTCAAATCCACTCTGAAGAGGTTGTACCATAAATGGCATAGAGTATATAGAACTAGCAACTACTAAACCTGAAAAGTTAAAGATAAGCTCAATATTAAAACTATCTTTTAAAAAGCCCCCTATCGGAGAGTTCTGAGATAGACCTACCAATATATAAAATCCTAAAACTGAGGGTGGTAGAACTATTGGTAGGGCTGTTATAGCCTCTAATATAGGTTTTATTTTAGATTTACTCTCTGATAGATACCAAGCTAATGGAAGTGAAATTGTAAATAGAATTATAGTAGTAATAGAGGCTAATTTAAAAGAGAGCCAAAAAGGGGTAAAGTCTAAACTCTCCACTACTCTATAACCTCTAATATAGATATATCTGTAGCTCTAATTAGTGCTAATATATTATCCCCCTCTTTTAAACCCATACTATAAAATGAGTCTGTTGTAATTGTAGCCTCTAATATAGAGTTATAAGAGTCTAGCTCTATATTAGTTAAAATCTCTCCAACCTCTATAGATTTAATATTGACATCTAATCTATTTATATAACTAATCTCTCCACTAAAATCTTTAGCTAAAACAATACTAAAAGGCTTTATTATAAGTTTTACTTTTACACCTATTTTAATAGTTCTATTTAACTCCAGACTTATCATAAAGAGAGATTTATCTTTTAAATTAAACTCAATTAAATTTAAAGCTCCACTCTTTTTAATATCTCTTATAGAGGCTACTATTCTACTCATATAGTTTTATATCCAAAATTCTCTAATATCTTTTTAGCCTCATTACTTAACATAAAGTTATAAAAAGCCTTTGCCTCTATATTATCTTTTGCACTTCTTAAAAGAACAATCCCTTGACTTATTGGAGTATATAGTTTTGGATTAACCTCAACCCAATTTATATTCTCTCTGAATTTTGCCATTTTAGGGCTATATAGTAGAGATTTTGCAATAACTCCAATATCTGCTACCATAAGAGAGTATGTCATTGTTTGAGATATTGATTCACCATATATAAATTTCTCTTTTATCTTATCTAAAATATTAGCATTTTTAAAAGCTTCAAATGAGGCTACTCCATATGGTGCAGTCTTAGGATTAGCCACTGCTATCTTTTTAATTTCACTATTTTCTAAAAGAGCTATAGGATTACTAAAATCTCTCTTTTTTCTACTAAAATATGCCAATTTACCCTTAGCATAGATAATAGGTTTAGTTATTGCTATCTTCTCTCTATATAGAGTCTCTGGATATAACATATTTGCAGAGATAAAGATATTGTATGGAGCGTTGTTTTTTATCTGTGCTGTTAATTTTCCACTACTTCCTATAGTAATATCAACTTTTGTATCTGGATATTTTCTATTAAACTCCTCTTTTAGACTATCTATTGCATAGCTTACATTAGCAGAGACTGCTACCCTAATAACTCCTGCCATAGATATAGTTGATAAGATGAGTATATATATTAGTAGTCTCATTTTTTAAACCAACTCTTTACTCTGGAGAATACATCATCAAATGTACTTGTATGTGGTCTACTCTCTACTCCAAAACTCTCTTGAAGTTTAACTAAAAGCTCTCTCTGCTCATCTGTTATCTTTGTAGGATATATTATCTTTATCTGTGCAATAAGTCGCCCTTTAACTCCTGTATGGACATCTGGCACACCCTCATCATAGAATACAAACTGCTCTCTATCTTTAGTCCCCGGCTTTAAATCTAATTTTAACTCTCCATATAATGATGGAATAGTAATCTTATCACCTAATATGGTTTGAGTAAAGAATACTGGAACCTCTGTATATATATCTGAGCCATCTCTTATAAAATGTTTATCCTCTTCTACATTGAAAACTAGATATAAATCACCTCTTTGACCATTTTTACCTTGATTTCCATACCCCTCTGCTCTAAGTCTATTTCCTGTATCGACACCTGCTGGAATTTTTATTGTAATGGTGTCTGGCTCTTCATGATAACCTCTCCCTGAACATGATGGACATCTCTCTCTTATCTTCTGTCCCTCTCCATGACATCTAGGACAAGTCTGAGCAAATGACATAAATCCCTGCTTCATAACAACCTGCCCCTGACCATTACAGTAGTCACAAACTTCTAATTTTCCATTTTTTGCACCTGTACTATTACAGTCACTACATGGAACTTTATATTTAATATCTATCTTCTTCTCAACACCAAATACTGCTTCATTAAATTTTAGAGGTAGCTCTATCTCAAAATCTAAATTATATTTTTGATTATCTCTTCTTCTACTACCACCGAAGGCTGAACCATTAAACATAGAGTTAAATATATCCATAATATCGTCCATACTTTGACTTCTAAATCCACCTCTACTATGTCCTTCAAGTCCAGCTTTTCCATATCTATCATAGATAGCTCTCTTCTCTCCATCACTTAATACTTGATAAGCCTCATTTATAATCTTAAATCTCTCCTCAGCCTCTCTATCTCCCGGATTTCTATCAGGGTGATACTTCATAGCTAATTTTCTATAAGATTTTTTTAGCTCTGCTTCAGAACAATCTCTGCTAACTTCTAAAGCTTCATAGTAGTCAAGTTCTGTCATATTATCTCCAAATATTTAAATTGGACGAATTTTAACATATTTTTACTATAAATTCTTAATTTAGATATATCTATCTAGTAATAGATATATCATGAGGGTGTTCTTGGTCAATAAGCGTATCTTCAAACTTATCCCCATTAATAGCTTTTGCATTATCCATTAATACAGGAACAAATAGAAGTGAAACAAATACAGCAGCAACAGTTCCAGAGATAAGTGCCACTCCAAGTCCTCCAAATATAGGGTCACTTGCAAGTAGTGCTGAACCCAATATAATTGCAACAGCTGTTAACATAATAGGTTTTGCTCTAGTAGCAGTAGCTACTGCAATTGCTTCCTTTTTCTCCATACCATGCTCTGCCATAAGACTCATTGCGAAATCTACAAGAAGTAGAGAGTTCCTTGAGCTAATCCCCATTAGAGCAATAAATCCAATAAGTGATGTGGCTGTTAGGAAAAATGTCTGTTGTGTTACTTGGTCTGCTACCCAGTGACCCACAATTACCCCAATTAGAGATAGGAATGAGCCTATTAATATAATCCCACTAATAGTAAAGCTCTTATAGTAAATTACTAATAAGAAGAAGATAAGAACTAAAGCAGCAATAAATGCAGCCCCTAAATCTCTAAATGTATCAAGAGTTACCTTCATCTCTCCGTCCCATCTAAGTAGAAACTTCTCTCCACTTTTTTTATCTGTTAGATATAAATCAAACATATATGTAGAAAATCCTGCCTTTTCAACTATATAGTTTTTAGAAAAATGCTCTATCATCTTCTCTCTTGCATCAAGTAGAGGATAGACTTGCGATACCATATCAGTTTCAGCTATAACATTTATAGTTCTCTTTAAATCTTTGTGCATAATCATAGGCTCTGATTTAACCTTTTTAATATCAACAACCTCTGTTAATGGAACCATCATACCTCTCTGGTTCATAAGATTTAATGATGTTAATTTTGAACGAATAGCATCTCTACTCCCATCACTTAATCTTTTAGTCTTATCACTAAGTATTAAGAATATAGGGATTTGGTCAGAGTGATTTTCAGAGTTTTTAGTAGCAATTACCATACCCTCAAATGCTAGATATAAGATATTATTAACCTGTTTAATTGCTAATCCACTTCTTGCAATCTTATCTATATTTGGGATAAGCTCATACTTATCATATATCTCATCTGCCATTATATCTACATCTACCAATCCATCTGTTTTAGATAATATATTTGCTACCTCAATGGATAACTCTCTACTCTTTTTCATATCATCCCCTTGAACCTCTACAACAATAGATGCTAAGGTAGGAGGCCCTGATGGCTGTTCTATCAGTTTAATATTTGTCCCTTTTACAATGTTTGCACACTTTTTATGAATGATTGGTCTTAATCTTTGGGTCATAAGAAAAGATGGTTCATCTCTTGTATGTTTATCTGTAAGATTTACAGATATTTCAGCCACATTTTCCGTCCTCTTCATACTAGCACCCTTAACAAGTCCAGCATAATCTAAAGGTATCCCTTGTCCATAAAAAACTGATATATTTGTAATCTCTTTCTCTTTCATTAAGATATTATCAATACATTGGGTTACCTTCTTAGTCTGCTCTATTGAGCTACCTGTAGGTGTATCTACATATATTGAGTAGGTATTATCACTCTTTCCGGGTAGCATTTTAGCTAAAACCAATTTTGTTGGAAACATCATTAGTGATGCAAAAAAAGCTACTGCTGTTAATATGATTACTAGACTTTTAGTAAACCAATTACTTATTATAAAATAGACAAATCTTGTAAATCCTTTCATTCTCTTTTTCATCTATTTCCCTCTCTTTCTTTTTTTATGATGATGTTTATGCGTTGGCTTTTTTAATAGCTTTAGACTTAAATATGGTGTAAATATATAGGCTACAACCAGTGACGCAAATAGAGCTACAGGAACATTATATGGAATTGGCTTCATAAATGAGCCCATCATTCCACCAACAAATGCCATAGGAACCATTGTCATAATAATAGCTAATGTTGCAATATTAGTAGGAGCTCCAACCTCATCAGTTGCTTCAACTAATAGCTCCTCCATAGATTTAGAATCAGCATCATGTGAATGTAGATGTCTATGGATATTTTCAATTACAATAATAGCTGCATCAACTAAGAGTCCAAGAGATAATAGAAATGCAAAGAGTGTAATTCTATTTATTGTTTGTCCTGTAATGAATGCAATAAATAGGGTAACTGCTAAGATTGCAGGAACCGTAAATGTTACAATAATAGACTCTCTCCAACCTAAAGCAAATATAAGCATGACAGCAATAATTACAATTGTAATAATTAGGTGATGCATAAGCTCATTAACAGCCTCATTTGCCCTCTCTCCATAATTTCTAGTTACAATATATCCTATTCCCTCCTTTTCAAACTCTGCCTCATGCTCTTTTAACATCTTCTCTACATCTTTAGCTACAAAAACTGCATTCGTTCCTGCTAGTTTTGCTACTGTAAGTGTAACTTGTGGTATCTCTTTATCAAATGGTTTTTTTATGCTATTATCTTCTCTTTTAATGAGTCCAACATCTTGAAAATTCTGCTTATCAATTCCAGCTTCAACCTTAGCCACATCTCTTAGATATATTGGTGAACCCATATAGTTAGCTACCATTACATTTTTAACATCTTCAACACTCTCAATAGCATTTTTAATTCCAAATATAGTCAGTTTTCCATCTTTTGTTCGACCCTTTACATCTGGAACATTTGCTGCTAATGATTGAACTGCCATCATAATCTGCCCCATAGATAGATGATAAGCTGATAGTTTTCCCATATCAACCTCTATATTATACTGCTCCTTATGGTCTCCTTTTAGAGTTGTCTTTGCTACATTCTCAATTCCATTAATCTTCTGTTGTATTTTTTTTATCTTCTCTACAAGCTCTGTAGTAGAGAGTAGTGAGCCTTTTTTCTTATAAAAAGCTAGAGTCATAATTGGAACATCAATATCTATATCAAAAGGTTTAATAAGTGGTTTCATAACACCTTTTGGCATCTTATCCATATTCTGCATAACTTTATCATAAAGCTTTAGGTTAGAGTCCTCTCTATTTTCACCAATATAATACATAACATTTACAATCCCAACATTATCCATAGCCATTCCATAGATATGCTCAATCCCTCTAACCTCTCTAAGTTTTCTCTCTAAAGGTTTGACTATAATATTCTCCACTTCACCTGGAGTAGCTCCCGGCATTGCTACAATAACAGCACCTCCTGATATTGCTATCTGTGGGTCCTCTTCTCTAGGCATAGTTGTTAATGAAATCCAACCTAGTGCTAGTAGGACAACTCCTAAAACTGCTGTTAATGGGTTTTTTAAAAATCCTTGAGCTAATTTTCCTGCTATATCTTTTACTTCATACTTATTTCTCTTTCCCATTATATCCCTTTTTCTACTATATGAACATTAGCATACATACCGGGATATACAGATTTTCCTTTAGTTGGAAATCTAATTTTCATTTTAAATTTATGTGTCATTGGGTTAGAGTTTGGAATTATTGAGTAGATTTTACCTTTTGTTTTAAATCCAAGAGATGGTATAGTTATATCAACTTTTTTGCCCATATTCATATATTTAATATCATTCTCTGCAATCTCAACCATAATACTTAGTCTGCTAAGGTCTGTAAGAATTACTCCGGGCATTCCAGGTATTGCCATCTCTCCCTCATTTAACTTTTTAGCAATAATAACACCATTGTTTGGAGCTCTTAATTTTAGATAGTGGTATTGGTTCATAACCTCTTTCTTCATAGCTCTAGCCTGTGCTACCTGTTTTTTTGCAATTTTAACCATATCTTTTAAGTTTTTAGCTCCAAGTTCTAAATTCTCTAAATCATATTTAGATACCATACCTTTCCTATATAGTCTTCTATATCTACCTAAATTCAATAGAACATTATTATATTGGTTCTTATTCATCTGTAGGGCTAACTCTGCTTGTGAGATACCAAGTTCAACCTGCTCCTTTTTAGCATCAATCTCTTTTGAGTCAATTTGATATAAGAGTTGTCCTTTTTTTACAATTTCACCCTCACTTACTAACATCTTTTTAACAATTCCCATATATCTGCTAGTAATCATTTTTTGATTATCTGAAATTACAGAACCACTTAAATTTAACTCTATTGCATTTAGATAACTAATAACTAATATAGATGCCACCATTAATCTTTTCATATTATCTCTCCCTCATTTATTATACTTTTTAACTCAAATACTTTTGTATTTCTATCATTTTTTGCTTTAAGTAGTTTAAGTAAAACTTCAAGGCTCTTTGACTGTTTAATTAGAACATCAGAGATAGATTTTATCCCCTCTTTATACTCTGCTCTATATGTCTCATAAACCTTATCTGCAAACTCTAACTGTTTTTCAAGACTTCTTATATCTGCCTCCTTACTCTCAATTTGAGTTAAAGTTTTTCTAACCTTAAGACAAGTTCCTCTTTTTGCTAAATTTACCTGCTCTTGAGTCTTAAGATACTCTGCCTTAGCTTTAGCTAAATTATTTTTATTGATATTTCCATCAAAAATATTCCATTTTGCTTGAACACCTACAGTATAAAAATCTTTATCAAAAAATCTATTTAGAGGTGTATTGTCAGCACTCCCATACTCTGCCATAGCACCCACTGTTGGTAAAAAATTTGATTTTTGAACTTTAATTGACATACCTCTTATCTTTAAACCAAGCTTAGCTTTTTGAATATCTAAATTACTCTCTTGAACCTCCTCTTTTACTATTTTAGGAGTTGCTGGAGCATCACTAACTGGCTGTATGGATTTAACATCTTGATTTAGTAGAAAAGATAGATATTGATATGCTAATTTTTTATTAAAATTAGCTTGAGATAACATACTAGCCACTTCAGATTTTCTAGCTTCAACTTCAAGTTGATCTATCTCTTTAGCATAACCCTCCTCTCTCATACTTACTACAATCTCTTCTAATCTATCTATATTAGATATTATACTACTAAGATTTGATATATACTCATCAACTAATGATATATCATAAAATGTCTTTTTTACTTGAAATATCTTTTCATTTAGTAGTTTTTTTGTATCAAGTCTGCTCATTAGCTCTAAAGATTTAGTAATTTTTCTATACTGCTCTAATTTTCCACCTGTATATAGAGGTACCATATAGTTTAGTGTTGTCTGAAAATGGTTTCTACTATCGGGATTATTTAGGTTATTTGGAGGGTCTGTGTACATTCTCCCAGCAGCTGCCATATCTCCATTTTGAGCAGCTCCCATATTATTCATAAACTCCTCTGCTCCAAAATCACCAAAGGTAGCCTCCCTACTCTTTAATTTAAATCCAAAGACATTTCCTGCATCATTTGAGTAAGCATCTTTAACTGTCACATCAAACTTACCAAAAGAGTGACCCTTTGCAATATTTGCCTCATACTCTTTTATCTGCTCATTAAATTTAGAGATTTTTAACTCTAAATTATCTCTCTTCATTAACTCCAATGCCTCATCAAGAGACAAATTCTCTAATGCTATATTCTCATCAGCTTCTACTATATTAAATAGTAATAGAAAAAGCATAGAGAGTATTAAAAATTTTTTTCTACCCATTATTATCCTTTCAGTATGAAATAATACACTATCTTTATCAATAGAATTATTAAAGTGATAGTTTTAATTAAAAATAATTATACCTATAAATATTAATTGAATAATTAATATTTATATCAAGAATAAAAAAAACAGATAAATGGAGATTTTTTTATCAAAAATACTCACTAAAATTTAGTAAGTATTTTTAAATAGAGACACTAGTTACACTAAGACATGTATCTAAATGTGATAACTCTTTAAGAAGTTTTTCTGTGATATTTCCATCAACCTTTACAACGGCTAAAGCTTGTGAATTTTTATCTCGTCCAAGTCTAAAATCAGATATATTAATACCATTATTAGCAATAATTTTGCCTACATCACCAATAACTCCAGGTACATCTGTATTTCTAAAAAGTATCATTTTACCTTTTGGCTCTAAATCTAATTGATAGTTATCAATCTCTATAATTCTCTGTATATCTTCACCAAATACTGTACCACTTATTTTAAATATAGAATTTAGAGTTGTTAATTTAATAGATATTTTATTTGCAAGTCCTGAGGTATTTTTTTGCTTAATTTTTTCAATCTCTATACCTATATCTTTAGCTACAAACTCTGCATTTACATAGTTTACACTATCTTCAAGAGACTCTTTTAAAATCCCTACAGTAGCAAAAGTAGTTAAAGAGTCAATATAATCTGATACTTCACCCTCTGTAGTAATCTTAATCTTTTTAACTTTATCTTTAGTAGCTTGAGCTGACATATGTCCCATTTTCTGAATAAGTTCAAGATATGGTTTTAAAAACTTAGGTAAATCACTCTCTTTAATAGGTAGATTTAGTGCATTAGGATATGCTATACCTTTTGCACTAGCAATAGCATTTTCACAAGCTTGAATTGCAATATTCTGTTGTGACTCTTTAGTATTTGCTCCAAGATGAGGTGTTACGGTAATATTATCTAAATCTAAAAGTGGGTGAGAAGTTGCTGGTTCTTTACTAAAAACATCAATTCCAGCCATAGCAATTTTACCACTCTTAAGTCCCTCAAGCAGTGCATCTTCATTATATAATCCCCCTCTAGCACAGTTAATTAAGACTACCCCATCTCTCATTTTAGCTATCTCTTCTGAGCCAATCATATCAATTGTCTCTTTAGTTTTTGGAGTATGAATTGTAATAATATCACAATCTAATATATCATCAAAATTAGTAGTATAGGCAATATCAAGGTCTGTAGCTTTGCATGGGTCAATATATGGGTCATAGGCAATAACTTCCATCTCAAATGCTTTTGCTCTCTTTCCTACTCTTGAGCCTATATTTCCAAAACCTATAATTCCAAGTTTTTTATCTTTAAGCTCTGTTCCATACCAATCTTGTCTTCTCCAAACTCTATCTTGTTTTAGATTATTATGTGCATAAGGGAACTTTCTTACACAAGATAACATATGAGCTATAGTAAGCTCAACTGCTGCAATAGTGTTTGCAGTTGGGACATTCATTACAACAATACCCTGTTTACTACAGCTATCTATATCAACATTATCAACACCAACCCCTGCTCTAACTACTGCTTTTAACTCTCTAGCATGGTTAAGGAAAAATCTATCAACATCAGTTGAAGAGCGAGTAATCGCAACATCGGCTTTTGGAATAATCTCCTTAATAAGCCTATCTTTAGGCTCATCAGCAGAGTTTATTAACTCTATTTCAGGATCATTAGCAAGGATATCCAACCCTTTCTGGTGGATATGGTCACATACTACAATTGTTAATTTAGGCATATTAACTTAAAATCCTATCTATTTTTTAATTGAGCTTTAAATACATCACCAAGAGTCATGCTATCATCTTGTTCTTTATTTAGTCTATCAAGAGCTTCTCTCTCCTCTTGTCTAGCTAATCGTCTTACAGATACTCTAATTCTATCATTTTTAGCATCAATGAAACTAATAACAGCTCGTATCTTTTGACCCTTTTCTATCTCATCAAATTTTAATGGTCCAAGGTCATCTAGTCGTAAAAGTGCATCAACTCCATCTTCCAAAGAGATAAAGATACCAAAATCTTTTTTATCTTTTACTCTTCCCTCTACAATATCACCATTTTTATGATTTTTAGCAAAGGTAGTAATAGGTGATTCCTCAAGTACCTTTTTACTAAGAGATACTTTTCCATTCTCTCTATCTATCTTAATAATTTTTACAGTAACCTCATCTCCCTTTTTAAGAGAATTTTTTGCATTTTTTGATTTATCCCAAGATATCTCTTGGTTATGAAGTAGCCCCTCAACAGCACCAATTTTTACAAATGCTCCAAAATCAGTAATGGAAGATATTTTACCTGTTATAACATCACCAACTCTATTTGCTGATGCAAATTGGTCAATAGGTTTAGGCAAGAGAGTTTTTCTACTTACTCTAAGTCGTCTTTGAGCCTTATCTATCTCAATAATCTCTACATCAATCTCATCACCGATTTTAATATAATCCTTAGGGTGTTTTACATTTTTATCCCAAGATATTTCTGATACATGTAAAAATGCCTCTAAATCCTCTCCAAGGTCAACAAATGCTCCATAAGGCTCAATATTTGATACAGTTACATTAACACTATCTCCTTTTCTTAGTGTATTATCTATATCTTTCCAAGGGTCAATAGTAGCATCTTTAATAGATAGTGATAGATGTCTCTTTTTCTTATCGTAATCAATAGCAATTACATTAACTTCATCACCCTCTTTATAATACTTTGAAGGGTTAACTGGACCTTTATGAGATATTTGAGAGTAGTGAACTAATCCATCCATTCCACCTACATCTACAAACATACCGTAAGATGTAATCTTTTTGATAACTCCACGAACAACAGCATTGTTTTCTAAAAGCTTATCAACAATCTCTTGTGTCTCTGCCTTTTCTCTCTCAATAAGCTCTTTTCTTGAGACAATTACACTACCCTTCTCTTTATCTACTTTTACAATAAGAGCTTTTACTTTTTTACCTATGGGATTGATTTTATGAGATATATATGAGAGTGTTCTTGGCATAAAAAACTCTAATCCAGATACATCTACAACAAAACCTCCCTTATTCTTTTTAGTAATAACACCTTCGATAACATACTCTTCATCTTCATCATACTCTTCTATAAATTCAGCTAAAGCAGCTCTCTTTTCTGCTAATTCGTAAGATATATTCGCTCTCTCACCCCTAAATCCAGTAATAACTACAGGGATACTCTCTCCCACTTCAAACATAATATTGCCATCTTCATCTCTAATCTCATCAAGTGACATAAATGCTTCATTTTTTCTACCTATATCAACTACTACCTGATTATCATCTTTATCAATTCTTACAATAACACCATCTATTAAATCACTACTTGAATCAGATTTTTTAAACGACTCCTCTAGCATCGCTTTAAAATCAACATCTTCCACTTCGATATCTTCGAATTTCATACTTACTATTCCTTGCCTAGCCTAATTTTGGGCTAATTATACAATATTTTTTTTAATACGAAATGAAAAGAATATATATAATCTATTTAATCTCATTAATTCTCTTAATCACATTTTGAACTATCCAATCAGGGGTAGATGCACCTGCTGATATACCACATAGCTTTTTACCTTTAAACCACTCCTCTTTTAGTTCAGTCTCATTTTCTATTAGATAGCTATCTTTACAATCTCTACTAGCAATACTATGGAGCTGTTTTGTATTTGATGAGTGTTTACCACCAATTACTATCATAATATCAGCTCTCTTAGCTAACTCTGCAGCTGCATCTTGATTTTCAAATGTGGCATTACAGATAGTATTAAATACTCTAACCTCTTTATGTTTTAATATTAAAGCATTGACTATTTTTATAAAATCTTCAGGTTTTCTAGTAGTCTGTGCAACAACTGCAACTCTACCTTTAAGAGGTAATCTATCTAACTCATCTTTATCTAAAACAATAAAAGCATCATCTCCATCAGCGTAACTTACAACACCTTTAATTTCAGGATGATTTCTATCTCCAAAGATGATTACAGAGTATCCAGCTTTACTCATCTTTTCAACTATCTGTTGAGGTTTAGTAACATAGGGACAAGTTGCATCTATTACTCTATTATCTTGCTCTTTTAAAATCTTTAGCTCATTTTTAGGTATCCCATGAGTTCTAATTACAACAGTATCATCTTTTTCTATATCACTTAAACTATTTGCTAATCCTATATTAAATCCATCTTTTAGTCTATTAATCTCATCTTTATTATGAATTAATGGTCCATAAGTTAAACTATTTTGATGTTTTTGGGCTATATCAATGGCTCTTTTTACACCATAACAAAATCCATAACTAGATGCTAACTCTATTTTCATATCTATACTTATCCTAGTTTTATATTTTAAGATGTAATTTTAACTAAAGAAGATAAAAAATAGACACTTCTACTTTTATCGTTCTTTTTTAACTATCTCTTAAAAAATTTCATCTCTTCTAATTTATCAACCATCTTTTGAACTGAAGCTACAGAGTTTTTAAATCTATTTATCTGAAGAGGTTTTAGTCCCATCTGAATAATCTGCTCAGCCCCACCTGCTCCAATCATAACAGGAACACCAGATACTATATCAGAGTATCCATATTCACCTTGTAACATAACTGCACATGAGTGAATTTGATTTGTATCTCTTAATATTGCCTCTACCATTACAGTTGTTGATTTTGCAGGTGCATAATATGCTGACCCATTACCCAATAGATTAACAATCTCTGCTCCACCATTTCTAGTCTTTTTAACAATTTCACCAATCTCTTCAGAGTCTAACAAGTCTTCAATAGGCACACCAGCTACTGTTGTAAATTTAGGAAGAGGAACCATAGTATCACCATGTCCACCCATAACAGTAGCACGAATTTGCCCTGCACCATACTCTAACTTCTCATATATAAAGTGTGCCATTCTAGCACTATCTAATATTCCTGCCATTCCTAAAACTCTCTCTCTTGGAAATCCTGTCTCTTTTAAAGCAACATAGGTCATAGCATCAAGAGGATTAGATACAACAACAACAATAGCATTAGGTACATGCTCTTTTATCTCTCGTGAGTACTTTTTTACAATATCTGCATTTTTTAGAAGTAAATCATCTCTACTCATACCCGGGGTTCTTGGGGCTCCTGCTGTAATTACAACAACATCAGAGTCTGCCATATCTTCAGGAGTTTTACCTGCTTTTACAATAGTGTGTTGTCTTGCTGCATTAGAGGCTTGTGACATATCAAGAGCTTTCCCTTTTGCTACATTATAATTTCTACCTCTCAATACAACATTATGACAGACTCCATTCATTGCTAATATAAATGCTACTGTTGAGCCAAAATTACCTGTGCCAATAACTGTTACTTTCTTACCTTTTGACATTACTATCCTTTTATTAATTTATCTTTAAATTCATTATAGCAAGAGAATATAACAAGTTGGTATATTCTTATATATATAGTTTATTCTTTATTATGTTTGCGAATGGTTGAAACATTAATTATATTTAATTTTAGTTATACTTCCACAAAAAAATATATAAAAGGAAATATATATGCATATAGAAGCAGGTGTAGTAAATGGTGCTAAGATGATACTTAGCTATGCAACAGGAACAGCAGTAATTGGAGTTGGTGCAAAACTAGCTTATGAGAATATAAAAGATAATGGAGTGTTATCATATCTCTTAAAGAGTATTATCTCTATAGGTCTAGTATTTACATTTTTTGAAGTTTTTCCACACTATCCAGTTGGAGTTAGTGAAGTTCATTTAATATTAGGGACAACTCTCTTAATGGTATTTGGAGTAGCTCCAGCAATGACAGGTTTAGCTTTAGGACTACTTCTACAAGGTATAACAGTTGCACAATTTGATTTACCTCAATATGGGATAAATGTAACAACACTTCTAGCTAGTATGTTAATCTTATATGGAGCAACAAAGAGAATTATTCCTCAAAATATACCATATAAAGATATAAGTTACTCTCAAATGTTAAAGATGTCAATTATCTGGGAGGGAGCTATTGTTAGTTGGGTAGCCTTTTGGGCATTCTATGGACAGGGATTTAGCTCTGAAGATATCCATAATGTATTGACTTTTGGTAGTGCTTATATGTTAGTGGTTATATTAGAGCCTCTTATAGATTTAGCTATTCTATCAGCTGTAAAAGCTTGGTATAAGAGTGATAGTTGCAATATACTATTTGATAAGCGTTTAACAAACTGTAGAGCTTAATGAAGAGATATAGACACTATAGAAGAGATAAGGCTATTATATTAGCATGTTTTGGTTCAGTAGTAGAGCAGGATATGTATCTTGCTCTAAAAGATGAGGTTGAAGAGAGATTTAATGATATTGATGTTTTTATATCATTTAGCTCTCGAATGGTAATTAAAGATTTAAAAAAGAGAGATATAGAGTATAAAAATCTTCCACAACTATTAGCAGATATTGATATGTTAGGATATAGAAATATTATAGTATCTTCAATTAATCTATTTCCAACAGATGAGCATGAGCTTTTAGTTAGAACTGTTGAGGGTTTTAAAAACTTCTCATACTCAAATATTCGTTATACTAAAGCAATTATCAATAAGACTAAAGAGAGTTCACTCTTTTTAAAAAATCTAAATGGTCGAATTAGTAGAAAAGATTGGGCAAATCTATATATTATACATGGTGTGCCTATTTTAGATTTAGCAGGTCTATCTTCAGTAAGTTATACGGAGGAGTTTTTAAAAACTATCTATAAAAATAACTATACATGTTCACTTGAAGGAGCATTTCCATACTATGCTATAAAAGATAGCCTAATAGAAAAATTAAAAGAGGATAAGATAGAGTCAATTCAGATTGTTCCGATGCTTTTAGTTAGTGGAAACCACTACTTTAAAGATATGGTAGAGATTAGTGATGAGTTAGGAGAGTTTTTTAATTCAAAGATTACTCCACCAATAGGTAGCTCAAAAAGATTTAATCTTATTGAGTTAAAAGATATTAGAGAGATAATTTTTCAAAATATAAAAGAAGAGATAATTAAACTTGGATAAAAAGTTATATATGGTCTCTTTAGGACCAGGAGATATTGAACTAATTACCATTAAAGCTCTAAAGGCTCTAAAGAGTAGTGATGCTATATGTGTGCCTACAAAGAGTAAAGATAGAAGTTTTAAAAAGTCTCTAACCCACAAAATTATAGTAGAGCTTATGAGAGAGCATAATTTTAAAAAGCCTATCATTCCTGTATATACACCTATGCACTTTAAAAAAGAGGATTGGCAGTACCAAGTAGATATTATCTATAGTGGATTTAGAGAGTATCAGACTCTTAGTTTTGTAACTTTAGGAGATAGTGGAGTATATAGTACAGTATATTATCTATTAGATATTATAAAAGTTCAAAATCCTAAACTATATTGTAATAGCGAAGTGGTAGCTGGAGTTACATCATTTTCACAAGCCTCTGCAAAGGTTAAAAAGCCTCTATGTGTAGGAGATAGCAGACTTGAAATTATCCCTCTATTAGATAGAGAAGTTCCAAAAACAACAATATATATGCGTCCTAAGATTGGAATGGATACATCTAATATTAAAGAGAGTGGAGAGATATATACATTTGAGAATTTAAACTATAGTGGAGAGTCTATAGTACCATATAAAAAGAGTATAGTTAAAAAATATATGACACTATTTATTGATTTTTTCTCTTAAGATTATTGTTTATTTATATACTCTTGAACAAACTTTTTTATATCACTATAGATAAATGAGTCTTTATAATCTTTTATCTTTCCTCCACTAGCATTAGGATGTCCTCCACCATTACCTATCTCTTCAGCCATTTTAGCTACATCTACTCTATTATTACTTCTAAGAGAGAAGTTTCCTCTGTAGTTAATATCCATATAGAAGTCATAATCTGGATTTTCTAATAAAAAAGTATTTCCTAATATAGATGTATTTCCTAAATTATACCCAAGTATCCCCTTATATCCTCTATATCTAATAGTTAATCTTTGCTTATCCTTAGAGAGAAGTTTTGTTACAAATAGAGCTACTAGATTGGCTTTTGTATTATCCTCTCTCTGTTTAAAAAACTCTTTTTTTAATTTATGTAAATCATTATCTAATGCTATATGTGCATTATCTATATTTAAATACTCTCTTGCTGAATCTATGAGAAATAGTTTTAAATCTCTATCTTCAGTTGGAAATAGAATTCTATTTATCTCTCGTGAGCCACTTATCATTCCTAAACCAACTTTTCCAAACTCAAAAAATATATCATCACTTAACCATATATCAATAGCATTTATAGCTTTTACTATATTTTTATATTTTTTCTCTTTATCAAAATTAAATCTCTCTTGTAACCAATTATATGTAAGGAGAGTTGCTGATTTAGTTGTATCAAGTCTATACCATGTAAACTGTTTAGCTATCTTTTCACCTGTTGCATGGTGGTCTAATAGTTGAATTTTTGCACCAACTCTTAAAGCCTCTTTCTCTATCCAATTTGCCTCTTTTGTAGTTAGATTTAAATCAGTAATTAAGATAATATATTTAGTTTTATTTTTATTAATAAATTTCTCTCTTTTTATAGAGGATATAATCTCCTCTAATCTAGCCTTAACCTCAGCTCCATAGTTTGCATTGTAAAATTCTATTTTATCAAATGCTTTTTGTGTTAAATATTGACACCCATATCCATCGAGGTCAATATGTGATAGATGATAAATATACATTATTTTGAAATATCCTTAAGTGTAAGTTCTCTTAGGAAAGTATCTATTTTATATTGAAAGTTAGCTAAAAAAGGGGAAATATTACATGTTCCAATAGCTCCATTTGGACAACTACTAGAGTATTGGCTACAGTCAAATATTGTTGGTGCTTTACCCTCTGCGGCTAATATAATCTCTGCAACTGTAATATCTTTAGATTTTCTAGCCATAATAAAACCACCATGGGCTCCCTTTTTTGACTCTAAAATACCCTGCTTTGCTAGAGTTTGTAAAATTTTTGCTAAAAAACTTTTAGGAATATTGAGTTGTGTTGCAAGTTGTTCTGCACCTTGGGGTCTATCTGAAGCTTGTATAATATCAAGTGAGAGTAGAGCATATTCACTAGCCCGTGTTAGTAACATGGATATTTCCTTATAATATATTTAATTTTTTAAATAAGAGTATTTTACTCTAATTTATATTAAGTTCAGATTTTATCTATATTTAAATAAATAGCGTTAAAATACTATTTCAATTTCACAGTAGTGAAAAATAAATTACCAATCAGGAGGTCATTATGGCTTTAGATAAGGCGAAGAAGGCAGAGATTATCGCTAAATATTCAAGAGGTGAGAACGATACAGGTTCTACAGAGGTTCAAGTTGCATTAATTACAGAGAGAATTAAGTATTTAACAGAACATCTTAAAGTAAATAAAAAAGACCACTCATCAAGACTTGGACTACTTAAACTTGTTGGACAGAGAAGAAGACTTATGAGATACTTAAGAAAAACAGACCTTTCAAGATTTAATACTATTAAATCTGAACTTGGAATTAGAAACTAATTTCAGTTAAATTATTAAATTAAATAAGTTTAGTCTCTTTGGCTCAACTTATTTTCATAAAAAAACTAAAATAAACCTTGACAAAAATCACTCAATGTTGTATAATCTGCTCTGATATTTTAAATAGGAGTAATATCTATAATGAGTAAAGAGAAAAAAGAGACTTCCATAGATGCAGAAGTTGAGATTATAGAACCTGAAGTATCTAATAATATAAATGAAGATGACCAATCATCAGAGGTTGAAAGACTAAAGAGAGAAGTTGCAGAGTGGGAAGATAAATTTTTAAGAACACATGCAAGTTTTGAAAATAGCAAAAGGCTTTTAGCAAAGGATAAAGCTACAGCAGTAGCCTATGCTAATGAGAGTTTTGCAAGTGATATTTTAACTGTTGTTGACTCTTTAGATAGTGCCTTATCAATGATTAATATTGATGAGAATGATAAAAATAATGAGTTTATGAAAAAGATGAAAGAGGGTTTAACTTTAGTTGATGAGCAACTTCATAAAGTATTAGAGAAACATCAAATTAAACAGATAGATTGTGTTAAAGAGTATAATCCAAATCTACATCAAGCAGTTATGCAGGTAGATAGCGAAGAGCATAATAGTGGTGATATTGTTCAAGTTTTACAAAAAGGTTATACCATAAAAGATAGAGTATTAAGACCAGCAATGGTAAGCACAGCAAAATAGAGCTATAAATGCAACAAAAGTGGCATTTAAAAATTTTAAAAAAGTATATACTGTCGAAAAAAATATAAGACTATAAAAAAATAGGAGATAGCAATGAGTAAAGTATTAGGAATTGATTTAGGAACAACAAACTCAGCAATGAGTATTTATGAGAATGGTGAAGCAAAAATTATTGCTAATAAAGAGGGGAAAAATACAACTCCATCAGTAGTAGCATTTACAGATAAGGGTGAAGTTATTGTTGGAGACTCTGCAAAGAGACAGGCTATAACAAATCCAGAAAAAACAATCTACTCTATTAAAAGAATTATGGGGTTAATGTGTGAAGAGGAGCATGCAAAAGCTGCTAAAGAGAGATTACCATATCATATTGTAGATAGAAATGGAGCTTGTGCAATAGAGATTGCAGACAAAACATATACTCCTCAAGAGATTTCAGCAAAAATTCTTATGAAACTAAAAGAGGATGCAGAGGCATATCTTGGTGAAACTGTTACAGATGCAGTTATTACTGTTCCAGCATACTTTAATGATGCACAGAGAAAAGCTACTAAGGAGGCAGGAACTATTGCAGGACTAAATGTACTTAGAATTATTAATGAGCCAACATCAGCAGCATTAGCCTATGGACTTGATAAAAAAGATTCAGAGCAGATTTTAGTATATGACCTTGGTGGTGGTACATTTGATGCTACAGTACTTGAGACAGGTGATAATGTAGTTGAAGTTATGGCAACAGGTGGAGATGCTTTCCTTGGTGGAGATGATTTTGATAATAGAGTTATTGATTATGTAGCAGATGAGTTTAAATCTCAAACAGGAATTGATATTAAATCTGATGTAATGGCTCTACAGAGAGTAAAAGATGCTGCCGAAGCTGCTAAAAAAGAGCTATCAAGTGCAACAGAGACAGAGATTAATCTACCATTTATTACAGCAGATGCTACAGGACCAAAACACCTTGTTCAAAAGATTACAAGAGCAAAATTTGAGTCACTCATTGATGATTTAGTAGCTAGTACTATTGATACAGTTAAAAATGTATTAAAAGATGCTGATGTTTCAAAAAGTGGTATTAGTGAAATTGTTATGGTTGGTGGAAGTACAAGAGTTCCATTAGTTCAAGAAGAGGTTAAAAAATTCTTTGGAAAAGAGCTTAATAAATCTGTAAACCCTGATGAGGTTGTAGCACTTGGTGCAGCTATTCAAGGTGGTGTTCTTAGAGGTGATGTAAAAGATGTACTACTATTAGATGTTACACCACTTAGTCTTGGGATTGAGACACTTGGTGGAGTTACAACCAAAATAATTGAAAAGGGTACTACAATTCCAGCTAAAAAGTCGCAAGTATTCTCAACAGCAGAAGATAATCAACCAGCAGTATCTATTCATGTACTTCAAGGAGAGAGAGAGTTTGCAAAAGATAATAAATCTTTAGGTATGTTTGAGCTTAGAGATATTCCAGCAGCACCAAGAGGTGTTCCACAAATTGAGGTAACTTTTGATATTGATGCAAATGGTATCTTAACAGTTTCAGCACAAGATAAAGGAACAGGTAAATCTCAAGAGATTAAAATCACAGGTTCATCAGGACTTTCAGATGAAGAGATTGAGAAGATGGTTCAAGATGCAGAGGCGAATAGAGCAGAAGATGAGAAGAGAAAAGCATTAGTTGATGCTAGAAACCAAGCAGATGCTCTAATCCATCAAACTAGAAAATCTTTAAATGATTTAGGTGATAGTTTTGATGCTGGTGAGAAAGCAAATATTGAAGGGGCAATTAAATCTTTAGAGACTCTATTAAAAGATAACTCTGCAACAAAAGAGCAGATTGAGGTTAAAGTTAAAGAGTTAACTGAAAAATCTCATAAATTAGCTGAAGCAGTCTATACAAAAGAGAAAGGTGGAGCAAATAAAGAAAAAGCTACTAAAAAAGCAGAAGATGATGATATTATTGATGCTGAAGTAGAGTAATTTTTGATATAATAGTCTTTAAAAAATGGAGACTATTATGGAGATAAAAAAGTGTAGCAGTTTAGATGAAGCTAGAGTTGAAATAGATAAGATTGATAATAAAATAGTAGAACTTATTGCTATGAGAAATGAGTATATCAAACAGATTGCTCATTTTAAAACCTCTATAGAGGAGGTAAAGTCTGAAGAGCGAATATCTAGTGTAATTAGTAGATTGAGAGCTAAAGCTATTGAGCTAGACCTCTCTCCAAATCTTATTAATGACATCTTTATAAGATTGATTGATGAGATGGTTGAGAGTGAGATAGCAGAACTAAAAAATGCAAAAAATTTTTAAAACATCTTAATTAAAATAGACACCTTATTAACACTTAATTATGTTATAATTAATAACAATTAAAAAAAGGATGTTAATATGAGAGGTCTATTTCTAATGTTAATATACTCTGTCTCTATGTTTGCAGAGACCTATATATCAGATAGCGTAATTACTAATAGTACCATTAGTGGGAATAATATGATTAAAAAAGGGTCAGGTATATTAATAGATAAAAGAGTTAATCCCCAAAAATCATTCAATAAAATTAGCCTTGATACAGTAGGTAATGTAACTATTAACTACTCTTCAAAAAATAGTGTATCTATAAGAACTGATGATAATCTTATTAATAATATTTTAGTCTATGTTAAGAATAGAACTCTATTTATTGAGATAAAAGGGAGTGTAAATCCAACTAAAGGGATAGAAATATCTATAAATAGCAGACTATTAGATAAGTTAATAGTTAAAGGAACTTCTGATATAGTTATAAAAGATTATCAATTAGATAACTTCTTATGTCAAATAGATGGAGTATCTAATGTAAATATGTTAGATAGCACTATAAAAAATGCAGATATAAGAGTTGATGGAACTGGAACTATTAAAGTTAATGCTACTCAAAAGCTAAAAATCTCAATTGATGGTACAGCCGAAGTTAGATATAGAGGTAATCCAAAAATAGAAAAAGATATTGATGGAGTTGCTGATTTAATACATATTAAATAAAAGGATTAATTATGTTAAAGAAAATATTATCTACTCTTTTGATATTATCTTTAGGAGTAGTAAATCTTAATGGGTCAAGTAAAATTTCAGAGAGAGAGATTATATCTGCTATTAAAAGCGGTCTTCCTGCCACTAAAGAGTTATTAAAAAAAGTTCCAATTGACTATATTAGTCCAAGTGATGATACTCTTTTACACTATGCTGTTAGATTTAGAAAGAGAAGAGTTGTTGAATATCTAGTAAGGCAAAAAATTTTAATATCTCGTAAGGGAGGAAGATTTTATGGAACTGCTCTACAAGAGGCAATATATTATGGTTATCTTGGAATTGCTACCTATCTAATAGATATGGGAACTCTATTAAATATTCAAAATAAATATGGACAGACAGCACTACATATAGCAGCAGAAAAAGGGTATTTAGATATTGTAGAGCAACTTTTAGATGCTGGTGCATCTAAGAGTATAGCTGATAAAAATGGAAATACTCCTTATGATTTAATTCCAGACTTATCTTGGGATAGTCGTAAAAAGTTAAAAGAGTTACTGAGAGTTACAAAGAGTAAAAAAGTAAAATCAAAATCATTTAATGATTTTATTAATATGAATAGAGTTCATAATGGAATAGAGATGAGAAAAAATCAAACAATCAATGTTATTGATAAAAAGACAAAAATGGAAGATAGTGATGTTGGTTTACAAGTTGATATTCAACGAACTAATAGATTTTAAAAAGGGATTTTAGATGAGACATAAATTTATAATAGGTTTAATGATAGGTACATTTTTTTTAAATGGTGGAGAGAATATGTATCTTGGGGATAGATTTAATGCTCGACACTCAAAGGCAAAAGAGTCTTTCAATAAAACAATGGCAAAAAATAGAGCCTATTCACATATGGGAGATGCTAGTTATACGGAGATTAATGGAAAAGATGAGTTTAAAAAGGCATTAGAGAGTGGTCAACTTAATCAAAAGATAGATACAAATAAGATAACTAAGACATATAGAGCAATAGATATTAAAAATGTTCGCATGAACAGAAATGATTTTAAAAATATAGATGGAGATAGAGTACTTATTGGCTCAAAAGTAGATAAAGATAGAGAAAAACTTATGCAGACAGTTGATATTAAAAATAGTAAGATTGAGACTGATAAGCAGTTAAATGTAGGTGTTGTTTCAACTAGTGATAAAGTTAGTGGAGTTGATACAGTGACAAATATTCAGAATAGCACACTAAAGGGTGTTAATAAGAAAAAAGATGAGACAATGAGCAGACTTAAAATGTTTGAAGAGTTAGAGAAAGCAGATAGAGAATCTAAATAATCTTAAAAAAGGAGATAATATGAGAAAATTAATAACTACAATAGTTACTTTAGGAGTTTTAGTTGGATTTAGTGCATGTGGAGAGGGTGGTATTAATGATAAAGATAAAAATAGTACTACTATGTCAGATTTAGAAGATGCAGTTAATAGTTTAAGTGATGTAAACACATCATCACCAGATATAAATATCTCTGATATTAATAGTTCTATCCCAGAGAGTAATATTAGTGATACAAACATATCTGATATAAATAGTTCTATGGATAATATAGGAACAGGACACTATGTTGATAGTGCTGTAAAAGGGATTAACTATGATTGTGGAAATCAAAAGGGTGTAACTGATGATAATGGAACTTTTACATTTGAAAAAGGCAAAGAGTGTATATTTAGTTTAGGAGATATTGTATTAAAAACACTTGACCCATCAAAATTAGAAGATAAGATGATAGTTATTGAGGATAATATTGATAATGCTAGATTGCTTCAAACACTAGATAATGATGGAGATGCCTCAAATGGAATTGAAATAACAAAAAATGTATTAGATGCAATTGCTTCAAGTGGAACTAAAATAGTACCTGTTGGAGATGATGAACTTGGTAGCTTTTTTCAAAATATTGAAGGAGTTGAAGGATATAATGGAGCTATGAAATCTATTGATGAGGCACAAGCACATATTGCCGAAACTGCAAAAGAGCTACAACCATATTTAGACCAAATTCCAACAGAAGATGAAGTTGAAGAGACAGCAGACTCTGCTGATAATCTATTTAATGATATATAAAAAGTTAATAGCATAAATATATGCTATTAACTAAATCAACTCTCTAATTAAATCTACAATCTTATCTCTACTAAATTGTGTTCTAAACTCAATATTTATATCTTTATTAAAAAACTCTTCTGCATGTCTTATTTTTTGTATCTCCTCTTTTCTTAAACTATCTTTATTATCTATATTTTTAGTCTCAACTATAAAATGAACTCTCTTTTTTCCATTTTCATTGAGTTTTTAGGAATTTTTGTAAATACAACTACCTCATTAATCTCTTGAGTTATATTCTCTTTTTCTAACTCGCTATCATAAAAGAGTTCATCAAAGAAGTAACTAGTAGCTACTTTTTCATTTGAATATAAAACTCCAATATCTGAGGCTGAAATTTCATTACGAACTTTACCATCTCTATTGGTTAATTTTGTTGGGTGAATACTATTTGATACTTTTTTATACTCAATAGCAAAATCATCTATAGCATTATACATTAGAAAATTATTAAAATTTTCTCTAATAACTCTAATAGTTGTAGGGTCTAGATAGTGGTTAATCTCAATTTCTGACTCAACTAATGCTTGATGTATGGTCTTTAGATTAATATTTAAAACTTTGGCTAACTCTTTTATAAAATCACTATATCTCATAGTAGATATTGGAATTACTCTATTATCTAAGATTGAAATCTCTTCTCTTGATACTGCTCTATTATCTTCTATATTAATTTTTGATTTTCTTCCCTTTACACCCTCTATGTTAAAGTTATCTTTCTGCTCTTTAAAAAATTTTATAAGTAGAGTTTTAAACTCTTTCTCATTTTCAAACTTATACTCTAAAATTACCTTCTCATTAAGCTTTTCCCAAAGCTCTTTTAACTCTCTATATTTTTGGGTTCTTACTTTAACTCTCTTTCTCTTATCTGTTAATTTACGAACTTTATTAGAGCCTATTTTTTCAGGATTATCATCTATGGATATAGCATTTGATTTCTCATTTATCTCATTAACAAGATTATCAATAAAATCATTTTCAGTAAAATCTACAAAGTAATTTAGGTAAAACTGCTTATCTTTTACTCTATTTCCATACTCATTAACAGGAAGTCTAAGCCCTCTACCTACCTCTTGGAGTTTGCTTATCTCACTTCCACTACTTCTTAATTTACATATTTGAAATACATTAGGGTTGTCCCAACCCTCTCTTAATGTCCATTTTGAAAATATAAAGCGTCGTGGATTATCTAAACTTAGCATTGCTTGTTTGTCATGTAAAATCTCATTTATCTCTTTTTCGATAACCTCATCTTTTTGTAAGTTATCTTTTAAGAAGTATCCTGCATGTGTAATAGATATATCATCTAGGCTCTTTTTTAGATATTCACTATAAAATCCATCTTTTTGAAACTCTAATAGATTTTTAATCTCTGCTTCTTCTATTAATCTCTCAATAGTTTTTCTAATATATCCATCTTTTTCTCGATACTCATCAATATTATCAATAAAAAATAGTGTTATAGGTTTTATCTTAACCTCTTGAGTTAGTAGCTCTTTTTCTATTTTAAAATGCTCTTTTATTGCTTTTGTTAACATTATCTCTTGTAGAGTTTGAGCGTAAGCGTATGGGTTAATCTTATCACCCTTTTTCATCTCTAAGCCATTAGATAATATAACGGTAGTTTTATTGAGCTTCTCGATAAATAGATTATCCATTTGAGAGTGGATTTTTTCTAAACTCTCTTTTTTAGAGACTTGAACACTTCTCTTTTTACCATTTTCTATTAGCTCAAAAGTTGCCTCTTTCCCATCAGAGTTTGTAAACTTAACTATTGCATTTTTTCCACTCTCAAACTCTGTAATATGCACAATAACTCCTTTTACTAGATTATTATTAAAAGCATCAAGAGCTGTTAATGTATAGATAAGATTTTGATAATCTTTTACCTCTCTTTTTTCCTCTTTTTGAGTTAGTGGATTTTTTTTAACCTTTAGCTCTTTTTGTGGAAATGTTGCCCCATAGCGTAAAATAAATTGAGGTTTCATTTTTAAAATATTTTCCCAAGTTTTATTGGCTTTTGCAAATTTATGAGGTTCATCTATTATTACAAATGGTTTTATCGCCTCAAGAGCTTCAAATGGAACGGTATATTTATTAAGAAGAGTCTTATCAAAACTCTTCTGCATGGTTTCAGAGTTTATCATTCCTGCATTAATAACCATAACTTGAATAGAGTTTTTTTCATAGCTTTCTGCATTTACAAAACTATCTATAGCTAGTGGCATAGACTCTTTTTTCTTCTTTTTACCCTTAATACTATCTACAATATGAAGTTTTATAATTTTTCCATTATACTGCTCTTTAAAATGCTCTATTGCACTATCGCTTTTTAAGAAGTTGATAGTCCTGCTTTAATAGAGAGCGTTGGCACAATAATAATAAATTTAAAGATACCAAAATTGTCATTTAACTCAAAAATAGTTTTTGTATAGGTGTAGCTGATGTTACGATAAAGCAAAAATAAAAAATTAATATTTTATTACTAATTGAAACTAATTAGTAAATTAATGCTAAAATTCCACTCATGGAATCCTACACAGAAATATACATAAACTTTGCCTTAAGCTCTTTCGGAAAAATAGAGATGACAAAACTATCAACAATATTAGATGGTCAATATAGTCATGATATTTTCACAAAAAATTTACTCCTAAATGATGAGATTGAGACAGATAAGGAATTATGGAATCATGTCAAACCAATATTAAGAAATTATGAAAATGAAGATAATGGATGTCTATTGATAGATGATACACTATTAGCAAAGCCATATACAAAAGAGAGTGATATAGTATGTTGGAATTATGACCATACAATAAGAAAAAGCAAGAAAAGTATATTGATGCTAAACTTTCACTATACAGATTCCAGTGGCATATCACTACCAGTTGGCTATGAGATAATCACTAAAACAGAGGATGTTTATGATAAGAAAAAGAAGAAGTGGGTAAAAAAGAGTAAGTTTACAAAAAATGAGATAATGAGAGATAAGTTAGAGATATTGCA
>WGAM01000006.1 GCA_015494795.1 Campylobacterota bacterium
AGAGGATACATAATTGGTCCACCCAAAGAGAGGTTATATGCAGTTGAACCTGTGGGTGTTGATATTATTAATCCATCTCCACGATATGTATTAAACCAATCATTATCAATTGAAGCATCAATTTTTACCATGTGAGATATTGTAGGTCTTGATATTACAACATCATTAAAGGCATAAAATTTCTTTCTATAATCTCTACCTTTAATATATCCTGCTATTAACATACGATTATCAATTCTATAATTTCCTGTAGTTAGTCTATCTAACATATCATCAACTAAATTAATAGGAGTATCTGCTAAAAATCCTAAATTACCTGCATTAATCCCTAATATAGGTTTATCATATCCATAACTTTTTCTAACTAATGATAGAAGTGTACCATCTCCACCAAGAGAGATTAATAAATCAACCTCTTGACACATTCTATTAAACTCATCTATATTTGATAGATTGCTTAATAGAACTTCTATTCCCCTATTTTCAAATTTATATTTTATCTCTTTATATATAGATATTATATTTGGTGAGTTTGGTCTTAATATAAATCCAACTTGCTTTATATCATTTAACTGATTTTTAGACATAGCAAAAACTCCTAATAATATTAATCTAAAACCTCATCATTTATAATATCTGGTTTATCTATCTCTTCTTTTGGACATTTTGCCATACTTACTACAATATCTCTATTTTCAACATTCACAATTTTAACTCCTGAAGTATTTCTTCCTGCTCTTCTAATGGTATGCATATCAACTCGTATCATCTTTCCAATACTTGTTAAACACATTAAATCTTTATTATCTTCTACAAATACAACTCCAACTACATCTCCTGTTTTTGATGTGAGTCTCATACTAATTACACCTTTACCACCTCTACTCTGCTCTCTATATTCAGTAGCTACTGTTCGTTTCCCAATCCCCTTTTCACTAAGCATTAAAAGTTCATCATTTTCATTCTCAATGGTTGTAGCTCCACAGACAAAATCTCCATCTATCTTAAATCTTATTCCTGTTACCCCTCTAGCAGTTCTACCTATCTCTCTTACATCATCTATCTTAAATCTAATACATTGACCCTTTTTAGTAGTTATAAATAACCATTTTGTATTAGGACGAATAATTTTAGCAGTAACTAGTGAGTCATTATCATTAAGAGTAATAGCTCTTACTCCATTAACTCTAATATTGGAGTACTCTTTAAGATTTGTTCTCTTAACTATACCATTGTTTGTAAAAAATACTAAACTCTTATCTTGACTAAAATCTTTTGTTGGAATTATTGCCATAATCTTCTCATTAGCTCTTAAATTAATGAGATTTACAACAGCTTTACCCTTAGCCAATCTACTCCCCTCTGGAATTTTATATACCTTTAACCAGTAAAGTTGTCCCATATCTGTTACAAACATTAGAGTATCATGAGTTGAAGAGATAAAAAACTTCTCTATAAAATCATCACTATGGGTAGTAACTGCAATCTTACCCTTACCACCTCTCTTCTGCTTCTCATACTGTTTAACTGCTACTCTCTTAATATAACCTCTATGAGTAATAGTTACAACCATTGGCTCATTTGGGATTAAATCCTCAATATCTATATCATCATAATCATCTACAATCTCTGTTAATCTTCTGCTCTTAAAATTATCTCCTATCTCTTTAAGCTCATCTTTAATAATACCATGTAGTATCTCTTCACTCTTTAAGATAGAACGGAGATATTCAATAGTTTTATAAAGCTCTTCTAATTCATTATCTATCTTATCTTGCTCTAAACCTGTTAATCTTCTAAGCTTCATCTCTAAAATAGCACTAGCTTGAATTTCTGATAGTTCAAAACTACTAATTAACTCTAATTTTGCATTTTCACTATTTTCACTCTCTTTAATTATACGAATAGTTCTATCTATATTATCGACTGCCCTTTTTAACCCCTCTAATATATGAACTCTAGCTGTTGCTTTATCTAACTCAAAAATAGTTCTTCTAATAATTACAGTCTTTCTATGTCTTAAGAATAACTCTAATATTTGACGAAGTGTAAAGATTTTTGGCTCTCTATTCTCAATAGCTAACATAATAATCCCAAAAGTTATCTGTAGTTGAGTACTCTTATATAGATTATTTAAGATAATATCACTCATAGCATCTTTTTTAAGCTCAATTACAATACGCATACCATCACGGTCAGACTCATCTCTAATTTCAGAAATACCATCAATCTGTTTATCTTTTACAAGAGAGGCGATATTTTCAATAAGTTTTGATTTATTAACTTGATATGGAAGTTCATCTATTACAATAACTTCTCTATTTCTCTTCTCTTCAATATGGACTTTAGCTCTAACCTTAATTCTGCCTCTACCTGTTTTATAGGCATCTAAAATTCCCTTTTTCCCAAAAATAATTCCACCTGTTGGAAAATCTGGCCCCTTTATAATATTAAATATCTCTATATCATCACAATCTGGATTATCTACAAGATACACTAATGCTTCAATAAGTTCATCTAGTCGATGAGGTGGGATATTAGTAGCCATTCCAACAGCAATACCACTTGAGCCATTTAAAAGAAGATTTGGAACTCTTGATGGTAAAACATCTGGCTCTTTTAGAGAATCATCATAGTTTGGAATAAAATCAACTGTATCTTTATCTATATCTCTTAAAATCTCTTCTGAAAGTTTTGTCATTCTAGCCTCAGTATATCTAGCTGCTGCGGCATTATCCCCATCTACTGAACCAAAATTACCTTGACCATCAACAAGAGGTATCCTTATGGAAAAGTCTTGTGCCATACGGACAAGAGCTTCATATACAGCAGTATCTCCATGAGGGTGATATTTCCCAATGACTGTACCTACAATTCTAGCTGATTTTTTATAAGGACTTTTATGAGAGAGATTAAGGTCACTCATAGCATATAGTATTCTCCTATGCACAGGTTTTAACCCATCTCTAGCATCTGGTAATGCTCGACCAACAATAACACTCATTGAGTAATCTAAGTATGAACCTTTCATACTATCTTCAATTAATACCTCTTTTATATCTTCATTTTTGCTCATAAATTCCCTTTAGTTATATAGATATTTAAATTATAAAATTAGAAAAGATTATATCTAAGATGCTCTTAAAACTTATTTTATATATTTTTTTATATTTATATTAATTTGTTTTTAATATTTTTTGTGTATAATTATTATATAAGAAATAGTTAAAAATGGAGTATATGCTATGTATCCCCTTATAAATGAAAGAGTAAATATATTTAGTAGATTAAATAGAGAGATTATACTATCTGATAGTGATATTTTTATACAGAGAATGGATATTAATGGTAATATCATATATTATAATACTAAATTTAAGAATTTTTCAGGTTATAAAAGAGATGAACTTATTCATACTCCATATTTTAGTTTATTAGATAGAGATATTCCTAGAGCAATTAT
>WGAM01000007.1 GCA_015494795.1 Campylobacterota bacterium
ACTTAAGATAAACTGCTCTATAAGGTGTGTTAACTCTTTAAATCTCATTCCAACTCTAATATTATCTATTGCATAATATAGAGTATCTTTAGAACATTTAATCAACTCTTCATCTTCTTTAGATATTTTGCCAATAGGCATTGTAATAGCAGCGTCACCAAAGTAACCATCTATTTTTGTACCTAAATCTAATCCAAGAATATCACCATCTTGAATTTTAGTCTCATCTGGAACTCCATGAATACATACCTCATTTAGAGAGGTACATACAGATGCAGGAAAGCCATATAGACCTTTAAAAGATGGTTCTGCTCCATGGCTTCTAATAAACTCTTCACCTATAGTATCAATCTCTTTTAGAGTCATTCCAGCAGTAATATTTTCTTGGAGATATTTTAAAGTTTTTCCAACGATTGACCCAGCTAATTGTAGCTTAGTCAATTCATCTTTTTTACGAAGTGCAATTGCCATTAAAGACCTACTGCACCTAGTGTCTCATATTTACTCATATAGATTTGAGCCTCAATTTTTCTCATAGTATCAAGTGCAACTTGAACCACAATTAAAACAGCTGTCCCTCCAAAGTAAAATGAAGCACCCATATTATTAATAAATAGAAATGGTAGAGTTGAGATTAGTGCTAGATATAAAGCCCCTGCACCTGTTAATCTACTTGCTACCTCATTAATGAACTCTTTTGTATGGTTACCGGGGCGTACACCCGGTATAAATCCACCCTGTCTCTTTAGATTATCTGCAATATCTTTAGCATTAAATACGATTGAAGCATAAAAGAATGCAAAAAAGATAATTAATATAAAAGTAACTATATTAAATAGAACTCCACCGGGGTGAAGTGCATCAGCAATAGCTACTAGATACTCATTTGTACTACTCTGTAACATAGTTAGAGGAAACATTAAAACAGCACTTGCAAAGATAGGAGGAATAACACCAGATAGGTTAACTTTTATTGGTATATAGTTCATAACTCTCTTATCTCTATTTTGCATAATTGTTTTTCTTGAGTATGAGATTGGAACTCTTCTCTCTCCAAGTTCAACATATATAATTACAAAAATAGTTAATAGGATTATTGCAAAAATTGCAAGAACCGATAAGAAGTTAAGCTCACCTGTATTTACTGAATTAATTGTATTTGATATAGCTCTTGGAATTCCAGATACAATACCTGCAAAAATAATTAAAGATATACCATTTCCAATCCCACTCTGTGTTATTCTCTCTCCAATCCACATAAGTAACATAGTTCCTGTTAACATTGAGATTGTTGTTAAGAATGTAAATGTTAGAGGGTCAATCATAACAGCACTAGCTCCATTACTTCCAGTCATACTCTGAAGTCCCATAGAGACACCAAATGCTTGAACAATAGTAATAAAGATGGTTGCATATCTAATAATTTGCATATATTTTTGCATTCCATCTCTCTCTTTTTTCATCTGTCCAATAGTAGGGAAGGTGGCTGCAAGGAGTTCCATAACGATAGATGCTGTAATATATGGCATAATTCCAAGTGAGATTATACTCATTCTTCTAATAGCATTTCCAGAGAACATATTTGCCATACCAAGCATTCCTCCACCGTTGTTATGAGCATCAAATAGTGATGCTATAACAGCAGTATCAACACCCGGTACTGGTATATATGCTAAAACTCTATATGCAAATAGAAATCCAAAAGTAATAAGTATTTTTTGAGTTAAAGCACTACTCATGGCTATTTACCACTAGTTGTAACGGCTTCATCTTTGATTTTAGATACAAGGTCTTTTGCACCTGTACCAATAAGTTTTACTTTTGTTACAGTTTTTTTCAGTTTATGAACTGATTTGATACTCTCTAGGGTAATCTCTTCAAGCTCAGCTACTGCTTTAATCTTATCAACATTAATAGCATAAGGTTTAACCACTCTTGAGGTAAATCCAATCTTTGGAACTCGTTTTATTAGTGGCATTTGACCACCCTCAAAACCTCTCATTTTTGAGTAGCCTGTTCTTGATTTCTGACCCTTATTACCTCGTCCTGCAGTTTTTCCTGTTCCAGAACCTTGACCACGACCAACTCGTTTTCTATTTCGAGTTGAACCCGGTGCTGGTTGTAAATTATGTAAACCCATATCTACTCCCTTAAGCTTTAACTCTTGATAGAGCTTTTACTGTAGCTCTTACAAGGTTGTTTGGATTATTTGAACCTAATGATTTTGCAATAACATCTTGAATACCTGCAAGTTCAAGTACTGGTCTCATTGCACCACCTGCAATTGTCCCTGTACCTTCACTAGCTGGTCTTAAAATAATACGACTAGCCCCAGTTTTCTGTTCAATATCATGAGCAATAGTAGAACCTTTTATATTTACCTTTACAAGACTTTTAAATGCATCATCAACAGCTTTTTTAATAGCATCAGGAACCTCTTTTGCTTTTCCTGTACCATAACCAATTGTACCATTTTTATCACCAATAACTACAAGAGCTGTAAATCTAAATCTTCTACCACCCTTTACAACTTTAGTTACTCTTCCAATATTTACAATTTTTTCTTCAAATTTATCTCTATCAATATTCTGCATAGACTCTTTCCTTATAACTTAATTCCAGCTTCTCGCAAAGCGTCTGCAAAAGATGCAACAACACCATGATAAAGATAACCGTTTCTATCAAATACTACTCTCTCGATATTTGCCTCTTTAAGTCTATTTGCAAATGCCTCTGCTACTTTTTTAGCATCTTCTCTGTTTGCCTTTAGACCCATTGCTCTACCATCTACTGATGCTAAAGTTACACCTGCAATATCATCTATCGCTTGTGCATAAACATGTCTATTTGATTTAAATATAGATACTCTAGGAAGAGTAGCAACTCCACTAATCTTACCTCTAACTCTAGCTTTTCTCTTTGCTCTAACTCTGTTTTTTCTTCTCTGAATACTTTTTAACATCTGCTACTCCTACTTACCAGCTGCTTTACCAGCTTTTCTAATGATAACTTCATCAGTATATTTGACACCTTTACCCTTATATGGCTCTGGTGGTCTTAAGCTTCTAATTTCAGCAGCTACTTGTCCTACAGTCTGCTTATCAGAACCTTTAATAGTAATAACATTTTTTGTAATAGTAATATCTATACCATCTGGGATATTAAAATTAATATCATGAGAAAATCCAAGTTGGAGATTAAGAGTTTTGCCCTGAACAACTGCTCTATAACCAACACCATTAATCTCTAAAGATTTCTCAAAACCCTTATCAAGTCCAATAATAATATTATTGAATAATGCTCTATATGTTCCCCAAAAAGCTGAACTCTCTCTATCTTCACCTACTCTTGAAAAGATAACTTCTGAACCTTTAATATCAATTCCAACTCGTCCATAAGTCTCTAATCTCTTCTCTAATTTGCCTTTTTTAGCAACAAGAGTCGTACCATCGAGTGATACCTCAATACCACTTGCAATAGTTACTGGTCTTTTTCCTATTCTTGACATATATTTTCCTTACCAAATACTACAGATTACTTCACCACCAACTTTCTGCTTAAATGCTTCGTCATTTGCAATTACGCCTTTGTTGGTAGATACTACTAGTGTTCCGTAACCATTTTTAAAACTTCTAATCTCGTTAGCACTCTGATATACTCTTCTACCAGGTTTTGAGATTTTTTTAATTTCATTGATTACACTGTGACCATTTTCGTCATACTTTAATACAACTTTAATTGTCTTTTTAGCCCCATCTGTTTTTACTTTAAAACTCTCAAGATAACCCTTTTCTACAAATATAGAAACTATAGCCTCAATTGTTTTAGAGTGAAGAAGTGTTGTTACATCCAATCTTCTCTGTGCAGCATTTCTTATTCTTGTAAGAGAATCTGCAATTATGTCTGTCATCATCTTTTACTTCTCCTTACCAGCTTGATTTTTTCATACCAGGGATTAATCCCTCATTTGCCATTTTTCTTAAGCAGATTCTACAGATACCAAAATCTCTATATACAGAGTGAGGTCTTCCACAGATACTACATCTTGTATATGCTCTTGTTGAGAATTTTGCAGGTCTCTTCTGTTTAGCAATCATTGATTTTTTAGCCATTAGTTCTTTCCTTTAGCAAAAGGCATACCAAGTTTCTCTAAAAGAGTAAATGCCTCTTTATCATTATCAGTGCTTGTAACAATAGTAATATTCATACCATGAGTCTTAATGATATTATCAAATTCAACTTCAGGAAACATAAGTTGCTCATCAAGACCAAAATTATAGTTACCTCGTCCATCAAAACCTTTTCTAGGAGTCCCTCTAAAATCTTTTACTCTTGGAAGTGCAATTGAGATTAACTTATCAAAAAAGTTATACATATTTTCACCTCTAAGAGTAACTTTTATCCCACTAGGACTTCCCTCTCTTGCTTTAAAACCAGCAACTGATTTTCTAGCATTTACAATAACAGCCTTTTGTCCAGCAATTAATGAGATAGTATCTGTCATATTTGCAATAAGTTTACTATCTTTACCCTCTTGTCCTGCACCAACAGATATTACTATCTTCTCAAGCTTAGGTGTCTGCATTACATTTTTAATACCAAGCTCTTCACGAAGAGCTGGAGTAATGTCATTGTACTTTTGCTTCATTCTACTCATAGATTACGCCTCTACTTTTTTTACATTAGATATATGAATTGGCATCTCTTTATCAACAAATCCACCATCTTTATTATTTTCATTAGGCTTTACAGCTTTTTTAGCTATCTTACAACCCTTAACAATTACAGCGTCCTTTTTAGTAAGAACTCTTAGAACCTCACCTTTTTTACCTTTATCATCACCAGCGATGATTAGAACCTCATCGCCCTTTTTAATCTTAAATTTCTTTGCCATTACCATACCTCTGGAGCAAGTGATACAATTTTCATAAATCCTGCATATCTTGTCTCTCTAGCCACAGGACCAAAAATACGAGTACCAATTGGTTGTTTTTTATCATCAATAATTACAGCAGCATTATCATCAAATCTAATTAGAGAGCCATTCTCTCTCTGTATCTCTTTATGAGTTCTAACGACTACTGCTTTAACTACTTTTCCTCTTTTAACTTTACCGGTTGGAAGTGCTTTTTTAACAGATGCTACAATCACATCTCCAACTGATGCATATCTTCGTTTTGAGCCACCAAGTACTTTAATACACATAATCTCTTTAGCACCACTATTGTCTGCTACAGTTAGTCTTGTAAAACCTTGTATCATTACTCTTCTCCCACTTTTAGGATTTGGAGCAATCTGAAGCTCTTTCTTTTTGATATTGGACGACACTCTATTGCACTTATAGTATCTCCAATTTTTGCACTACCTTTTTCATCATGAATAAGATATTTTTTAAATCTCTTTACAGTCTTGTGATATCTAGGGTGGATTACTTTTCTCTCTACTAAAACAGTAGCTGTCTTTTCTCCTGCTATCTTAATCACAGTACCAGTTATTTGTCTCTTTGGCATACTCTTACCCCTTATTTAGACGCATTAGCTGTAATAGCTGTTTTAATTCTAGCGATATCTCTTCTCGCTACTTTTAACTCACTAGTATTAGTAAGTTGCATTGTTTTCTGTTTTGCTTTAAGAGTAAATAGTTCAATTTTTTTCTCTTTAAGCATTTTTTCTAACTCTTCAACACTCTTATCTTTAATATCAGTATATTTCATTACTATCCTTTGCAGCAATAATTTTACATTTTAATGGAAATTTGTGTAGAGCTAGAGTAAGGGCTGAACGAGCTACATCTTCAGGGACACCAGCTACTTCAAATATAATTCTACCCGGTTTAATATTCATAACCCACTCTTCAACACTACCTTTACCTTTACCCATTCTAGTCTCAAGAGGTTTTTTTGTTAAAGGTTTATCGGGAAATACTCTAATCCAAGATTTACCCTGTCTTTTCATCTCTCTAGTCATAGTAATTCTAGCCGCTTCAATCTGTCGAGAGTTTACTCTTCCTGCTGAGACTGCTTTAAGTGCAAATTCACCAAATTCAATCTTATTTCCTCTGAAAGATTTACCTCTGTTACGACCCTTCATAACTTTTCTAAATTTTGTTCTTTTAGGCATTAACATAACTATTCACCTCTTCTTCTTGATGGTCTTCTACCACCTCTTTTCTCTTCTTTAGGCTCTGCTTGAATACCTTTTGCTAAAACTTCACCTTTGAAAATCCACACTTTAATACCTATAATTCCATAAGTAGTCTGTGCTTCAGCAAAACCATAATCAATTTTAGCTCTTAATGTGTGAAGAGGAACTCTTCCTTCAAGATACCACTCTGTTCTTGCCATCTCAGCACCACCAAGTCTTCCTGCTACAGAGATTTTAATACCCTTAGCACCAGACTTTAATGCACCCTTAATAACAGTTTTCATAGCTCTTCTAAATGCAACCCTTCTCTCAAGTTGAGTTGCCACATTCTCAGCAGCGAGTTGTGCTGATGCTTGAGCTCTCTTCTCCTCTTTAATATTTAAGGATATATCTTTACTAAATTTTTTACTAAGAGTCTCTTTTAGTTTAGTAATATCAGCACCCTTTTTACCAATAATAATTCCAGGTCTTGCTGTAACAATTGTAACTCTTATCTTTTTAGCAGTTCTCTCAATAATAAGATTAGATACACCTGCATAGAAAAGCTCTTTTTTAAGATACTTTCTTAATTGATAATCTTCTGCAATAAAATTAGCAGTTCTCTCTTTCTTTGGAAACCATCTTGATTCCCAGTTTCTATTAATTCCAAGTCTTAGACCAATAGGATTTACTTTTTGACCCATATTATGCTTCCTCTGCTTTTGCTACTTCTACTAAAATGTGAGATGTTGGTTTTAAAATTCTACTTGCAGTCCCTCTAGCTCTTGGTCTCCATCTCTTCATTACAGATGCTTTATCAACTCTACAACTTGTAATTATTACCTCTTCTGGTTCAAAATCTCCATTAGCTACAGCTGAAGCTATAACTTTTGAGATAATTCTAGCTGCTTTGTTTGGCATAAACTCTAATGATGCTAAGGCTAACTCTGCATTCATACCTTGAACTTCTCTTGCAATTAATCTAGCTTTAGTTGGTGATACTCTTGTAAATTTTAATAATGCTCTACTCATATTAACACCTTACCCTTTTCTCTGAACAGAGCCTTTATGACCCTTAAATGTTCTAGTTGGTGCAAACTCACCAAGTTTATAACCAACATGGTTCTCTGTAATAAATACAGGAATAAACTGTCTTCCATTATGAACATTGATAGTTAAACCAATAAATTCAGGGAAAATCACAGAGCGTCTTGACCATGTTTTAATAGGTTTATGAGAACCCTCTGCTTTTGCTTTTAGAACTTTTTTCTTTAGGTGTTCATCTATAAATGGACCTTTTTTAGTTGATCTTGCCATCTCTTACCCTTACTTCTTTCTCTTAGAGATAATTAACTTATCACTAGCTTTCTTCTTACGAGTCTTATAACCTTTTGTTGGCATACCCCATGGTGATACTGGGTGTCGTCCAGAGTTAGTTTTACCCTCACCTCCACCGTGTGGGTGGTCAATTGGGTTCATAGCAGAACCTCTAGTTTGTGGTCTAATACCTCTATGTCTCTGTCGTCCAGCTTTACCACCAACAACATTTGACCAATCTTCAGAGCCAACAGTTCCAATAGTTGCCATACACTCACCAAGAACATATCTCATCTCACCAGATGGTAATCTTAGAGATACATATTTGCCATCTCTACCCATAATTTGAGCATAGCTTCCAGCACTTCTAGCAAGTGTTCCACCTTGACCAATATTTAGCTCAATATTATGTATAAGAGTTCCTACAGGAATTGCTTTTAGTTTCATTGCATTACCTGTTTTAATATCAAGTCCAGCTTCAGCAGACATGATTTTATCACCAACACTCATGCCTTTAGCTTGAAGAATATATCTTCTATCACCATCACTATATTTAACAAGACAAATTCTACAAGTTCTATATGGGTCATACTCAACTGATGCTATAGTACCCTCTACACCAAATTTATTTCTTTTAAAATCTATAATTCTATATAGTTTTTTAGCTCCACCCTGTCTATGACGAGATGTAATTCTACCATTAGAGTTTCTACCTGCACTTCTTGGAAGTTTTTTAAGAAGACTTCTAACAGTTGGCTTTGCAGTAATGTCACCACTATCAAGGTTTGTAATATATCTTCTACCTGCAGAGGTTGGTTTATATGATTTAATTGCCATCTACTTCTCCTATACTGCTAAGCTATCAATTTTAGCATCTTCAGGTAAAAAGACATAGAACTTTTTAAAGTCAGGTCTCTTCCCCTCAACACCTTTAAATCTTTTAACTTTACCATTAACTCTCATAGAGTTTACTCTAAGAGGTTTAATACCAAAGTACTCTTGGAAAACTGCTTTTAGACCATTCTTAGTCATTCGTGGGCTAGTTTGAACAACGATAATACCATCTTCTTGAAGATTAAGAGATTTCTCGGTATATAGTATTGCTTTAATATCTGTAATATCTGCCATATTAGCTCTCTTTTGTCAATTTATCCCAAACAGCCTTCTCAATTACCACAGAGTGATAAGCGGCTGCAAGGTAAGCATTTAGCTCATTTGATTCTACCAAATACGCATTCTTAAGGTTTCTAAACGCAAGAAATGTTTTATCATCAATCAACTCTTTGACAATCAATACATCTCTCTGCCCTAAACTATCTACAAATGTTTTAGCATCTTTTGTTTTACCTGACTCAATAGTAATATTATCAACTATAAATAGCTTCTCATTTTGAGCAAGTTGCTCTAAAGCGTAATAAAGAGCCAACTTTTTCTGCTTTTTATTTACTTTCTGTGTATAGTTTCTATTATTATTTGGACCAAAGGCAACACCACCACCTACAAAAACAGGTGAACGAAGTGAACCAGCTCTTGCTCGTCCACCACCTTTTTGAGCCCAAGGTTTCTTACCTCCACCTCTAACTTCTGAACGAGTTTTAGTTTTTGCTGTATTAGCTCTTAGTCCAGATGCATAAGCTTTACAATATAAGTAAAGATTATGTGGATTAATTCCTAAAAATGACTCTGGAAGTTCATTTCTTTTAATTACTGTTGTACTCATTATTTAACAATCCTTACCAATCCTCTAGCACCATTATGACCTGGGATTGAACCTTTTAATACTAATATTCCATTTTGGACATCAAATGAAATTACATCATTTTTAACTGTAACTTTTGTATTCCCATACTGTCCAGGCATCTTTCTACCCTTCTGTACTCGACCCGGCCACTCAGCATTACCGATTGAACCAATTCTTCTACCAAATCTATGACCATGAGATGCAGGACCACCACCAAAACCGTGTCGCTTCATACCACCTTGGAAACCACGACCTTTAGTCTTTAGAGATGTTTTTACTATTTTAGCATTAGTTAAAGCTTCAGTAGAGTAATCACCTACCTCTGTACCCTCTGCTACTCTAATAGTCATAAACTTATTAAACTCTTGACTAAGACCAAATTTAGCCTGTTGTCCCTCAATAGCTTTGTTTAATTTCTTGCTAAAGTTATATGCAACAAGTGCTTTACCATCTTCTCTTACTTCACACACTTTAGTATCAATAACTTTTAGAAGTGTTACGGGGATAGCTGGTACACTAACAGTTCTACTCATACCTATCTTTTCAATAATAAATTCCATAATCTACTCCTATCTGTCCATTGAACGAATTTCAACATCAACTTCAGGTGCTAAATCTAACTTCATTAAAGAGTCAATAGTCTCTGATGTAGCTGAGATGATGTCAATCATTCTTGCGTGAATTCTAATCTCAAACTGTTCTCTACTATCTTTATTGACATGTGGAGATTTTATAACAGTATATTTTTTTATCTTAGTTGGCATTGGAATTGGGCCAATAAGCTCTGCACCCGTTCTTCTAACAGCTTCAACAATTGAAGCAACTGAACGATCTAAAACGCGATGATCATAAGCTTTTAGCTTAAGTCTAATTTTTTCCATTTATTTTACCTTATAAAGAACTCGTTAAGTTTTCTATAACACATAGAAACATTAACTAAAAATTTGGAATGGTATTGTATCGAGAATAACTTTTATAAATTATCTATTTTTTATAATTTTTATATTTTTATTTCCTTTTTATAAGGAAATATATAGAGTTGTATATTTATCTTAATTCAACCTTTAAAAGTTTAGAAAATTTCCATTTTGGACTTTTTATAACTATCTCTGCTCTATATGAGGAGATAAATTTATCATCAGTTACTAACCATACTTTAGAGATTTTGTAATTAGTTAATTTCTCATCTATATATATCTTTTTAGATTTTACATCTTTTACCTCATCATCTTCTAAAAATATAGTTAATTTTCCTTTTGTTAAATCTCTAAGTCTAGCTAAAGGAGTACCAATATTTACAAAATCTCCCTTATGTACTAGAAGTTTATCCAAAAATTTATTCTTAATTTTTATGTTTTTTTTAGATATATTATCTTTTAACCTCTCTCTATCATATATAAGCTCTAGTTTCTCTTTTTTTAAACTCTCTATCTTCTCTTTAATAGATAGATACTTCTGTTTTGTATTGATAAAGTTATAAAAAGCATTATCTTTTTTAGTTTTAGATATAGTTTTAATATTTTGAACTCTATTATAATAGTTTTCGCGTCTATTAAGAGATTCTAAAGTAGCTGATAAATTATTACTATTTATACTTAACATATTTTTAATAATCTCCAGAGCTTTTTTATCAGAAGATAGCTTTATACTATCTAATTTACTGTCCAATTTAATTACTACTCTGTTTTTTATAATCTCACCCTCTAAAGATATATCAGATTTGATGACCTCTGCAGATATAGCAGATTTAAGTGTAATTGTCTCATAAGGCTCTAGTTTGGCATAGTGAACCTTTGCAAATATAAATATGGGACTTAAGATAATAAGTAATTTCCTCATATAACCTTCCTTTTTTAAAGGAGATTATATCTCAAATAGATTTAATATAAATAATAGGAGAAAAATTATCTTATTTTAAGAAATAACTGTTATTATCATAAAAAATAGAGATAAAGGATTAAAATGTTTGTACTTAAAGTAGAAAAAGAGTGTGGTTGTTTTAGAAAAAGCAACTTAGAAAATAATAGAAAATTTGAGTCAAAAGATGATGCGTTAATTGAAGCTCAACATATGAGTGAAATTATGAATAGTGAATTTTGTGGTAAACACAATTTTACTTTTATAGAAGATGGAGAAAATTTTACAATTCATGTAGAAGATAAAAAAAGAGAACACTCAGGTTGTTGTGGTGGAGGACACTGCTCTTAAAAAAATATTAGTTCAAGAAAAAAAGAAGACTATCTTAGATATATAATTTATGACTCCACTCTATAAACTAGGTGGAGTTATAATTTTAACTATATTTTTTATCAAATTTTCATTTTAGACATATCTTCTTTAGGACTCTCAATACTTGGAGCTGTTTTAATAGCATGTTCTAATTCAATATCTGATTTAGAAGGTTCACTCTTTTTATAAGTATGTTTATGTAATTTTTGGTCAGCTCCACATTTTCCCATAGCTTTCATTTTAGATATATCTTCTTTAGGACTCTCAACACTTGGAGCAGTTTTAATAGCATGTTCTAACTCAATATCTAATTTAGAAGGTTCATTCTTTTTATAAACCTGAGTTCGACAAAAAAGAAGTCTAAAAGGGTAGTCACCTTATAATTCTAAAGCAATAAAAATAAAAAGGTGACTAAAGAAATGTTAACAAAAATATTCTGTGAGATAGATGACTTTATGCAAGAATTTGAAGAGGAATATAGAAAAAGATTATTATCTAATAAAGAAGAGAGAGTAAAGTATAATTCACGACTTTCACTTAGTGAAGTAATGAGTATTTTAGTCTATTATCACAGTTATGGAAATCGGACATTCAAAGATTTTTATCTGAAAACAGTATGTAGAAATTTAAAAATATGTTTTCCTAATCTGGTATCATATAATAGATTTATAGAGTTAATACCAACAGCATTGATACCACTTATAGCTTTTTTAAAACTCAAAAAAATGGTAAAATCAGATACAATAACCTTTATAGACTCAACAAAAATAAGTGTATGTAACAAC
>WGAM01000008.1 GCA_015494795.1 Campylobacterota bacterium
CAATATAGAGTTGGAGATATTATCAATCCAACAGAAAAACCGACTGTACAGATGTTAAATATTCGATATAAAGATGAAAATCTCTATACTAAATGGGGCGTATATAAATTTAGAGAGGTTGTAGATTGTAAAAATGGATTGGTAAAGGTAACTGCAGAGAGAGATGGCAAAATATATAATATACCAGATAGATTTAATAGACAAGAGTATGATAGCAATGAAGCAGATAGATTAATTTTTCACTATCTCTCTCAATTTTATGTTAATTCCTAAGTAGTCGTCAAAAAATAGATTAAAAAGAGTTTGATTTAGGGCAAAATTGCCCTTATAAAAAAAACAAACTCCAAAAGAGTTGTAACAGATTAGAGCTAAAAATTAAAGAGCAAAATTGTAAAGATTTTTTATGAGATAGATTATATTTAATATTAAAAAACATAGAATATTTAAAATTATTTTTTAGTAAAAAAGATTAATAAAAAATCTAATTTTTTAAAAAAAATTAATCTTATACTAGATATAATAGATTTCAAAAAACTCTTAAAGGGAGCAGAAAATGAAACGACTACTACAAATCTTAACACTCCTACTACTAACAGCATGTAGCCCAAACAGTCCAACCATAAGCAATAAATCATTTAGACATCAATCCACCACCTCTTTTACCAAAGCTATTTTACAACTCGATACCAAAGGACATACAGCAAGGATAAACGATATTGTTGTAACAAATTCAGGTGATATTATAAGTGCAAGTGATGATAAAACCGTTAGAGTTTGGGATAGCACAACAGGAAAAGAGAAGAGAAAGATATTAGGAGAGATTGGAAGTGGAAATGCAGGACAGATATTTGCCATAGCACTAAGTAGCGACAATAGATATTTGGCTATTGGGGGATTTTTAGCAGAGGGTCATGGAACAAATGATGATTTAGTTGGTTCTATTAGAATCTATAATTACCAAACAGGAAAACTTATAAAACTCCTTAAATCACATACCAATATAGTTAATGATTTAAGCTTTAGCAAAGATAGTAAATATCTTATAAGTGGCTCATTTGATACCACTGCTAAAATATGGGAGGTAGAGAATAGTTTTAGATTAATAGATACTATTAGAACGCACTCAAAGCAGGTTTATGGTGTAGGGATTTTTAAAAAGAGTGGTAGCTACTACGCTGTTACTGCTGGATATGATAATAGAGTATCACTCTATAGTATAAGCGATAAAAAAACCATTAAAACCCATAAACTAAACCATAAGCTACACTCTTTAGCTATATCAAATAACCATATTGCTGTAGCAGGAAAATCACAGATAGATATCTATAACCATAATTTAGAGCATATTAAAACCATAGAGAGCCAAACCAAACCATGGGGATTAGCCTATAGTAGAGATGGTAGATTTCTTATAGCAGGAGAAAATGCTGTTCCAGATAATGTAAATATCTATACCACCAATAGTTATAGCCTCTATAGTAGCTTTAAAAAGCATACCAATTTAACAATGGCAGTAAATTTTATAGAGAAAAATGGAGAGCTTCTAGCTGTAAGTGGTGGGGGAAATAACAATGAGATATATATCTGGAGATTTGGAAAAGATTTTACAAAAGTAGTAACTAAAATAGAGGGGGTTGGTCAGAGCGTATGGAGTGTAGGAGTAAAAGATGATAGTATTGCTTGGGGAAATACTTGGGCTGGAGGAAATACTCATACAATAGGAACTAAGTTTGAAAAATCAATTAATTTAAAAAACTTTCAAATATCAAATAATACAAATGGATTTAAAAGAGTCTCTACCATAAATGGCAGATACACCTTAAAACACTTTAAAGCAGGAGATTATAGTGATAGTGGATTAAAAATCTTAAAAGATGGAAAAATAGAGGCAACTATTATTAGAGACGCAACCAATGGATTTAGACACAACTGCTATGGGTGGTATAGAGATTTTATTATTAGTGGTGGCTCAAATGGAGATTTAACAATCTATAACAGACAAGGTAGAGAGGTCGCCTCCTTAGTTGGGCATACAGGCGAGATTTGGTCTATTGCTCTTGATGGGGATAGATTGGTTAGTGGAGGTAGTGACCAGACAATTAGGGTTTGGGACTTGTCTAAACTAAAAAGAGAGATGAAGCCTCAACTCAATCTATTTATCTCTAAAGATAATGAGTGGATAGCATGGACACCGAGTGGTTATTATGCTTCTAGTGTTGAGGGGGCTAAATATGTGGGTTATCACATTAATCAAGGAGCAGAGCATGAAGCATATTTTGTAAGTAGTGACA
>WGAM01000009.1 GCA_015494795.1 Campylobacterota bacterium
AGAAGTGGATTTATATATAGATTGGAAAAGTTTAAGAAGTTTAAAAATCTAGGTAAAATCTATAAAACAAGCAATGTAGCAAAGAGCGTAAAGGCACAATATAATAGAACTCATAAAAAGAGATATACAATAGAAGATTTCTACAAACTATTAAGAGCTTTAGTCAAGATAGAGATGATAGATGATAAAACAGGGAAAATTATAGAGAGAGTAGGCAAAAAGACAGATTTAAGAGATGTATCAATAAGAGTAGTTGGTAATTGTGCAATTAATGGAGTTAAAAAGATAGAAGAGAAGGTTAAAAAAGAGCTAAAAAATATCATAAATAAAACTAAAAAATGGCTGGACAGTTTTAGAAGAGTTAAGAGGGATATAGAAGCCCATAATATAGGCGTTTCAATTGGTTTGCAACTTGAAATTAAAGATGGTAATTATTATAATATATTGAGAGTTTAAAATCTAAGGTAAATGGATTTTGGAGGAGGATTGAGAATTTTAGATTAATAGAGAAAAAGAGTTAATGGCTGATTGAACATTAACTCAAAATGGTGAATTACCATTTATAATTTCTGCTATAATTTTATTAATTTTTAATAGAAAAGAGTCTTTTTATGAGTTATGATATTATAGTAATAGGTGGTGGACATGCAGGAATTGAGGCTAGTTTGGCACCTGCTAGAATGGGTTTAAAGACCTTAATGGTTACAATATTAGCTGAACAGATTGGAGCATCTAGTTGTAATCCTGCCATTGGTGGTTTAGCAAAAGGACATTTGGTAAAAGAGATTGATGCTATTGGTGGAGAGATGGGAGTCGCAACAGATAAAACAGGTTTGCAGTTTAGAGTTCTAAATCAATCTAAAGGTCCTGCTGTTAGAGGTAGTAGAGCCCAAATTGATATGGATAGATATAGAATATATATGCGAAATATTATATTAAATAGTCCAAACTTAGATGTTAAACAGGAGATAGTAACTTCACTTATAATAGAAGATAATAGAGTTTTAGGAGTTGAGACACAACTTGGAAATAGATATTTAGCATCTAAGGTAATTATTGCATCTGGAACTTTTTTAAATGGACTTATACATATTGGAGAGAAGAAGCAACAGGCAGGACGACAAGGAGAGTTTGCTTCAACTGATTTAGCTGAATATTTAAGAGGATTAGGTTTAGATATAGGAAGACTTAAAACTGGAACTTGTGCAAGAATAGATGGGAGTAGTATAGATTTCTCTGTAATGGAGGCTCAAAATGGAGATATTGAGCCAATACCATTCTCATTTAGAACAGATAGGGAGAATTTTAATCCGACTCAACTCCCATGCTATATTACATATACAAATGAGATTACACACAATATTATAGAGAGTAATTTCTATAGAGCTCCAATGTTTTCAGGACAGATAGAGGGGACTGGACCTAGATACTGCCCTAGTATAGAGGATAAGATAAATAGATTTAGAGATAGACCACGACATCAGATATTTATAGAGCCTCAAACTAGAGAGAGTAATGAGTTCTATATTAATGGTATGAGTACATCTCTACCCACTGATGTTCAATTAGATATGATACGCTCTGTTAAGGGAATGGAAAAAGCTAAAATAGTCCGTTATGGATATGCTATTGAGTATGATTTTATTCAACCGACAGAGTTAAAACATACTCTTGAATTAAAAAAGATAGCTGGATTATATTGTGCAGGACAGATTAATGGAACAACAGGATATGAGGAGGCAGCCGCACAAGGATTAATGGCAGGAGTTAATGCAGGATTAGCAGTTAAAGGAAAAGAGCCATTTATTTTAGGACGAGATGAGGCATATATTGGTGTTTTAATAGATGATTTAGTAACAAAAGGGACAAAAGAGCCATATAGAATGTTTACAAGTCGCTCAGAGTATAGACTTCTTTTAAGAGAGGATAATGCAGATATTAGACTATATAAGTATGGTAAAAAATTTGGACTATTAGATAGAGGCTATATTAATAGAGTAGAGAAGAAAGAGAGAGATATTAAAGAGGCATTAGAGTATCTAAAAGAGAATTTTGTAACACCAACTAAAGATTTTATAGAGCTACTTAATAGTATTGGTGAAGAGAAGATTAATGATAAGATATATCTTATAGATTTACTTGCTCGTTCATCTATGACAAGAGAGAAACTTTTAACTATAGTCCCATCTTTTAAAAAATATAGTCAAGAGATAATAGAGCAGATATTAATTGAAGCAAAATATAGCCGTTATATTACAAAACAGCAACTTCAAGTTAATAAAATGAGAGATATGTTACAGGTTAAAATTCCTAAAGGATTTGATTTTAGTAAGGTATCAGGGCTTAGTAATGAGATAGTGGAAAAACTTACTAAAATTAATCCACCAACTCTATTTAATGCTTCAGAGATTTCTGGAGTAACTCCAGCATCATTAGAGATTTTACATATATATATTAAAATGGCTCAAAAGAGAAGATAGTTTTAGTAGGATATAATCGAAAATTAGATAAAATTCGCGACCTAAATTAGATTTTAGGATACTGCGTGAAGAATTTTTATATAATAAGCACCGATTATATAAGAGTTGGTTAAGTTCTTGACATCAATTAACCAGACGCATCTATAGGTGTATAAACCCACACTAGGAGTAACCAATGAAGGTTAGACCATCAGTAAAAAAAATGTGTGATGATTGCAAAGTAATTAAACGAAAAGGTATCGTTAGAGTTATTTGTAAAAATCCAAAACATAAACAGAGACAAGGATAGACATGGCAAGGATTGCAGGTGTTGATTTACCTAAGAAAAAGAGAGTAGAGTATGCTTTAACCTATATCTATGGTATAGGAGTACATAGTTCAAGAAAAATTCTTGATGCAACAGGTATTGATTATAATACTAGAGTATATGAGTTAACAGATGCACAAGTTGCATTAATTCGTAATGAGATTAATGAAAACTTTATGGTTGAGGGTGACCTTAGAAAAAAAGTTACAATGGATATTAAAGCACTTATGGATTTAGGTAACTATAGAGGATTGAGACATAGAAGAGGTCTTCCTGTTAGAGGTCAAAAGACTAAAACAAATGCTAGAACTCGTAAGGGTAAAAGAAAAACTGTTGGTGCAGCATAAGAGGTAATGATATATGGCTAAGAAAAAAGCAAAAAAAAATATTGCTAAAGGTGTAGTATATGTTGCTGCTACTTTTAACAATACAGTAATTACGGTAACTGATGAGATGGGAAATGTTCTTGCATGGAGTAGTGCAGGGGCGTTAGGTTTCAAAGGTAGTAAAAAATCGACTCCATTTGCAGCAACAGAGGCTGTAGCTGATGCTATGAGAAAAGCGATGGAGCATGGTATTAAAGAGGTTGGTATCAAAGTACAAGGACCGGGTTCTGGTAGAGATACGGCTGTTAAGTCAATTGGTGCAACTGAAGGTATTAGAGTAACATGGCTAAAAGATATTACTCCACTACCTCATAATGGTTGTCGTCCTCCTAAGCAGAGAAGAGTTTAATAAAATATAATAATTTAAAGGTAATATAATGGCAAGATATAGAGGTCCAGTTGAAAAACTAGAGCGAAGACTTGGTGTTGATCTCGGCTTAAAAGGTGAGAGAAGACTTGCAGGGAAATCAGCTTTAGAAAAGAGACCATACCCACCAGGACAACATGGTCAAAGAAGAGCAAAAATTAGTGAATATGGTGAACAACTTCAAGAGAAGCAGAAAGCTAAATTTATGTATGGTGTATCTGAAAAGCAGTTTAGAACTCTATTTAAAGAGGCTAATAGAAAAGAGGGAAATACAGGGGCTATTCTAATCCAACTACTTGAGCAGAGACTTGATAATGTAGTATATAGAATGGGTTTTGCAACAACTAGAAGATTTGCAAGACAGCTTGTAAACCATGGACATATTTTAGTTGATGGTAAGAGAGTTGATATTCCATCATATAGAGTGAAAGCTGGTCAAAAAATTGAGATTAAAGAGAAGAGTAAAACAAATTCTCAAATAATCAGAGCTATGGAGCTTACTAATCAAACAGGTATTGTTGAGTGGGTAGATATTGAGAAAGATAAACTATTTGGTATCTTTAGTAGAGTTCCTGCTAGAGAAGAGATTAATATACCTGTTGAAGAGAGATTAATAGTTGAGCTTTACTCTAAATAGTAAGTAAATAGAGGCAAAAAATGAAAAAAATTAAAGTAATGCCATCTCTTCCTGAATATGTTGAGGTTAATGAGATTGCCCAAAATAGAAGTGAAATTATTGCCTATCCTTTTGAGAGTGATTATGCTATTACTCTAGCACACCCATTAAGAAGGCTTATTTTAGGTTCTTCTGTAGGATATGCACCGATTTCAGTAAAAATTGAAGGTGCATCTCATGAGTTTGATAGTGTTCGTGGAATGCATGAAGATGTAGCTGTATTTATTATCAATCTTAAAAATATTAGGTTTAAACTTAAAAAGAATGTAAAGAAAGCTAAATTAAACTATAAATTTTCTGGGAATAGAGATATTATTGCATCTGACTTAATAACTGATGAGGTAGATATTGTTAATCCTAATGCATTTTTGGCAACCCTAAATGAAGATGCAGTGCTTAACTTTACGGTAGTCGTTGCACAAGGTTTAGGTTTTGTTCAGAGTGAAGATTTAATAGATGAGATAGATAGCGATGCTATTGCATTAGATGCCTTTTTTACCCCTGTAAAAAAAGCAAACTATAGAATAGATAATGTTTTAGTTGAAGATAATCCAAACTATGAGAAGATTATTTTTGACATAGAGACAGATGGGCAAATATCACCAGTTGATGCCTTTACTAATGCACTAGAGACTATGTATAAACAGCTATCAGTATTTAATGGTGTTTTAGATGTTGAGATAAATGCAACACCAGTAAAGAGAACAACAGATGATAGTGAGCTTAAACCATATTTGGAGCAAATAGACTCATTAGGTCTCTCTGCTAGGTCATTCAATTCACTTGACCGTTCAGGAATACAGTATATTGGTGAACTTGTACTAATGAGTGCAAATGAGATAAAAAATATTAAAAATCTTGGTAGAAAATCACTTGATGAGATAGCTGAATGTTTGGATAATTTAGGCTATGGTGAGGATTTTGAACTACCAGATAGTACAAGAGCTACTCTTGTTAAAAAAATTGAGCAATTAAAAGATAGCTCAAAATAAAGGAGATTTAGAAATGAGACATAAGCACGGATATAGACGATTGAGTAGAACCTCTGCTCATAGAGCTGCCCTACTTAAAAATCTCTCTATAGCTTTAATCAAGAGTAATAGAATTGAGACTACTCTACCAAAAGCAAAAGAGTTAAGTAGATATTTTGAAAAACTAATTACAAAAGCCTTAAGTGGAGAGAATGCACATAGAGCTGTTTTTGCACTACTTCAAGATAAGGAGAGTACAAATAGACTTGTAACAGAGATTGCACCAGACTATGAAGATAGAAATGGTGGATATACAAGAATTATTAAGACAAGAATGCGTCGAGGTGATGCAGCTCCAATGGCAATTATTGAGTTAGTTTAACTATAAAAAGAGAGTTTTAAATTCTCTCTTTAGCTATTTTTTAAAATAAATATTTCTCTCCCACTTCTATACTACTTAAAATATAAAAAGTGATATAATTTTTTTTTAAAAAAAGGAAAAAATTAATGATAAAAAATATTATAGGAAATATAGATTTTATTGAATCTTTAAGAGGCAAAAGTGCATCTTTTATATTAGCACTTAGTAATAGTAAAACCATAAATATAAAAGGTATTACACAAGCTGGTATTCCAAATCTTATACATTTAACACCAACATTAGATGCTGAATTTATGGCTGTGGGAGAGGTTAGATGCCTTGAAAATATTGCCGAGACCCCAAAGGGAGTTCCAACTCCTGCACTTATGAGTAGGGCTGTTCATCTATTAAAACCATTTAGAGAGATTGAGTTTTTAAATTTAGGGTTAGAGGTAACTCCTAAAGTAAAATATTTCAAACAACACAATTTTAATATTAATCCTAGTGGCTCTATTGATGTGGGAGCTGATATAGATGCAGAGAGTATCTTTCAGAAGGGTTTAGAATTTGGAAGAGAGTATAAACTAAATAGTGACTATATTATTTTAGGTGAGTCTGTACCAAGTGGAACAACTACAGCAAATGCCACAGCTTTAGCATTAGGATATGATGCAAAAGATTTGTTTAGTAGTAGTTTTAAAAATGTTCCAAATAGTATAAAAGAGCAGACTATTAAAAAAGCACTATCAAATATAGAGAAGAGTGATAATATATTTGATATATTGGGAAAAGTCTCTGATAATATGCTTATATTTAATGCTGGATTTATATTAGGAGTTAATGGAAAATTCCCATTAATTTTAGCAGGTGGCACACAGATGGCAGGAGTACTACTTATTGTAAATAGTATATTAAGAGAGATGGGTGGAGAGATAGATAGCTCTAATCTAGCATTAGCTACTACAAAATGGGTAGTAGAAGATGAAAATAGTGATATAAAGGCTCTTTTAGAGATGCTAGACTTTCCTATAAATGGGTATTTTGCTGATTTTGATTTCTCTTTAACAGACCACCCTGCACTTAAACTATATGACAAGGGAGAGGCTAAAGAGGGAGTTGGAGCTGGTGGAGCTTTAGTATATGGAGTGCTTAATGGAGTTAATAAAAAGGCAATTACCAATAAAATTGAGATATTTTTAAGTTAAAAATTATCTATTATCCAACTATTAAATATATTTAGGTAATATCTCTAAAAATTAAATGGAATATCAATGGTAAAATTAACACGGCATATTAAAGAGAAGATGTCTCAAAGAGGTATCTATAAAGATTTACTAGATATAGTTCTAATATATGGTGTTGTTAAGCAAGATAAAGTTATTTTAAATAGAAAGAGATGTAAAAATATTTTAATAAGGTTGGATTTTTTCTATAAAAAGGCTAAAGCATTAAAAGATAGACTTCATATTAAAAATTTAAGGAAATCTCGCTCTATTATCTTAAAAATTTTAGATAAGGGTGGAATTACACTTGTAATTGTAGGAGATAGACTCATTACTACATATAATACCAATATAAAATTTAAAAGAAGACGAAGATATAAAGGTAAAAAAAGATATTAAAAGTTCTAATAATTAGAAAAAAAGATAAATGGTTTAGGCTCTATTAACTTCTCTTTTTTTACAGTTTTTTCTACCCTATTTTTATACTCTTTGAGTCTATTTTCTATCTGATAGAACTGGTCTTTTGATATTTTAAAATAGTTCTCTTTTTCTATCTTTTCTCTTTTCTTTATAGTTTCTAGCTCCATATCTTTTTTTAAAATTAACTCTCTCAATCGCTCTATTTCATCTTTTAAACTACTCTCTTTACTATCTAATTCTCTCTTTTCTAATCTATCTACTTTAGCTAAAAGAACCCTATTTTCTCTCTCTACCTCTTCAACTTTTGATATTCTCCCCTTCATATTATCTAGCCTATCTTGCACTCTATATAGCTCATCTGACTTTTTTCTAAAATCATTAGATAGTTTAAGTAGTTCAGCTTTACAATAGATGCTATCCATAATGATTTTATCAAGCTTTTCTTTTTTAGTGTTACACTCACTCTCTAACTCAACTAAACAGCTCTCTTTTTCTAATATTTTTTTATTTAAAAAGCCTATCCTAAACTGAAATCTTTTTTTTAAATAGAAATTTGAGAAGAAGATACCTATTAGTAGCCCTAAAAGTGTAAATGGTATATATAGTAAAAACTTTTCCAATTTAAAATCCTATTTTTATTTAATTATATTATATTATATTAATATTAAAATAGGATTAAATCAGTTATTTTTTGTTACATAAGCATTCCACCATTAACTTTTAGAGTCTCACCTGTAATATATGAGGAGTGGTCACTTAGAAGAAAGGCTACAGCTTCTGCTACCTCTTTAGGCTCTCCAAATCTTTTTAATGGGATTTTAGCAATAAAGGCTTCTCTTATATCATCTTTTAAAACAGTTGTCATCTCTGTAGCAATAAAACCGGGGGTAACACTATTAAATCTAATACCTCTTGGAGCAGACTCCATAGCAAAAGATTTAGTCATAGTAATAATTCCACCTTTACTTGCAGAGTAGTTTGTCTGTCCAATATTTCCTGTCTCTCCTACAATTGATGCTATATTTACAACCGAACCAAATCTTTTTTTACTCATAACTTTAATAGCCTCTCTACAACCAATAAAAGTAGATTTTAAATTTGCATCTATTACAGACATAAAATCATCAACTCTCATTCTCATAGCTAATTTATCATTTGTAATACCTGCATTATTGACTAGATATGATAAAGAGCCATCAGAAGATACAATATGCTTAATAGAGTCTATAAAATCTTTCTCATTAGTTACATCAAAACCGATAATATCACCCTCACCACCATTAGATAAAATTTCATCTAAAACAGCTTTAGCTTCACTCTCTCCACTTCTATAGTTTATCCAAACCTTTAGACCTAAACTTGCTAAAGTCTTTGCAATCTCTGCACCAATTCCTCTACTAGAACCTGTTACTAATACATTACTACCTGTAAATTTCATTTAAAACCTTTTTTGGGCTTATTATAATCTATTGGTAGTTAATATATCTTAAATTAATTTATCCACTATAAGATTTTTTAACTATCTAGCTTTTTTCCAAAAATTAAAACTTTAAAAAATTTAAATGCCCATATACCAAATAGTACAATCCAAACAGTTATAGTCATATCAAACCAAAATAGAAAATTCCAATGAAATGCAAATATAAGTGATGTGATAATTCTAGTAATAACAACTACTTGTGTCCAATAGAAGAGTATCTTTGTCCACTCATCAGCTATTAGTTGATTTCCAGAGTGACCAAGTGTTACTCTTGTTCCAAAACCTATAAGTATGGTTAATATAAATCCAAGAACTAATATATGAATATCTAAAAATAGAAAATTAGCTCCACTAAATATGGATATTAGGTTACTAACTCCTGAAAATAGAAAAGCTGTAGGTATCCAAAATAGTGCAAGATGTAGTATCCATAGTAGAGGATTTTTATTTGGAAATGGAAGTTCCCAGTTTAATAGCTCATTTCCTATAATATAGACTAATAGAAAATCAATTATAAATGATAGATGTGAGACAATAGTCTCCAATATAACATGTAGTCCTAATAAAATTGTTATTATTTTAATAAGATTTAAATCTTTCTCCCCCGTTGCATGAGAGAAAAATGGAACCATTCTTTGGGCAACAGAGAATGTAACCATAAATAGATATAGATATATAGCTATCTGTATAGATAAACTTATAATAAAATTAGACTCAAATAGATAACCTATAATAAAAAATAGATGAGAAACTCCTCCCATAGCCATAGATATTAAAATCCAAAATATATCACGATTATCTTCCATTACAGAGTTATTATAAATCTTACGAAGAATATTAATAGCCAAAAGATGACCAATAAGAGTTATTATCATAGCTAAAGTTGCAATACTACTATAACTAATAGAACCTAATATAAATAGCAGACTACCAATAGCAAATGGGATAACTATTGTCATATATACAATCTTCTCTATAGGCAAAGTTCCTGTAAATCTAGGAAAAGTTGTAAATAGAAATCCTAAAAATGCAGGTGTAAACATAAGATATATAAGTGAGTAGGCGTGATAGTTTGGAATGAGAATAGTTGATGTTATAATACTCTTTGAAAATAGAGCAAATAAAAACATAGATAAGATAGCATTACTAAAAGCCAATATAAAGAATGGCTGATGTGGTTGTGATAGAAATTTTTTCATACAGTACCCTTTTAAAATTATCCATAGTAGGATAACTTAAAAACTATAAAAAGTAAAGAGTATTATATTGAAATTTACCTAAAATTGTTGTTTTAAAAAGGGAATAATCTGTTTTTTACGACTCATTACCTTTGGAAGCCAAACTTCACCACTATCTAAGTTCACATTAAATGCCTTTTCCACTTTAGATATACTATCACTTACTACTAAAAGTTGAGAACCCTCTTCTATAATATCGGTAAGTAGAAGTATAACTGTATCTCTATCTCCCTTCTCTTTTATCTCTCTCATTGCATTAAACAGCTCATCTTTCATACTATCAAAGACTGTTAAATCGACAACTTCAAGTTGACCAACACCAACTTTAACTCCACCCATATTAAAATCTTTAAAATCTCTTAATACCAACTCCTCTTTAGTGGCATTTAGAACATCAGATTTTACAATAAACATCTCCATTCCAAGAGCCTTATAATCATCTATCTCTGCAATTTTAGCTAACTCTTTACAAGCCTTTGTATCCTCTTTAGTACATGTTGGAGATTTAAATATAACAGTATCACTAAGTATTGCACACATCATCATTCCAGCTAAATCTTTGGGAATTTCAACTCCATAGTAGTCAAACATCTGCTTTACAATAGTATTTGAACACCCAACAGGTCTAACCCACATCTCTAATGGTGAATTGGTTGTTAAATCTCCCAATTTATGGTGGTCAACAATACCGAGTATTGTAGCCTCATCAATATCTTTTGGACTCTGTGAACGCTCCATAAAATCTATTAGATATACACTCTCTCCTGCATAAGTTCTCTTTAACTCTGGAGCTTTAAATCCAAATCTATCTAATATAAATCTAGTCTCTGGATTTATATCTCCCTGTCTTGTTGGAGTTGTATCTTCACCTAGTTGATTTTTAAGATAAGATAGAGATATAGCTCCAATAATAGAGTCACTATCAGGTGTAGTGTGTCCAAATATATAAGCTGACATATATAATCCTTAAATATTTAATTTTTAGGAATTATAGCAGATTGAGTTAAATCTATATAATAATTTTTCTATGCTATAATATTTGCTGTTTAAAAAAATATTAAGAATAAGGTTAAAATAGTGATAAAAACGGCGTGTGGATTAGATTGTCCTGATGCTTGTGGAATTGAAGCTGATAGGAACTCTTTTCCTAAAATTAAAGCAGATAAAGAACACCCTACAAATAATGGTGCATTATGTTCTCTTCTTAACAGGCATATATGGCAAGAGGAGAGGATAAGAAAAGCTAGAGTAGATAGTAAAGAGGTCTCATTAGATGAAGCAATGGAGGAGGTTAGTTTAGCACTAAATAGTAACTCTCTTTTATGGAGGGGGTCTGGTAATTTTGGAGTTATGCAGGAGATTACTAATTTACTATTTAGTAAAATAGATGCTACTACTACAAAAGGCTCTCTATGTGATGGAGCTGGAGATGCTGGTATTATTGCAGGTAGAGGAGTAAATAGGATACTTCCTCCTGAGCAGATTAAAAAATCTGAAGTTGTAGTAGTTTGGGGTAAAAATATTACAGTTACAGCCTCTCATCTTATGCCATATATTGAGGGAAAAAAAATTATAGTGATAGACCCTATAGAGACACCTATTGCAAAAAAAGCTGACCTATTTTTACAGATAGCACCAAAGAGTGATTTCTATTTAGCTATTATGTTGGCACGATTTACTATTATGGGTGACCATGAGGATAGAGAGTTTTTAGATAAGTTTGCTCCAGAGTATGATGATTTCTATGATTTTACTAGAGGATTTAGAGTAAAGGCTATCTTAGAGCATATTGGAGTTGATTTATCTATTATGGGTGAGTTTTTAGAGCATATTTTAAATAAAAGGGTAGTCTTTTTAGTTGGAAATGGAGTACAGAAATACTCAATAGGAAACTATGTACTTCACGCTATTGACTCTTTAGCTTCAACTCTTGGACTATTTGGGAAAGAGGGTTGTGGAGTTGCATTTTTAGGTAACTCTAAACTTGGATTTAATAATCCATTTGAAATATCAGGTAAAAAAGTACAAAAGGCTACAACTAACTTTTCAGATTTTGATACTGTCTTAATACAAGGTGGAAACCCTGTAGCATCTATGCCAAACTCCTCTAGGGTTATTGAGGAGTTAAAAAAGTGTAAAAGAGTTATATACTTTGGACTATATGAGAATGAGACATCAGAGATAGCTGATATTATAATTCCTGCTAAAAACTTTTTTGAAAAAGATGATGTAAGATTGAGTTATGCTCACCATATAGTAACTCCAATGAGAAAAGTGATAGATATTAATTTTGGAATATCTGAGTATGATTTTGTATTAACTCTTTTTAAAAAATTAAATCTTGGTAACTTAAAGAGTGAAAAAGAGTATATAAATTTATGGTTAAATCAGTGTGAAAAGGTAGATAACTATTATATATCTCCTGCATATCAAGAGATTCCATATAGTGATGGTTTTGGAGAAGATGGAGATGATGAGTTTGAGTTTATTGATGATTTTGAAGATGAATTTGAAAATAATAAGAGATTAACTAGAGTTAGAAAAAGAAAAAAAGATGAAAAAATTATTGATGAGTATTGGTTAATTACCTCAAAACCAAACAATTCCTTAAATAGTCAATTTAAAAGAGACAATAAGATTACTATCCACCCTGATTTAGGTTTCAATAATGGAGATAGAGTGTTAGCATACTCAAAATGGGGAGAGCATGAATTTATAGTAAAAAATTGCTCAAATATGAGAAAAGATAGTGTATTAATATATAATAATTCATTAGGAGTTAACTTTCTAACACCTGATATAATTAGTGATGAAGGTAACAGTGCATGTTATCAAGAGGTTAAAATTAAACTAAAAAAAATTTAAAAATTAATTAAGTAAAATAAATAATACATATATTTTATAGATATTTTTAACATAAAGCTATAGAATATGTAGTATCAATTTAAATATAAGGTTGACAAAAATGAGAAGATTTTTTCTAATTTCTATTACGCTTTTAGCTCTCTCTACGAAGCTTTTTTCAAAAACATATCATTGGAGAAAAGGTACAACCTTTTTATCTTTTTTAAGAAATAATGGCATCTCTCAAAAATTATACTATGAACTTGATAGCCAAGATAAAGAGTTATTAGAGGAGATAAGAGTAGGACAGAGCTATACAGTAACCAAAAAAAAGAAAACTAAAACCATATTAATACCAATAACAGATGAAATTCAAGTCAAAATAGTAAAAAAATATAAAAATAGAGCAAAAATCTCTCTTGAGCCTATACCTTATAAAGTTGTAAGAAACTCTATTTATATTAAGGTAAAAAAATCTATATATAGTGATTTATATAAAAAAACTCATAGCATGACTCTTGTTCGTTCACTTAAAAGAGCATATAGAAGTCTTGATTTACATAAGATGAAAAGAGGAGATATTTTAAAACTAATCTATGAACAGCATATAAGAAAAGGTAAAACTATTAGTAGTCCTAAACTATTAGCATCATTAGTAACTATTAAAGGAAAAAAATACTATAGTTATTTAGCAGATGATGGAAGATATTATGACTCTTTAGGAAAAGAGTATAGAACTATTAAAAAAACTTTTATACCATACTTAAGACCAATATCAATAAATAGATGTAGAATATCATCATGTTTTACAAGAAGAAGATTTCACCCTATTTTACATAGATATAGAGCTCATTTAGGAGTTGATTATGCAGCTCGTAGAGGAACACCTATTAGAGCAACAGCTAATGGGAGAATTATTAAAAGAGGTAGAAAGGGTGGATATGGAAACTGTATTATAATTCAGCATAAGCATGGATTAAAAAGTCTATATGCCCATATGAGTAGATATAGAAGAGGTTTAAGAGTTGGAAGTAGGGTTAAACAGGGAACAGTTATAGGATATGTTGGAACTACAGGAAGAAGTACAGGCCCACATCTTCATTTTGGAATGTATAAATATAGAAGAGCTGTAAATCCAGCTAGATATGTAAGAGTAAAAAAACATCAAGAGATAACAAACATATTAAAGGGTAAAGAGTATAGAAAATTAAGAAAAAAAGTTGTTTTCTTTAGAAAAAAATTTGCTCAAATAAAAAAAGTGGGAAATTATTCATTTTTTGTTAGAAATGAAACATCTCTTATTCGTAATAAAAAAAAGAGAGGATAGATAAACAGTTTTTTTGATGAAAGATTAAACAATATATTATTATTTTGATATAATAGAGAAATAAAAAATCAGGATAATAATAATAATGAAATTAACATTGCGTCAAATGGAGATATTTTTAAATGTTGTCAAAGAGGGACATCTTACTAAAGTAGCAAAAAGTATGGGACTTAGCCAATCCGCAATATCAATGTCAATTAAAGAGCTTGAGAATATCTTAGGAAATCCTCTTTTTGATAGAATAAATAAGAAATTAATACTTAATGAGATGGGTCGTTCTTTTCAAAAAGAGATTGCTCCTATTATAAAAAAACTTAATGATATTGAGTATGAGTTTAAAAATACACTCAATAAAGGTATGGTTAGAGTTGGAGCTAGTACTACTATTGTTGATTATCTTATGCCACCAATAATATGTAGCTATATGAATAGTTATCCCGATGTTAAGATTGAATTAAAAGAGGGGAATACTCATCAAATAGTAGAGTTATTAAAAAGTGGTAAGATAGATGTAGGTTTTATAGAAGGGATTGTGCATGACCCAGAGATTATTAAAGAGGTCATTGGGGTTGATGAGTTAATTGTTGTAACAACAGATACTTCATTAAATATAGAACTATTTATAGATACAATACAAGATAGACAATGGGTCTTAAGAGAAGAGGGTTCTGGTACTAGAGAGGTATTTTTAGACTATATTAAAGATAAAGTTGACCATATAAATATATTTTTAGAGTTAGGACATACTGAATCTATTAAATCTCTACTTATGAACCATAGATGTATTACTTGTATCTCCAAGATAGCTGTAAAAAATGAGATTAGAAACAATAAACTTATTAGAGTTAGATTGAAAAATTTTGAGTGTAAGAGAGATTTTTTAATGATTTATCATAAAGATAAATATCATAGTGAACTTTTTAAAAAATTTACATACTTTACAAAGAGTATGATGCGTCATATGTTAGAAGAGGAGCATTAAATTGATACTATCTCCCTGTATAGCTATATAGTAGAGCCTTTTTAAGCTTTGCAAATATAGCTCTTCTATCTTGTGGACAGATAGAGAAACAGCCATGACTTCGTCCACCATAATTTACATATTTAGCAGGGTGAAGAATAACATCTCGTCCTCCCATTCTTGAAGGATAACCAACTCTTCTATTACTTCTCTCTAACCCCTTAACAGCTAAATATCTATAGTGTCTCTTTTTGGTTCTACGAACTCTTGAGCCTACTTTAAAAAATCCATATGGTGTCATTTTACTATTTCTTCTATTACTAGAGCGTCTTACTCTTCCACCTAATGCACCAGAGCGTTTACCATGTGCTATCTTATGTCTATAAACTCTACCATTTCTTAAATTTATAATATATAATCGTCTCTTTCTTGCAGTTTTTGTATAGTCAGCAATTGCAATATATTTTGAAGATAATCCCTTTTTAGCTCTATTTCTCTTATAAAAATATAAGGCTTTTTTTAAAGCTCTTCTACTAATATCTGTCTTTTTTAAGACTCTTTTATATATTCTATTGAGGTGTTTAGATAAAAAAGTAGTTTTGCTACTTCTCACTCTCTTTTTATGATGAGTTCTTTTTGTAGTAGAATGTTTATATCTTTTATGATAACTCCCTTTAGCAAAAAGTGTCGAGTTTAAAATTAAAATAGCTGTAAATATATAGAAAAATTGACGCATAACTCTCCCTAGTATTATTTATTTTTTATAATAAATAATAAAACTAATTCAATTAATATCTACTGAAACAGAATATTTTTTTACTATATAATCTATATATCTTTTAAATTCTCTTTTAAATCTTTTAGTAGAAAACTTTTTAGCATAGTTGGATATATCTTTAAAATTAAAATCTAATTTTTCAAATCTATCTACTGCATCTATAATATTATCTATATCTTGCTTATCAAAGTGAACTCCTGTTACTTTATCTATAACTGTTTCAGCTGTTCCACCTCTATTTAGAGCAACTACAGGTGTACCACAAGCCATAGCCTCAATAGGAACTATACCAAAATCTTCTACTGCTCCATATATAAACCCTTTTGCTCTCTGCATATATGATATTAAGATTTTATCTTCTTGATAACCTAATAGAGTAATATTTGATTTTGCAATCTTTTTAATACTATTAAACTCCTCTCCAGCTCCAATTACTATAAGTTTTCTATTTGGCATTCTATTAAAAGCTTCTACTATTAGTTTTGTCTTTTTATATGGAACTAACCTAGATGCAGTTAAATAAAAATCCTCAGTTTTTAACTGAAGAGTAAATTTAGATATATCAACAGGTGGATAGATAACTTTAGCCTCTCTTTTATAAATCCTCTCTATTCTCTCTTTTACAAATTTAGAGTTAGCAATAAAATAGTCAACTCTATTAAGAGTTTTAATATCCCAATCTCTAATATATTTAAGTGTCTGCTCTACTAAAAACTTTTTAGGCTGTTTAAGATTAGATATATACTCATCATATAAATCCCAAGCATATCTAATTGGAGTGTGAGAGTAGCATATATGAAGTTGTCTATCATGAGTTTTAACCCCCTTTGCTACTGCCCAAGATGAGGAGATAATTAAATCATATCTACTTAAATCAAAACTCTCAATAGCCTTAGGAAATAGTGGAAGATAGTTTCTAAAATGTTTTTTAGCAGATGGGAGTTTTTGAAGAAATGATGTTTTAGAAAATCTACTATTTAAAATAATTTTTCTATCTTCACTATTTAAAAAATCTACTAAACTAAAAATATCGCTATTGGGATATAGCTCTAAAATAGCTCTTAATACCTTCTCAGCCCCTCCATTAGTCACTAGCCAATCATGAACTACTGCTACTCTCAACTATATCTCCTTTAATATTTTAAAGTAGATTATATCTAAAATTATCTATTAAAAACTTAAAATAAACTTAATTTAAGAATTGTTTAAGATTGTTTAGCTATACTTCCACTCACTAAAGCTATTTAGCTTATTTTATCTTAAGGAAATTCTATGAAATTGACATCTGTCATGAAGCCTCATGAAGTGCAAAGAGATTGGATATTGGTTGATGCAGAAGGTAAAACTTTTGGTCGTATCCTAACAGAAGTTGCCACTTATCTAAGAGGAAAACATAAACCATCATTTACTCCAAATGTAGATTGTGGAGATTATGTAGTTATTATAAATGCCAAAAAAGCAAAATTTTCAGGTACTAAATTAAACAGTAAGGAGTATTTTACTCACTCAGGTTATTTTGGTTCAACTAAAAGTAAGAAATTAGATGAGATGTTAGAGAAAAATAGTGAAAAACTATATAGATTGGCTGTTAGAGGTATGCTTCCAAAGACAAAACTTGGTAAAGCTATGTTAAAAAAATTAAGAGTATATTCAGGGGCAGAACACCCTCATACTGCACAAATTGGTAAAGGAGCATAAAAATGGCTAGAACTATATATGCAACAGGAAAAAGAAAATCGGCTATTGCTAAGGTGTGGTTAACTCCGGGTAATGGAGCTATGAGCATTAATGGTAAGAGCTTAGATGAGTGGTTAGGTGGACATGAGACACTAAAGATGAAAGTTAGACTTCCACTAGAGGCTACAAAACAGTTAGAGTCTGTAAATATTGTAGCTAAGACTCTAGGTGGTGGATACTCTGCACAAGCAGATGCACTTAAGCATGGTATTACAAAAGCATTAGTTCAATATGAAGTGGCATTTAGAGCAATCTTAAAACCTATGGGACTTCTTACTCGTGACTCAAGAGTTGTTGAGAGAAAGAAACCGGGAAAAAAGAAAGCAAGAAGAAGTCCACAGTTCTCAAAAAGATAATATATCTTTTCTACAAGAGATTTTTCTCTTGTATCTTTCACCTCTTATAAAATTCTCTATAACAAAAATTTAGATAAAATCCCAATTAATAATAAAAATTAGGATTTAATGAATGGGATTAGATATTCAAACTTTAGTCAAAAAATATGATACACCTCTCTATATATATGATTTTAATAGGGTTGAAAAACAGTATAATGGTTTAAAAGAGGCATTTAGTGGTAAAAAATCACTAATAGCCTATGCAGTTAAGGCAAACTCAAATCTAGCACTTCTTAAATATTTAGCAAAGCTTGGAAGTGGAGCTGATTGTGTAAGTATTGGAGAGGTTAAGAGAGCTTTAAAGGCAGGAATTAAAAAATATAAGATAATATTTTCAGGTGTTGGTAAAAAAGATAGTGAGATAAGAGAGGCTTTAGAGAGAGATATTCTTCTTATAAACTTAGAGAGTGAAGCTGAGATGAAGCGAGTTGAGATGATAGCTAAAGAGTTAGGGGTAGAGGCTAGAGTCTCAATTAGAGTTAACCCAAATGTTGACCCCAAAACCCACCCATATATCTCAACAGGACTACATGAGAATAAGTTTGGAGTTAGTATAGATATGGCAAAAAGAATGTATATCTATGCAAAAAAATCAAAAAATTTAAATCCAATAGGGATACATTTTCATATTGGCTCACAACTTACAGAGTTATCACCTATTAGAGAGGCGTGTGAGATTGTAGCCGATTTAGTTCGCTCACTAAAGGCTATTGATATTGATATTAAATTTTTTGATATTGGTGGAGGATTGGGAGTTATCTATGATAATGAGACTACAATTAATCCAAAAGATTACGCATTAACTATTATAAGAGCTACTAAAGATTTAGACTTAACTATTGTAATGGAACCGGGAAGATATTTAATGGCAAACTCTGGAATTTTTCTAACAAGAGTTCTATATGAGAAAAAAAATGGGAATAAGAGATTTGTTATTGTTGATGGAGCTATGAATGATTTATTGAGACCAAGTCTATATAGTGCTTATCACAAGATAGAGGCAGTTAAAAAAGATGGAGAGAAGAGTTTAGCTGATGTAGTAGGACCTGTTTGTGAGAGTGGTGATTTTTTAGGAAAAGGTGTTCTATTACCTCCACTAAATCATGGAGATATTTTAATAGTACATAGTGCAGGTGCTTATGGTTTTACAATGTCTAGTAACTATAATAGTAGAGGTAGAGTAGCAGAGGTTGCAGTATATAACAATAGAGATTATCTAATTAGAGAGAGAGAGTCTTTTAGTGACCAGATAAGATTAGAAGAGAGTTGCGATACAAGTTGGCAAGATTAAAAAGGGTATATAATGACACTAGATGATTTAAGAGATAAAATTGATGAGATAGATAATAGGTTATTAGAGCTTTATAATGAGAGAATGGAGCTTGTTCATAAGGTTGGAGAGTTAAAAAATACAATAGGGGCACCAATATATAGACCAGAGAGGGAACTCTCTATTTTAACTCGTCTAAAAGAGAAAAATAGAGGGAAATTGACAGATAAAGCTATTGATGCTCTATTTTTAGAGCTTTTTGCAGTAGCTAGAAATATAGAGTTACCAGAGAGGGTAGCATATCTAGGTCCAGAAGCAAGTTTTACACATCAAGCAGCAGAGAGTAAATTTGGAGCTATGAGTTCATATCTACCAATTAAATCTATTAAAGGTGTTTTTAGAGAGGTAAATAGAGGGACAGCAAAATTTGGGGTAATTCCTATTGAAAATAGCTCTAATGGGTTTGTAACAGATACAATTAATGGATTGAGTAGTTATGATTTAAAGATTATTGCAGAGGTTTTTGTAGATATTCACCACACCTTAGCTACAACTTGTAATAGTCTCAAAGATATAAAAAGACTCTACTCAAAAGATATAGCATTTGGACAGTGTCAAAATTTCTTACAAGATTGTGGATTAGATGAGGTAGAGCAGATACCAGTTGAATCAACAGCAAAGGCAGCAAAACTAGCTATGAAAGATAAAGAGAGTGGGGCAATATGTGCCAATGTCGCTGCTAAACTCTACAATTTACCAATCTTATTTGAAAATATAGAAGATTTTGATAATAATAGAACAAGATTTTTTATTATAAGTAATTTTGATAATTTACCATCTAAATCAGATAAGACCTCTATTATAGTTAAACTACCAAATAGACCGGGGGCATTAGTCGAGTTTTTAAATGATTTTGAAAAGGCAAAAATTAATCTTACTAAGATAAAATCACATATAGTAAAGGGAGAATCTATATTTTTTATTGAGTTTAATGGACATAAAGATAATCCTGATATAAAAAATATTCTAAATAGACATAGAGAGTCAATAAAAGTTTTAGGCTCTTATATCAAAGAGAGTGATGATATTTAAAGGATAGTAGTGGAGTTTAATAAGAGTTTAAAAGATATAAAAATCTATGAGGCAGGAAAACCTATTGAGTTAGTGGTTAGAGAGTTTGGACTAGAGCCAAAAGATGTAGTCAAATTAGCATCAAATGAAAATCCTAATGGGTGTAGCCCAAGAGTAGTAGAGGCAATTAGTAAAAATGC
>WGAM01000010.1 GCA_015494795.1 Campylobacterota bacterium
GGGTTTTAAAATTATGTAATTTAGATGCCTCTTTTATAACTGAGATATTTATATCTCTATCTGCCTTTACCCATAAACCATCAGAGTTTTTAATATGAGCCAATTTTGGATAATCTCCTATAGATTTGCCATTTTTATCAAAAACTTCCCATCTTCTATTAGAGTTATATTTCCAGACACTCATACCTTTAAAAATATCGGGAGATACTACAATATCAACAGGTAGAGATATAAGGTTCCAACCTTTTTTTAGATATATAATATCATTAGAGATATTTTCATCAGTAGGAGCTTTTGATATAGTTTTACTAGGTAATATTAATCTCCACTCCTTTTTACTCTTAACCCAAAACCCATGCCAACTCTTTAAACTGGTTAGTTTTAAGATACCTCTTTCGCTCATTTTAGATTGTATCTTGCTATCAGGTGAATAACCTAACCACTTTTGACTATTAGCATCAAAACTCCAAACCTGCTCAACACTATCTTGTTGAAATTTTGACATATCATTAAGTGGTGTAGCAGAACCTATAAGTTGCCACCCTTTTTTAACTATCAATATAGAATCGGCTATGCTAATAGAGAAAAAAAGTAAAGTAACAAGTAAAACTCTTATCATTTTTTATCCTTGATTTCAACTTTTAATGTTATTATATAACAAAAAAGTGTATAAAAAATGTATAAAATATATTTTATAAAATAAAAAAATTAAATATTATAGATATTCATTTATACTATAATTTCGTATGAATTTAATAGATAAAGATATAATAATATATTGTGATGGAGCATGTAGAGGAAATCCAGGTGAAGCTGGTAGTGGTTTAGTTATATATAATGTGGAAGATAATCCAATTTTAATATATGGAAGATATGTTAAAATTGGAACAAATAATATTGCTGAGCTAAATGCTCTCTATAGAGCTTTACTTATTGCTTCTGAATATAAAAAGAGTCTAATTAGAGTTGATTCTAAATATAGTATGGATTCTGTTACTAAATGGGCATATAGCTGGAAATCCAAAGGTTGGGAAAAAAAGGGTGGAGAGATTAAAAATCTTGAAATTATTAAAAAGTCTCATGAGCTATATGACAATATAAAATATAGAGTAAAATTGGAATATGTAAAGGGACATTCAGGAGTCGAGGGTAATGAGTTAGCAGATATAATGGCAGGAGTTGCCATAGATTATAAAACCTATGATTTTTATAGATATGAATATAATAGTATAGATGATGTATTAAAAACAAAAAAGTAAAAAGGGGATTAATGAGATTAGGTATTGTAATACCATGTTATAATGAAGAAGCAGTTCTATATGAGACTAAAAAGCATATTGAGACTCTATTTAAGAGTATGATAGAAGATAATAGTATTTCAAAGGATAGTTTTGTCTGTTTTGTTGATGATGGAAGTAGAGATAAAACTTGGGAGATTATTGAGAGTTTTACAAAAGATAATCCACTATTTAAGGGGATAAAACTATCAAGAAACTTTGGACATCAAAATGCACTAATAGCTGGACTTATGCAACTAAAAGATAGTGCAGATGCACTAATCTCAATGGATGCTGATTTGCAAGATGATATTTTAGTTATTAAAGATTTTGTAAAAAAGTATAAAGAGGGTTATGATGTTGTTTATGGTGTAAGAGAAGATAGGAGTAGAGATACAAAATTTAAAAGAGCAACAGCAGAGGCATTTTATAAACTTCAAAGTTTTATGGGTATAGAGAGTATATCTAACCATGCAGACTATAGACTTTTAAGTAGAAAAGCACTAAATGGTTTAGCTCAATTTAAAGAGATTAATCTATTTATTAGAGGTGTTGTACCATTAATTGGATTTCGCTCATGTAGCGTATATTATAAAAGGGGTGAGAGATTTGCTGGAGAGAGTAAATATCCACTTAGTAAAATGCTATTTTTTGCTCTTGATGGGATTGCATCTTTCTCTATTGTTCCTCTTAGGATTATTACAGTAGTTGGATTTATTATATTTATACTATCTTTTTTTATAATATTATGGATTATGTTTGAGAAGTTTTTTTTAGGAACTACCATAAAAGGGTGGTCATCAGTTATGATTTCAATCTATTTTATGGGTGGTATTCAAGTTATGAGTATTGGAATTATTGGAGAGTATATTGGTAGAATATTCCAACAGAGTAAAGGGAGACCTAGATATATTATAGATAAGGAGATTTAATTATAGGAACAAAATATGTTGTTCCTATAAAATATTATTTAGAGAGAACCTCTTTTACAGCTTTTCCAATCTCTGCTGGACTTACAACAACTCTAACTCCAACAGCTTCAAGTGCCTCCATCTTCTCTTTAGCAGTTCCTGCTGTTCCACTAATAATAGCTCCTGCATGTCCCATTCTTTTACCTTTAGGTGCAGTCTGTCCTGCAATAAATGCAACAACTGGTTTTGTAATCTGCTCTTTAATAAGTTTAGCAGCTTGAATTTCAAGGTCACCACCAATCTCACCAATCATAACAATAGCCTCAGTCTCTGGGTCTGCTTCAAACATTGGTAGAAGTTGCTTATAGCTAAGTCCAATAATTGGGTCTCCACCAATTCCAACAGCAGTAGATATTCCAAAACCTTCATTACATACCTGATTAGCCCCCTCATAGGTTAAAGTTCCAGATTTAGAGATTAATCCAACAGTTCCTTTCTTGAAAACCATACCCGGCATAATACCAATTTTACACTCTTCAGCTGTAATAATACCCGGGCAGTTTGGTCCAATTGTCTTCATACCATTTTTAACAGCATAGGCTTTTGCCATCTGCATATCACGAACTGGAGCCCCCTCTGTAATAATAACAGCCAACTCAATTCCTGCATCAGCTGCTTCCATAACAGCATCTGCTACAAATGCAGGTGGAACAAATACCATAGATACAGTAGCACCTGTAGCTCTTATTGCCTCTTTAACTGTATTAAATACAGGTCTTCCTAAATGCTCCATACCACCTTTACCAGGAGTTACACCACCTACAATTTGAGTACCATAATCAATACATTGACCTGCATGAAATGTTCCCTCACTACCTGTAAAACCTTGAACTATTACTTTTGTATCTCTATTTACTAAAATTGACATATACTATTCTCCTTTTGCTGCTGCTACTGCTTTTTTTGCACCATCACCTAAATCAGTTGCTGTAATGATATTATCTATATTTGCATTTTTAAGAATTTCAGCTGCTTCTGGTGCATTTGTCCCATCAAGTCTAACTACAACAGGTACATTTACATCTACCATTTTAGTAGCCTCTAAAATTCCATTTGCAATTCTATCACATCTTACAATTCCACCAAAGATATTAACAAATATAGCTTTTACATTTGGATTTTTTAATATAATCTCAAACCCTTTGGCAACAGTCTCGGCACTTGCTGTTCCACCAACATCTAAGAAGTTTGCAGGTGTTCCACCCATATAGTTAATAGTATCCATTGTTCCCATAGCAAGACCAGCACCATTTACCATACATCCAATCTCACCATCTAGTGCAATATAGCTAAGTCCATACTTACTAGCCTCTCGCTCATCTTCGTCCTCTTCACTAATATCTCTCATAGCCTCAATTTCTGGGTGTCTATATAGAGCAGAGTCATCAAATCCCATTTTACCATCAAGTGCTAAGAAGTCACCAGAACCTGTTTTAATAAGAGGATTAATCTCAATCATCTCTGCATCATTTTCCATATATAATTTATATAACTTAGATGCAAACTGTATCATCTTTTTCTGTTCTGCTTTATCTGTAATACCTAAACCAAATACAAGCTCTCTACCGTGGAAACCTTGAAATCCAATAGATGGGTCAACAGCCACTTTAATAATCTTTTCAGGAGTCTTCTCTGCTACTGTCTCAATATCCATACCACCCTCTGTTGAAGCCATAATAATTGGCATTTCAGCAGCTCTATCTAATACAACTGATAGATATAACTCATCAGCAATATCAGCTCCCTCTTCAATATATACTTTTTGAACAAGTTTACCCTCTGGCCCTGTTTGGTGAGTAACAAGTGTCATACCTAAAATTTCACCTGCTAATTTCTCTACCTCTTCAATTGACTTAGCAAGTTTTACACCACCACCAAGTCCTCTACCACCTGCATGTATTTGAGCTTTTACAACCCAAATATTTCCACCAAGCTCTTTAGCATTAGCTACTGCTTCCTCTACTGTATGAGCAACAATACCTCTAGGTGTTGGTACACCATATTTAGCAAAAACCTGTTTTGCCTGATACTCATGAATATTCATTCGGACTCCTTTTATCTCTTAAAGTTGTTGATATTATACGCTTAAGCGAGATAATAAGGAGTTAATAGTTACATAATTCAGAGTTAATTTATCGTAATTGTTAAAAAACTACACATTAGGTTTATTTTTAATTATATATTTATATTAATTAACTATTTATAATTTTATGTTATGTGTAAAAAGGTGTCAAAAATTAGATAGTATAATCATAATTTTAATATATATGAGTTATTATAATATATTAAATTTTTATAAGGATACAAATGCGTTTTATACTATTTTTTCTATTAACCCTTAATCTTTTTGCAGTTGATGCAGAATTAACTATCGAGAAAGATGTTGCCTCAAAAGCATCTATTACTATTATTGAAAATCAATCTACAGCTAATAGTGGAATTAATCATGAGAAGATGTTTCTACTTCTAAAAAATGATATTAAGTTGAGTGGACACTTCAATCTTGATGAGACTAAAAGGCAAGGTGATTACAATGATAATTTTATGATACCACCAGAGCTACATGATAGAGAGTATATATTAAAATATAGCTTCTCATCTTCAGAGGATACACTAGATATAAAACTATTAAGAGTCTATGATAATAGTGTTATTTTTCAAAAGGGTTATAGTGTTAATAGTCCAAAAAGATACCCTTTTTTAGCACACAATGCTATTGTTGATATTAATAATGCTTTAAACTATGATGATATTTCATGGATGAGACGATATTTAATATTTTCTAAATATATAGGTTCAAGAAAGAGTGAGATTTGGATTGCTGATTATACACTTAGTTTTACTAGTGTTATAGTAAGAGGTGGATTAAATATTTTTCCAAAATGGGCAAATAGTACTCAAACTGCTTTCTATTATACATCATATAATCATAAACTTCCAACACTATATAGGGTTGATATGAGAACAGGTAATAGAAAAAAGATTATCTCTTCTCAAGGAATGTTAGTATGTTCTGATGTTAGTCAAGATGGTTCAAGACTTCTACTTACTATGGCACCAAAGGGTCAACCTGATATTTATGAATATGAATTAGGAGGAGGACTTAAGCAAATTACAAAATTTGGTGGAATTGATGTCAGTGGTAAATATTTAGGAGATGGTAGTAGAATTGTATTTGTATCTGACCGTATGGGGAGACCAAATATATATCTAAAATCTATAGGTTCTTCATCAGTTTCAAAAATTGGGATATATGGTAACAATAATAGCTCTTGTGATGCATTTTCTCAATATATTCTCTACTCTGTAAAAGAGGGCAAATCTATAAATATCTATTTAGGTTCAGCATATAGTAGTTATATTAGACCCCTAACTAGCAATGGTATCAATAGATTTCCTAGATTCTCTAGTAATGGAAAAGTTGTATTATATATTAAACAGAATAGAGGTAAAAATAGTATTGGATATTTAAACTTAGCAACTAAAGAGAGTGCATTGTATCCAATGAAAATTGGTCAAATTCAATCAATTGATTGGTAATTAATAATTATTTGGTATAATTAAAGAGACATTTCAAAATAAGTTCAAAGGATTAAGATGAAAACAAGGTTGTTTATAACGGCAATATCGTGCGGTCTATTATTGGTTGGTTGTGCTCAAAAGGAGAAAGTTAAACCAAAAGTTACTAAGGGGTTAAGTAATAATGGTATTAAAACATACAATAATAGAGATAGTAACATTAATACTAATAGAGATAACATAGATAAATATGGTGGGGATAATAGTGGTTATAGCTATGATACAGATGATGTTGGAATATCTAATAGTCTTAAAAATATCTACTTTGGTGTAGATAAGTATGTCATTACTCCAGATAAGTTATCTATTATTGCAAATAATGCAAAAATACTTAAAAAAGATATTGCAAATGGTGCTAAAGTTAAAATTGAGGGTAATTGTGATGCAACAGGAAGTGATGAGTATAATTATGCATTAGGATTAAGAAGAGCTAAATCAGCAAAAAATGCATTAGTTAGTAAAGGTATTAAACCTTCTGCCATAACTATAGTTAGTTTTGGAGAGAGTGCACCTGAGTGTACTACAGATAACTCTCCTGAGTGTTATGCTAAAAATAGAAGAGTTGAATTTAAACTTTTACAATAAAAATGGAAAAGATATAGATGAGAAAATTTTTAATATTTTTCATAGGGTTAATGGCTATATTAAATGCTAAAGAACCCTCTGTATATGGAGCAGGAGATATAGATAGCTCCTCTCCCTATGGATTGACTAAAACAGAAAAGAGTGTGCTTGAAAATAGAACCAATATTCAAAATCTTAAAAATATTGTATCTGAACAGCAGAACCGTATTGATGGATTAACTACTATAATTGATGGATTAAATAAAGAGATACTCTCTTTAAAAGACCAAATAGTTAACCTAGAGAAAGCTCAACAGGCAAATAGTAGTAATAATGATTATAATCAGACATACTCTCTACTACTTAAAATGGGAAAAATGGTTGATGAAATTAATAATAATTATGTAACAAGGGAAGAGTTAAAGGAGGCATTAGCAGGAAGTAGAACTATAAATAGAGATACAGTTTCCTTAACAACAGAAGGTAACTCTGCTGACATCTCATCTATCTATAGAGAGGGTGTTCAACTTTTCGCTAAACGAAGTTATAGTTTCGCCAAAGAGAAATTTCAATTAGCTATATCTAAAAATTATAAACCAGCCTCATCTAACTACTATTTAGGAGAGATAGCCTACTATACTAAAAACTACCAAGATGCAGTTAGGTATTATAAAAAGAGTGCATCTCTTTATGATAGTGCTAGTTATATGAAAGTTTTATATCTACATACAGCTATATCTTTATCAAAGATTGGAGAAGAGGAACAGGCAAAAAATTTCTTTCAATTTGTTATTGATAACTATCCAAATACAAAAGTTGCCAAAATAGCTAAAAAATATATATAGTAAGTGACAATAAAGTTTTATCTGCTATTATGTTGAAAATTTTAAAAAAATAGGAGTCTATATGACAATTACTGATAAAGATTGTGTTGTAGGTATTGAATATGAAGTAAAAGAGGCAGGTACAACACAAGTTGTAGATAGTAATAAAGGGGGACAACCTTTAGAGTTTATTATGGGTACAGGTCAGATTATTCCGGGTCTTGAAAAAGCATTAGTTGGTATGAGTAAAGATGAGCGTGGAGATATTTTAGTTAAAGCTAATGAGGCTTATGGTGAATATAATAGTGAAGCTTTACAGACTATACCTATTGAGCAGTTTGAGGGTATTGAACTTAAAGAGGGCATGACTCTTTATGGACAAGGTGAAAATGGAGAGACTGTTCAAGTAACTGTTAAATCATTTGATGATAAAAGCGTAGTAGTTGATTTTAATCACCCTTTAGCAGGAAAAGATTTAATGTTCTCTGTAGAAGTTGTATCAGCAAGAGAAGCAACTCCAGATGAGATTTCATCGGGTCAAATTGGTGGTGGTGAACATTGTGGTAGTGGTTCTTGTGGCTGTGGTCATTAAAAATAACTAAACAAAATAACTAAAATTTATGACACTAATAAATAGTTTTCTAAACTATTTATTCCCTCTTATATATTGATTATAATCAAAAAAATAGTTAAGATTTCATAAATTACTAAGAGAAATTAAGTTAAAATAGAACTTAACTAGATTAGTTATTTATTGATTAATTAATTATTAAAGGGGTGGTCATGCAGACACATAAATTTTCGCTAGTAGGTAAACTACTACCTCTATCTTTTGCTCTAACTCTACTAAATGGAATTGAAGTAAATATTAAAGAAGGTCTTCCATATGTTGATATTGATATAAATGGAGAATCTGTTAGAATAGAGAGAATTCAAGATACAAAGCATAAATTAAAAAACTCTTATACAAAAACCTCAAGACCTGCACCTCCATTTACTATTCAACCTTATGAGCCTATTAAGGGTATAAAAACTATTGGTGAGCTTGATGTCATTGATTTTATATCAAAAGATGTTAATAATAATACAGGACTTTTAGTAGATGCAAGAATGCCCAAATGGCACCAAGCAGGAACTATTCCAGGAGCAATTAATGTACCTTTTTCAATTTTATCAATAAAGGATAATAACCCTTTTATTAATCAAATTTTTGAACTTTTTGGTGCCAAGAGAGTTAAAGATAAGTGGGACTTTTCTGAGGCTCAAAAAATTCTTATTTTTGATAATGGTCCATGGTGTCAACAGGGAGTTAGAGCTATGAAAAATCTTGTTCGTTTAGGTTATCCTAAATCAAAAATATTATATTATAGAGGGGGTATGCAATATTGGCAAATTTTAGGATTAACCACAATAAAACCAAAATAAAATAAAGGATGAATTATGTTACATAAAGATGAGTATAATCAAGATGAGTATAATGATTATTATGCACAAGAGACTCGTGGTGCTGAAATTTTAGGTAAAAAAGAGAGAGGGAGTAGTAAAAAATTATTAATTATAGTAGTACTTTTAGCTCTTATATTAATTGGGGGATATTTTGGTTGGAAAAGTATAAGTGGTTCTAAAAATTATGATACTAATATTACGAAGTCAATAGAGAATAAAGAGTCTAAAAAAGATACTAAAGAGAATAATATTACAAAATCAATAGAGGATAAAGAGTCTAAAAAAGATATTAAAGAGGATAATATTACAAAAGAGGTTACAAATACTATAACAGAAAATAGTAAAAATTTAAAGATGAACCCTGAAGATATTGCAAATATTGTTCAAATAGTTATGAAAAAGATAAATCAAAAAAAAAGTAACAAGGCTAAAATAGAAAAAACAGAAGAGAAGAGCATACCTAAAAGTCAAGAGCAGATAGAAGATACTAAACTTGTAAAATCTTTAGAAAATAGTGAAGTTGACTCTTTGCTAACTCAATTAGAAAATACTGATATTTTACAAGAGGATAATAATAAAAAAGCAAAAAGCAAAGAGACAGTAGATACATATAATAAAAAAGTTATCTCTTCAGAAAAATTAGCTAATGATGATTTAAGTAAACTTTCAAACGATATTTCAGATATTGTTGAAGAGGATAAAAATGTAGTAGAAGATAAAAATAGCACAGAGTATGTAAAAGAGGTAGATAAAGAGACTAAAGATAGAGAGAAGGAGATGAGATATATTACTGTTAGAAGAGGTGATACACTAGGTAAAATTGCAAAGAGAGTATATGGGAATGTTATGATGTATAAGAAAATCTATGAGGCAAATCCAGATATTTTAAAAAGAGCAGATAGAATCTATGTTGGTCAGAGACTTAGAGTACCAGAATAAGTATAAAAGGAAAAAGATGAAAAAACTACTTATAATCCCGATTTTTATATCACTTCTTTTAGCACAAAATGCAAAAGATAAAGATTTAGTTGTTAAGATAACAGAAAAAATTCCCTATATTACAACTATTAACTCTGGAAAAAAAATAATAGTAAAGAGAATTCAAGATACAAATAATCGCCTAACTGATGATTATACTAAAACATCAAGACCCTGTCCCCCATTCTGCATACAACCTACAAATGTTGCAGATGGAGTTAAAAATATTGGTGAGTTAGAACTTCTATCATTTATGCAGAATGAAGTACCAAAAGGAAAAGGAGTTGTTATTGATGCTAGACTTAAGAATTGGTTTGAGATAGAGACAATTCCATCTTCAATAAATATCCCTTTTCCTGTAATTCAGAATGCCTCAAGAGAAAAAGCAAAAAAAATATTTAAACTTTTAGGTATGAAGGTAAAACCTAATGGTGATTGGGATTTTTCAAAAGCTAGAAAATTAGCAATTTTTTGTAATGGAATGTGGTGTGGGCAATCAAAACATTTTATAAATGGTATGATAGCACACGGTTATCCAAAAGATAAAATGTTATACTATAGAGGGGGGTTTCAAAGTTGGAAGCTTTTAGGACTTACTACTGTAGTACATAAGGAGATTAAAAAATAGAATATTATTAAAGTAGTTTAGAATATAAGTAAAATATCTTAATCCACCTAGATGATAGTAAAACCTAAACTCTTTTCAGATAAAAAAGAGTTTGCTTTTGTAGTATTGATATTTTTAATAATTATATCTATTAGATTATATATTCTATATAGTGATTATAAGATATTTATATCTAAACCTTTCTATTTTACTTATGTTGATATTATAAAGCAGTATAAAAAAGATAGATATAGACTGCTTAGAGTTTATAGTAGTAGTTTAGATATTGAGTTCTTTACAGCTACATATAGGAAAGAGAACTTCAATAGTAAAAGAGTTCGTCTTAAGCTATTTCCATCTAAGAGCAAAATAACTTTTAGTGATTATCTAACCATATCTTATATTAAATCTAAAATAGATGAGATTAAACCATTATCAGATAATATAAAAGATAAACTTTTAAATAAAATAGCTATGCAACATAGAGATAGGCTTATAATAGAGTTTTATCAAGCAATATTTTTAGCTAATCCCATCTCTAAAGAGTTAAGAGAGAAGATTACAAAATTGGGAGTTAATCATCTTATTGCTTTAAGTGGATTACATTTAACCATATTATGGGGAATACTATTTTTTATATTAAATAGTATATATAGACAACTTCAACAGATATATTTTCCATACCGTTTTAATCTTATTGATGTAGGTTTTATAGTTTTAGTTATATTAGCTATATTTGTCTATTTTCTAAATTTCCCAGCTTCACTTATCCGTTCATATATAATGATACTATTTGGTTGGTTACTTCTAATTTTAGGAGTTGAGCTTATATCTTTTGAGTTTTTAGCTATGGTTATTTTGGTTACTATTGCAATTTTTCCCAAAATGGTACTCTCTTTAGCCTTTTGGTTATCTATTATGGGTGTATTTTATATATTTTTACTATTGAAGAGTTTTAAAACTAAAAATAGAGTAGCTATAGCTCTTATTATATCTTTTGGAATTTTTATATTAGCACTACCAATAACTCATATATTTTTTACAACTATAAGCATAAATCAACTCTACTCTCCAATATTATCTATTATATTTACAATATTTTATCCTATAAGTATGTTTTTACATCTTATTAATTTAGGCAATATTTTTGATAATACTCTATTAACTCTATTTGATTTAAAGAGTTCTATTAAAGATTTTAAAATACCAATAGTTTATGGAGTATCTTATATAATTTTATCTATAGGAGCTATATATTCAAATAGACTCTTTTATCTTCTTCTCTTAATATCATCTTTTTTTGCAATATATATTTATGTTTTTTAACTATTTTCATATAAAAAAATTATATGAAAAATCAAATATTAACCAAATATATTGTAAGATATTGTAAATTCAATATATATGAGTAATTATTATGCGTTTAATCTATATTATTATTATTTCAGTTTTATTTGTAACTGGTTGTAGTTCAACTAAACAGATAAAAAAGGAGGAGATAGCTACTCCTTCTCCAACTATCAAAATAGTTGAAATGGCTACTCCAACTCCTATTATTATGGAAGAGGTGAGTATAGAAGAGAAGAGAGTTGTTAAAAAAAGGCATAGAAATAGTAAATTGAAAAAGATTATGAATGATTTAGACTATATTCTCTTTTCAAGAGTAAATCTTGAAGTTCAAGAGGGTGAAGATGACCTATTTTTTACAAAAAATGGTAAAAAAACATTAAAAAGGTTTGTAGAAGATACTAAAAAAGTAAAACTTCTATATCCAGATGCAGATGATGAGTATATTAGATTATCTAAAGCATTAACCAAAGCCTCAATAAAACTATATAAGATAGTAGAGGCTAAAAAGATGGAGTGGGTAAAACCACAAGTAGATAATATTCTTAATATATGCAATAGTTGTCACGATTTATATCAATTTTAAAGTTTAGAATAATTCCCATAGATAGATATATATTATATAATATAATATTAATAAAGCTAGATGTAGAATAGTCTAAACTATTAAACAGGAGTCTTTATGAGAGAAATAGAATTTGATGTTATAGTCAAAGCTGTTAGAGATATTATAGTGCATTGTGGAACAGATTTACCACAAGATACTTATGATGCCCTAAAAGAGGCGATGGAGAATGAGAAATCTCCAGTTAGCAGAGAGGTAATTAGACAGATTTTAGAAAATGCCAATATTGCTAAAAGTGAGAAGAGACCACTATGTCAAGATACAGGTTTAGCTGTATTTTTTGTTAAAGTTGGTGATGAGGTTAAGATTAAGGGTGGACTCTTAAAAGATGCCATAAATCAAGGTACAGAGCAGGGGTATAGAGATGCATATCTTAGAGCCTCTACATGTGAGCCATTTAGTAGAGCCAATTTAAAAGATACAGTTGGATATAACCTACCTGCAATTATACATTTTGATATTGTAGAGGGTGATAAGATAGATATTGAGTATGCTGCTAAGGGTGGTGGAAGCGAGAATGTTAGTCGTGCTAAAGTATTTCCACCAGCAGCAGGAAAAGATGGTATTGTAGAGTATGTAAAAGAGGTAATATCTGATGCAGGTGGAAACCCTTGCCCTCCAATTACTGTAGGTGTTGGAATTGGTGGAACATTTGAAAAGGCTGTAATTAGCTCTAAACATGCACTATTTAGAGATATTGGAACTAAAAATCCAGACCAAGAATTAGATGAGTTAGAGCAGAGAATATTAACAGAGATTAATAAGCTTGGAATTGGTGCTATGGGAATGGGTGGAACTAAGACAGCATTAGCTGTGCATATTGAAGCAAACCCTTGTCATATTGCATCACTTCCAGTATCTGTTAATGTTCAATGTCACTCATCAAGACATACACATATTACAATATAAGGAGATAAGATGGCACAATATACTCTAACAACACCACTAACTAGTGAAGATACAAAAAAACTAAAAGCAGGTGATACTGTTCTACTCAATGGAACTCTATTTACAGCAAGAGACGCAGCACATAAGAGATTGGTTGAACTTATTGAAAAGGGTGAAGAGTTACCTTTTGATATAAATGGCTCAGTTATATATTTTGTAGGACCAACTCCTCCAAAACCGGGCGATCCGATAGGTAGTGCAGGGCCAACTACTAGTTATAGAATGGATAGTTTCTCTCCTACAATGTTAAAGCATGGCTCAAAGGGAATGATAGGAAAAGGAAAACGAAGTCAAGAGGTAAAAGATGCTTGTGTTAAGTATGATGGTATCTATTTTGGAGCAACTGGGGGAGCAGGGGCTTTACTTGGAAAACAGATAACTTCAGCAGAGGTTATAGCATATCCAGAGTTGGGTCCAGAGGCTGTTAGAAAGATAACTGTTAAAGATTTTCCTGTAACTGTAATTAATGATACTTATGGAAATGACCTATATGAGCAGGGTAGGGCAGAGTACGAAGTAAAAGATTAATAATAAACTTTTTTAGATAGAATTACATCTATTTAAAAAAGGAGTTCTTATGTCCATACAAAAAAGAGCAACTATTATAGCTACCATGGTAGCTACAACTCTAACCATAGTAAAATTTTCAATAGGTGTAGCATCAGGCTCAATTGCTGTTTTAGCGTCAGCAATCGACTCTCTACTAGACACTGTTATATCTATATTTAACTTTTTTGCTATTAAAAAATCTGAAGAGAGAGCTAATGAGAAATTTCAATATGGAAAAGGTAAAGTTCAAGCTATTGCAGGAGTAATTGAGGGTACAATAATTACTCTATCTGGACTATATATTATATATGAGGCTATCTCTAAAGCTATATATGGAAAAGAGACCGAGCTTTTAAACTCTGCTATTTTAGTAATGGTTTTATCTATAGTAGTTACATTTTTTCTTGTTAAATACCTCTTAAGCGTAGCTAAAAAGACAGATAATTTAGTAATTAAATCTGATGCACTTCACTATAAGACAGACCTTTTAAGTAATGGTGTTATTTTACTATCCTTAATAATTGTCTATTTTAGTGGGTGGAATATTGTTGATGCTATATTTGGACTTGGAATTGGGGTATATATTATCTATTCAGCTTATGAGATTATTCAAGAGGGGATATATATTCTACTTGACCACTCTTTAGATAGAGATGTAATAACTCAAATAGAGAAAATTATTCAAAGTCACCCTAAAGTGAATGGATACCATTGGTTAAAAACTAGAACAGATGGAACAAATAATTTTATTGAGTTTCATCTAGTATTAGAGCCAGATATGAAACTATTAACAGCACATAGAATTTCAGATGAGATAGAATATAAAATTGCAAAGCTAGATAGTAAAAAGAGATGGATAATTACACCACACTATGACCCTTATGATGATGAAGATATAAATAATGGAGTTTTAGGGTGATATATCTACTCTCTCCTTTAAAAAAAGATAATACAATATCTCTTCCTATGATTAGATTTGAGATAACTGCTAAAGAGATAGATTTTTCTAATATTGATACTTTAATGTTCACCTCAAAACAGGCCGTAGTATCTGCTAATAATATAGATGAAAATTGGAAAAACTATCCATCTATTGCTATAGGGGGAGCTACAAAAGCCAAGATAGAAGAGCTTGGAGGAGAGGTTATTTTTTATCCTAAAAAGTTTTATGGAAAGGAGTTGACCTCTAACATAAAAGAGTTTTTTTCTCATAAGAAGATTTTATATCTTAGACCCGAAAAAATATCTTTTGATAGTAAGGGATTTTTAGAAAAAGAGGGCATTAATCTAAAAGAGCAGATTATATATAAAACTCTTTGTAGAGAATATACTCAAAAAGATAAACCTATAAAAGGTGCTATTATTATATTTACTTCACCATCAACAATTAACTGCTTTTTTAAAAATTTTAGTTGGGATAGTAGCTATACAGCAATTTTAATAGGAGAAGCAACAAAAGCACATCTCCCTAAATATTGCAAATATGAGATTGCTAATAAACCTCTAATAGACTCATGTATAGATAAAGCTATATCTATATTTTAAATTGATTATCAAAATTGAAAAGATAGCTATTGCTAACATATTTAAATAATAATTTGTTAAAATATCTATCTTAACAAATAAAGGGTTTGATAAATGGTAAATAGAAGTAAAGATTTTTTACGAAGAAGAGTTGAAGAGGATTTAGAATTAGATAGATATAAAAAGATAGTTACAAGATTTCCCCCTGAACCAAATGGATTTCCACATATTGGACATGCTAAATCTATTAGTATAAATTTTGGTATTGCTAAAGAGTATGGTGGAGAGTGTAACCTTAGAATGGACGATACTAATCCAACAACAGAAAATATAGAGTTTGTAGAGGCTCTAAAAGATGCTGTAGAGTGGCTTGGATTTAGATGGAGTGGAGATGTTAGATATACCTCTGATTACTTTTTAAAACTATATAATTATGCTATTAGACTTATTAAAATGGGAAAAGCCTATGTTGATAGTCTCTCTGAAGAGGAGATAAGGGAGTATCGTGGAACTGTTACTAAAGCAGGAAAGAGAAGCAAATATGCTAATCGAACTATAGAGGAGAATTTAGACCTCTTTAATAGAATGAAGAGAGGTGAGTTTAGAGAGGGGGAGCATGTATTAAGAGCTAAAATTGATATGAGTTCGCCCAATATGAAAATGCGTGACCCACTACTATACAGAATTAAAAATGGAGACCATTTTAGAGCAAAAGATAAATGGGCAATATATCCTATGTATGATTTTGCCCACCCACTATCTGACTATATAGAGGGTGTAACACACTCAATCTGTACTTTAGAGTTTGAAAATAACCGTGATATTTATAATTGGTTAATTGAGACATTAGAGCTTGAACCTCCACGACCATATCAGCATGAGTTTGCACGATTAAATATTAACTATACTGTTATGAGTAAAAGAAAGATTTTAGAGTTAATAGATAATAAGATAGTAGATAGTTGGGACGACCCAAGACTTCCAACTATTGCAGGGCTTAGAAGACGAGGTTATACAGCAGAAGCTATATTAAACTTTTGTGAACAGATAGGTGTAGCTAAAGCTAACTCTACTGTTGATATTGCACAGCTTGAGTTCTCTATTAGAGATGATTTAAACCATAAAGTACCAAGAGTTATGTCTATATTTAAACCACTGAAGGTTACTATTGAAAACTATAATGGGTTTGAAGATATTAATGCCTCTTACTATCCACATGATGTTCCAAAAGAGGGTTTTAGAAAATTACCATTTTCTAAAGAGATTTATATTGAGCGAGATGATTTTATGGAAAATCCTCCAAAAGGTTATTATCGTCTTACTCCAAATCAACCTGTAAGATTAAAATATGCCTATATTATATCTTGTCAAGAGATTATAAAAGATAATAGTGGAAATATAGTTGAGATAAAAGCTAAATACTATCCTAACTCAAAGAGTGGCTCTGATAGTAGTGGAATTAAGGTAAAGAGTGCAATTCAGTGGGTTGAGGCTAATAGTGCTAAAGAGATTGAGGTTAGACTCTATGATAGACTATTTAAAAAAGAGACTCCTGAAGGGATTGATGATATTAACCCTAACTCTTTAGAGATTATTAAAAATGCTCTAATTGAACCTGCTGTTATTAAAGATAGAGTAGATAGTAGATTTCAGTTTGAGAGACATGGATACTTTTTTGCTGACCCTGTTGAGTATAGTGATAAGAGACCAATCTTTAATAGAGTTGTATCTCTAAAAGAGTCATGGAGTAAAAAGATTAAAAGAGAGAATAGAAGAGATAAATCTAAACCTAAAAAAGAGCATATAGAGGGTAGAGTAGCTCCTATGAGTAGAGAGGAGGAGATACTATTTAAAATATATAGTGAAGAGCATAGATTAAATAGAGAGGTAGCAAATACTCTCGCTCGTGATAAAGAATTATCAAAATTCTATAAAGAGGCACTCAAAGAGTTTAATAATCCAATAGCTATTGCAAATATTACTACTAATGAGGTAGCAAGAGAGTTAAAAGTTAAAAAGATAGATGAGGTAAAATTTACTCCAAAAGATATAGCAGATTTAGTTAAAATGGTAGATAGTGGTACTATATCAACAAAAATTGCTAAAGATGTTTTTGAAGAGATGAGTAGAAGTGGGGAAGAGCCTACTAAAATAGTTAATGATAAAGGGCTAAGACAGATTAATGATAAATCTCTTATATTATCTATTGTAAAAGAGATAATATCTAAAAATCCAAAAAATGTAAAAAAATTTAGAGATGGAAATAGGAAAATATTAGGTTTCTTTATAGGTCAAGTATTAAAAGCCTCTAATGGAAAAGCTAATCCTAAAATAGTTAATGAGTTGGTTACAGAAGAGTTAAATCTAATATGAGAAGAGTATTTTATATTTTTTTATCTATTTTAATAATAAGTGGTTGTAGTCGCGTTATAGATACATATAGAGTTACTATTGATGCTATTGCAGACTCTAAAAAAGATATATCTCCAAGTAGTTATACTATTAAACCTTTAAGAAGAGTTGATGATTTAAAGTTTCAAAGAGAGAGTAGTAAATTAGCTAAGATTTTAAATCAAAAGGGATATATCAGAGCAAAAGATGAGAAGAGTGCTAAACAGATTATATATTTTGATTATGGAATAGATAAGATTAAAGAGGAGACTCATATATATAGTGAGCCTGATGTCTCATTTGGAGCTGGTTGGGGTTATCCACGCTACTCTCCATTCTGGTGGAATGATATTGGATATACTAGATATAGAACATATCGTAAAACATATAGACTCTTTGATAGATATATTGTAATTTTATCAAAAAATAGAAATCAAAAAGAGCTATGGAGAGTAGATGTATCTAGTGTTGGAGAGTCTAATAATATATATAAGATAATTCCTCTATTGCTAAAGGCATCTATCCCATATATAGGAAAAAATTTGGATAAACCTATTGAGATAGATATTAAAGATGATACAAATGTAACATCTTAAATTTATCTCCCATAATAGTAGGTGCTATTAGAGTTTTAATTTTATCTGCTTCTCTTAAATAGTTAGCTTCTGTAGTCTGTTTTGCAAACTGCTCTAATATATCAATAATTCCAAATCTGATTAATGCTCTAGCCTGTGTCTCATAGCTATCTAATTTAAAGCCATTATCTATAAAAGCATCTATTAAGTGGTTAAAGTTTACATCATAAGTTATATCTGCCTTTTGATATACATCTTCTAATTTTAACTCCTTATCAAATAGAGGAAAAGTTTTATGTTTCTGATATACTCTAATAGAGAAATCATTTCTTACTAACTTCTCTCCATAATCAAAAGTTACGAAATCAAGACTCTTAACTCCATCTATCATATTTTTAGCAAACTCTTCATAACCAATAGCTATCTCTCCCTTAACTTCTCTATGTTTTTTAGCAAACTCTAACAGTTTTTTATCTGCCTCTCTCCACTCTATCTTATGGTTATCTACAAATGCCATCTCTCCATCTTTAATTAACTCACATGGAAAAGCATCAAATATCTCATTCGCCACGAAAAAAGCATAATCCACTTTAACCTCATCTACACTATTAAAGTGTTTAATCTGAATATCATCTCCAAATCTACCTCTAATATATTTTAACTGCTCCTCTCTAACCTCTCTCTGTTTCTCTACAATTCCAAATTTAAGAGTTTTTACTAAAGAGCTATCTAATGTATATAACCACTGTATCATATCACAAATTAGATAACCTTGATGAGCTCCAATCTCAATAAGCCAACCATATCTTTTAAAGCTATCCTTCTCTATTAGGGTATAGAAGTAGTTAGCAATAGAGGCTCCAAAGAATTTACTTGTACTAACTGCTGTATAGAAATCTCCTCCTTTTCCAATAGCATTAAAGTTTTTATAATATCCATCTTCTCCATATAGCCACTCATTCATATATCTACTAAATCTCATAAAATCCCTTTTTAAAGAAATTTTATCATAATAAAAATTATTTAAAATAATATAGGTAACATATATAATAATTACTTATAAAATATCTTATAAATTACCTTATGGTAAATATTCTATTGTATAATAGAATTAAAAAATAGGATAAGATATGATAAAAACTTATAGTAAAATAGCTTTAGCTACAATGCTAATAACTCCAATCTTATATGCTAAAGAGCATACAAAAAAGGTGACTAAACTTGCTTATAAAACTCTTTGGGAAAAGACTTATGGTGGAAGTGATGATGATATTGCTAATGGTGTTGTGATGTTAGAGAATGGTGATAGTGCAATTATTGGTATGTGTAAATCGGCAGGAGCTATTAGAGGTGATATATGTATAACTCGTATTAATAGCAATGGTGATACTAAATGGAGAAAATTAATTAAGGGTAAAAAAGAGGATAGGGGAGTAGCTATTAGTAGAGCTAAAGATGGCAATCTTCTTATATTAGGTAGTGGAAAATCATTTAATGATAATGGTGATAGAGATTTATATGTAGCAAAGATGACACTTGATGGAAAACTACTATGGCATAGAACCTTTGGAGGAGATAGAGATGAGTTTGCTGGAGGTATTGCTGGAACTAATGATGGTGGAGTTTTAGTTGTTGGAGATAGTGAGTCTTTCTCAAAGAGAGGATATAAAGATATATTAATAATTCGTCTTGATAAAAATGGTAGAACTATATCTCAAAAGAGAATGGGTGGTAAAAGAGAAGATGAAGCAAAAGCTCTAACTCGTACTGCTGATGGAAACTTTATGATGGTTGGTTCAAGAGAGGTAAAACGCGCTGGTGATGGTGATTTCTTTTTATTAAAATTAGACCAAAATGGAAATAAGATATGGGCTAGAACTTTTGGTGGGATTGATTATGATGTATTAAATGGTGTAGCTCCTACTCCTGATGGTGGAGTTGTGGCTACTGGTGCAACTCGTTCATTTGGAAGTAAACAGAGTGATTTATCTGTTATGTATTTTAATAAGAGTGGAAAACTTATATGGCATAAAATTTATGGATTTGATTATGAAGATAGAGGAAATGCAGTTACAGTTACAAAAAATGGTGGATATATGATTGCAGGAGTTACAAACTCTATGGGAAAAGGGGAGTATGATATATATACAATTGCACTAAATAGTAGAGGCTCTCTAGTCTGGTCAAAACTTTATGGTGGACGAGAGAATGATATAGCTCATGGAATTACAAGAACAACAGATGGTGGAGTTATAATAGTTGGGGAGAGTGATAGTTTTAAGAGAAGTAAAGACTTCTATATGATAAAATTAAAATAGATTATTGCTAAAAATTATATAAAAGATGATATAATTTTTTATAAAAAAATATAAGGAATAGCATGAAAATTTCAATTAAAACACTACTTGTTGCTATATTATTAATACCAACTTCAAATCTTTTAGCAAAAGATGACTCTAAAAAGATAACAATAGAGGAGATGGAGATACATTTAGCAACACTAGGTGCAGAGATTGCAAAAGAGAAAGTTAAGATTTATGAGAAAGAGGCACTATTAAACGAGATGAAACTCGATTTAATTAAAAAGAAAAGAGAGAGAAATAGAAAGAAATAGAGCTATTAATTAGCTCTTTAATCTTCTTAAATTAAACTCTATAGCACTCTTAAAGATAATTAGAAGTAGAAAGAGTGCTATTATCTCATATCCTATTGACCATAATATATAATACTCATCAATATTTATCCTTCTAAAAATATCTATACTGTTTTTTGTAAAAATAACAAATACAAATAGCACACCTACTCCATAAGGCACTACTAAAAAAGCTATAATAAAAACTATAGATGCTATATCTTCAGATATATTAATATAGTCAGTTATAGATATTTTTTTAGATAAGAAACTATCTTTTTTACTATTTTTATTTTTTTTATATAACTCTTTAATTCTCTTATCTGCTAAACTCATCTTAACAGTATTTAAATAGGGGTCATTTACTAACTTTTCCATATAAAATCTTTATTATTTATTTTTTAAGTATAAAAAATATTATATCTTATTAATATAAAATTAAGCAAAATAATGATTTTCGTTTAATTAAAATATTGTAAAATATCCTATATTATTTATTAGGCTTTAAATTTGAAAACAGTTACAATTATTGATACATTTGGTTTTTTCTTCCGTTCATATTTCGCACTCCCTCCTCTTAGAAACTCAAAAGGTTTTCCAACAGGACTCTTAACGGGATTTATAAATCTAATTGACTCTCTAAAGAGAGAGCATAATACAGACTATATTATCTTTGCATTAGATACAAAAGAGAAATCATTTAGACATGATATATATCCAGAGTATAAAGCAAATAGAGGAGAAGCTCCCAAAGATTTATTAAAACAGTTACCTATTGCAATTGATTGGATAGGTGAAATGGGATTTGCAAATATCTCTAAAGATGGATATGAGGCTGATGATGTCATCGCCACAGTAGCATCTTTTGCTAAGAATAGAGGATTAAAGGTGAGAATTGTATCTCATGATAAGGATTTATATCAATTAATAGATGATAACAGAGTTACACTATATGATGCTATAAAGAAGATAGAGATAGATGAAGAGGGGTGTCTAAAGAAATTTGGGGTAAAACCTAAATATTTTACAAATTTTCAGGCACTCCTAGGAGATAGTTCAGACAATATACCCGGAGTAAAGGGGATTGGAAAGGTTGGAGCATCAAAGCTTATTAATGAGTTTCATACTTTAGAAAATATCTATAAAAATATAGATAGAGCTGGAACAAAAAGGGTTCAAAAGCTACTATCAGAGGGAAAAGAGAGTGCATTTCTATCAAGAGAGTTAGTAACTCTAAAGAGAGATATATTTAAGGATTTTGATTTAGATAGCTTTATATTTGAAGATAAAAACTATCTTACTCCACTAATTGATGATTTTAAACTCTATGAGATGAGACAGGCATTAAAAAAGGCTGAGTTCAGAGAGACTCCTAAAATATCATTTAAAAATATCACTCTAAGAGATAGTAAAGAGCTATTTAGAGTTATTGATACTATTAGTAGTGATACCATTGTAGCATTTGATACAGAGACAACAGGATTAGATATAAAAGAGGATAGATTAGTTGGTTTCTCATTTGCAATGGATAACCATATAGCCTATTATGTCCCTATTGCTCATAACTATCTAGGCGTTACAGAACAGATTAATATAGATGATGCAATTGAGGCTATTAAAAAGATATTTAAGGCTAAAGTTGTAGGACAAAATCTAAAATTTGACCTATCAATTCTATATTATAGATATGGAGTAGATAGGATTACTCCTTATGCAGATACAATGATAATGGCATGGCTACTCAATCCAAATAGTAAAATAGCTTTAGATATTTTGGCTAAAAAGTTTTTTGATTATGAGATGAAATCTTTTAAGAGTCTAGTTAAAAAAGGAGAGAATTTCTCATCAGTTGATATTGATTTAGCATCATTTTATGCTAGTGAAGATGCACTAGTTACATATAGACTCTATTTTAAACTAAATGGTATATTAGATAAGAGTTTAAAAGATGAGGCAAAGAGAGTTGAGTATCCATTTATAAATATATTAATAGATATGGAGCAGATAGGAATTAAAATAGACCAAGATAGATTAAATAGTCTAAAAAATCTATTAACAGCTAAAATTAAAGAGTTAACAGAGGAGATATATGCTCTAAGTGGAGGTGAGTTTAATATTAAATCTACTCAACAGTTAGGAGAGATTTTATTTAATAGGCTAGGATTAAAGAGTATAAAAAAGACAAAAACAGGATATAGCACAAATGAGAAGGTATTAAATCAACTAATAGAGGAACATGAGATTATCCCTAAAATTTTAGAGTATAGAGCTACTCAGAAACTTCTCTCAACCTATGCAACACCTCTTTTAAGATTAGCAAAAAAAGATAAAAATAGCCGTATATATACCTCTTTTCTACAGACAGGAACGGCAACAGGGCGACTTAGTTCAAAAGAGCCAAATCTACAAAATATCCCTGTTCGCTCCTCTCTTGGTAGGAAAATAAGAGAGGCATTTGTAGCAAAAGATGGATATAGACTACTTAGTATTGACTACTCTCAAATTGAACTAAGACTATTAGCACACTTCTCTAAAGATAAAACTCTTATAGATGCATTTAATAGTGATTTAGATATTCACACAGCAACAGCCTTAAAACTATTTGGTAAAGAGTTAGCTAAAGAGAAGAGAGCTATTGCTAAATCTATAAATTTTGGGATTTTATATGGAATGGGTGCTAAAAAACTCTCTGGTGAGTTAAAAATTACTATTAGTGAGGCAAGAGAGATTATAAAAAACTACTTTAACTCATTTCCAACAGTTAAAAGATTTTTAGAGAGTGTTCAAGATAGAGTAAAAGAGATTGGATATATTGAGACTATATTAGAGAGAAGAAGATTTTTCGATTATAAGAGTGCAAATGGTATGCAAAGGGCATCATTTATGCGTGAGTCTATTAATACTCTATTTCAAGGAAGTGCATCTGATTTAATTAAACTATCTATGTTAGAGATAGATAAGAAGATTAATAGAGATAATATTGATGGTGCAATGCTACTCCAAATTCATGATGAGCTAATATTTGAGATTAGAGAAGATATTATAGATGAGGTGGCATATGATTTTAAAGAGATTATGGAAAATATAATGAAGCTGAATGTTCCTCTAAAATGCTCTGTTAATATTGGAGACTCTTGGGGAGAGTTGAAATAGTTAATTTTTCTTGTTTTCACCATATTTTAATATATTAAGGATTATTTAAAAGAAATTAAAACTTCTAAGTTTAGCACTTCTTGAACGAGGATTTATCTTTAACTCCTCTTTTGAGGCAGTTATAGGTTTTTTATTTAATATTTTACCTAAATCATTATTTTTTCCACAATTACATCTTATAGCACTAATATCACATATACATCTCTTTACCCATTTTCTATATCTATTTTTAACTAATCTATCCTCTAATGAGTGAAAAGTTATTAGAGATACTACTGCTCCTTTTAACTCACCTATTTTAGCCATCTGCTCTAAAATATCCAATAGAGTCTCTATCTCTTTTAGTTCACTATTAACCTCTATCCTAATAGCTTGAAAAGGGAGTGTTGCAGGGTGAATTTTACCTCTTGGAATAACTTTAGATATTATATTAGCTAACTCTTTAGCACTCTTAATTGGCTTTTTTGAACGAGCCTCTATAATAGCACTAGATAATTTTTTATATGAGCGAACCTCTCCATACTCTCTAAAAATATACTCTAATCTATCTTTAGAGTAACTATTTACAACTTTGTAAGCAGTAAGAGTAGATGAGGTATCCATTCTCATATCAAGATTATTGCTCTCAAAACTAAAACCTCTCTCTAGTTTATCTAACTGTAGAGATGATACTCCAAAATCTGCTAAGAGTCCAACAATTGGTCTCTCTTTTAGAGCTAATAGAGTTGAGCTAAAAGCACCTCTATATAAGGTTACTCTATCTTTAAAATCTTTTAGTCTATTACTAGAAAAGTTAATAGCCTCTAAATCTCTATCTATACCTATAAGTTTTATCTTTCTATATCTTTTTAATATCTCTATAGAGTGACCAGCATAACCTAGAGTACAATCTATAAAATATCCATCTTTTATATCTTTAAAACTATCTATTACCTCATCTAAAAGTACAGGAGTGTGTGGAGGAGTATTCATAATTTACCTTTTTTATTTATTATTATAATTTTAACATATTTAGCTCAAATAGTCATATATTAAATTTTGTTAAGATATAATCTCATATAATTTATAACAAAACTCTTAAATATATTGTATTTTATTATGTTTTTCTTGTATAAAAATTATAGTTATTTAAATTAATATTAAATTAATATTAAAGAAGTAATCTATATAATACTTCTATTAAAGAAAGAATTAAGGAATTTATTATGAAATTAAAAGAGATAGCAAATATCATTAAAGGGACTCATCTAAAAGAGAGAGAGGATAATAATAGTTTACATCATATATATAAAGAGCTTACTATGTTAGCATTAGAGCCTATCTCTTTCATAGATGAGAGAAAATTAATTGAGGTTGATAGTAATAAGGTTGTATCTGCTAAAAATTTAACTAAAGCAGGAGATGTAATTGTTAGTCTATATTTTCCTATGATGGCGTGTTATGTAGAGGAGGGGCAGGCTGGTTTAGTAATTCCTCACTATATGGCTGTTGTTAGAATGAAACCTCATGTAAAGATAGACTCAAGATTTATAGTTCAATTTATAAACTCAAATAGAGGAAGAAGAGCAATATGTGAAAAGGTATCAAAACTATATGCAATTAAACCTACATCTCTTCCTCTAAAATATCTTAATAATGTAGATATTAGAGAAAAAGAGAATACTCTATTAGAGAGTTTTTAAGCAAAATAAAGAGGCATATATTAGTGCCTTATCTATTTTGCTATAAATTATTTAAAAGTTTTTTAGCAATAGCCTTAGCACTCTCTCTTCCATCAAGTGCAGCAGTTACAACTAAATCTGCTCCTCTATGACAATCTCCACCAGCATAAACACCCTTTTTTGTAGTCTCATAATTTTCATCAACTATAATTCCACCCCATCTATCTAGTTCAATACCATTCTCTTCTAAGAAATCATATCTAACAGGCTCAAAACCTAATGCAAAGATAACAACATCTGCATTAACTAAAAATTCACTATCATTTACCTCTTCAACTCTCTGTCGCCCACTCTTATCAGGTTCGCCAAGTTTAGTTTTTACCATTTTAATACCAATAATAGAGCCATTTTTATCTACTAAAATCTTTTTAGGAGAGCTATAAAATTCAAAATCAACACCCTCTTCTCTAGCATTAATAAACTCTTTTTTACTCCCCGGCATATTATTAGCATCTCTTCTATATAGGCAAGTAACACTTCTCGCTTTCTCTCGAAGTGCAGTTCTTACACAATCCATAGCTGTATCTCCACCACCAACAACTACTACCTTTTTATCTTTAACTACTATACTCTTATCATACTTTTCACCAAAGTTCTTTTTTTGAATATTTGTTAAAAACTCCATAGCTAAATAGCTATCTTTAGCATCAGCTCCTTTTATATTTGAGCTTCTACCCTTTGTAGCACCAACTCCGATAAATACGGCATCAAAATCTTCAACTAATTTATTAAATGATATATCTTTACCAACCTCTACATTTTGATGAAAAATAGCACCAGCCTCTTTTAGAAAACCAACTCTTCTCTCAATATCACTCTTATCTAATTTAAATCCGGGTATTCCATAGGTTAAGAGACCACCTGCTCTATTCTGTCTATCAAAGAGTTCAACTCTAATACCCTCTCTAAGCAGAAAAGTAGCACAAGATATTCCAGCAGGACCTGCTCCAACAATAGCTACTCTCTTATCACTCATTTTACTATTTATTAGAGGTTTCAACCCCTTTTGAAAACCTTTTTCATTAATAAAAGTCTCAACAGAGCCAATAGTAATTGCTCCATGTCCATCATTTAGAGTACAATCTCCCTCACAGAGTCTATCATGAGGACATATCTTACCAAGAACTTCTGGAAATGGTGATGGCTCATTAGATAGTGCAAATGCTAACTCTAAATCTCTATTTGCAGTGGCTTTTAACCAGTGGGGAATAAGATTGTGAAGTGGACACTTATTATGACAATATGGGTCACCACACTGAATACATCTAGCTGATTGATTAGCAGCCTTTTGTACTGAAAAGAGCTTATATATCTCATTGAAATCTTTAATTCTCTCTCCACCTGACCTTTTTTCAGCGTCAATTCTCTCTAAATCAAAAAATTTTTGCATCATCATCTTACTCTCCTTCTTCTATCTTTAATGGGGTATTAATCATATCTTTAGGTCTTACCATCCAGAAGTTTCTAATCTCAACTCTAAAGTTATCTAAAATATCTTTTGCCTTTTGACTTTTAGTCTCTCTATAGTACTCTTTTAGTAGTTTTTTAAGATAATATCTCTCATTATCCATATCATCAGTATCAATTCGTGTTGCTTGAACAAGTTCAGCATTAATCTTCTCTATAAATTGATGCTCTTTATCATAAACAAAAGCTACACCTCCTGTCATACCAGCACCAAAGTTAACCCCAGTCTTACCAAGAACAATAACAACACCCCCTGTCATATACTCACAAGGGTGGTCACCAGTCCCCTCTACAATAGTAATACAGCCAGAGTTTCTAACAGCAAATCTCTCACCAACTTGTCCTGTTACATATAACTTTCCACCAGTTGCCCCATATAGACATGTATTTCCTGCTAGAGAGTATTTAGAGCCAGATAGGCTAGATGTAATTACAATTTTACCCCCACTCATACCCTTTCCAACATAATCATTTCCAGCACCATCAACATAGATACTAATACCCTTACTTAAAAATGCTCCTAAAGATTGACCTGTTGTCCCTTTAAGATTAATAGTAATTGAGTCTTCCGGTAACCCCTCATCTCCATAATACTCTGCAATTACACCTGAAATTCGTGTACCGAAACTTCTATTTAGATTACTAATAGTTTTTGTAATATTTGTAGTATTGCTTGGCTGTTTAATAGTTGGCATAACCTCTTTTAAAATCTCTTGCTCATACTCATTTTTATCATAAGGCTCATTAAACTCAACCTGCTTAGTATTGACTCCATCTAATCTTACTAAAAGCGAGTCAAAATCAAACTTCTTAGAAAACTCATCTTCAATCACTTTTAAGAGGTGAGTCTGACCTACAATCTCTTCAATAGAGCTATAACCAAGTTCTGATAAAATCTCTCTAACATCATCTGCTAGTAGTGTAAAGTAGTTAATAAGTCTCTCAACACTCCCTTGATAATACTCTCTTAACTTCTCCTCTTGAGTTGCAATTCCAACAGAACATCTATTTAGGTGACAAATTCTTAAAATCTTACAACCTAAAATAGTTAAAGCTCCTGTTCCAAATGCATAACTCTCTGCACCTAAAATTGCTGCTTTAATAATATCTGTTCCTGTCTTTAGACCACCATCAGTCTCTATTTTTACTAGACCTCGTAATCCATTTGCTTTTAGTGCATTGTGTGCCTCTATAAGCCCAAGCTCCCAAGGGTTTCCTGCAAACTTAATTGAGCCGAGTTGAGCCGCACCTGTTCCACCATCAGCACCAGAGATAATAATCTTATCTGCATAACATTTTGCAACTCCTGCGGCTATTGTTCCAACTCCAGAGGTTGATACCAATTTAACAGCTACCTGTGCTTTAGGGTTTATCTGTTTCATATCAAATATAAGTTGAGCTAAATCCTCAATAGAGTATATATCATGATGAGGTGGAGGAGAGATTAGAGTTACACCGGGGATTGTATGTCTTAATCTCCCAATTAGAGGAGTTACTTTATGCCCTGGTAACTGTCCACCCTCACCCGGTTTTGCACCTTGAGCTACTTTTATCTGTAGCTCTTTAGCAGAGCGAAGATATGCAGGAGTTACACCAAATCTACCAGATGCTATCTGTTTAATATTTGAGTTTTTAATGGTATTAAATCTAATGGCATCTTCTCCACCCTCTCCAGAGTTACTATTACCTCCAATTCTATTCATAGCTTCAGCCATACACTCATGAGCTTCAGGAGATATTGAACCTAAACTCATAGCAGCAGTTGAAAATCTCTTAAATATAGACTCTCTTGGTTCAACCTCATTTATACTTATTGAGTCTCTATCTGAATTAAACTCAAAATAGTCTCTAATAAACTTCTTATCTCTCTTATCAACTAGATTTTTAAGTTTTTGGAAATCCTCTTTTTTACCCGTTACAGATACATTATGAATGGCATGAACAGTAGTTGGTGAGTAGTCATGATACTCTCCACCATCAAGATATTTATAGAATGAGCCTAGATTTAGAGGATATAGTGAGTTCTCCTTATTATATGCCTCATAGTGGTATCTGCTAAATCTCTCCTCTATATCACTATAGTTTAATCCTTTAAGTAGTCCTCTTGCTCCACTAAAACACTCATTTACAATCTTATCATCAAGACCAATAATATCAAATAGTGCAGAGTTTCTATAACTTGCTATTGTAGAGATACCCATTTTTGACATAATTTTTAGGAGTCCAGCGTTTATAGCCCCTTTTGTCTTTTTAATAGTTGATGTTAGGTCAATATTTTTATCTCCACTTCTTTTTTTAGCTAATGCTCCTGCTGTTGCAAATAGTAGATATGGATATATAGCTGTTGCACCAAAAGCTAATAGAGATGCTGACATGTGAGCATCATAAACTTCACCTGTAATTGCTACAATACTTACTAAATCTCTTAATTTTGCATCTAATAGTCTTCTATTTAGCCGTCCAACTACCATTAACATAGGGATAACCCTCTTCTCTTTAGATACATCTCTATCATCTAAGACTATGGTACGAATAGCGTCACTCTCAACATCTTTAATAATATTATCTATAAGTAGCTCTAAGCTATCTCTCATATTACCATTAAATGTAGTGCTATAGCTCTTAGCTTTATATGCTGGGTCATATTTAGGATTTTTACTATCTCCAAATTCAAGTAGAATTTTTAGAGTCTCTTTTATAAGAATTGGTGATGCACTCTTTAATCTTTTTGCATGAAGTTCATCATCTTTTAATATATTTCTAATCTCTCCAAAACCTGTATTAAGACTCATTACAACCTTTTCTCGGATTGGGTCTATTGGAGGGTTTGTAACTTGTGCAAATTTCTGTTTAAAGAAATCAGAGAAGTTTCTCTGAATTTTAGAAAATACAGCCAATGGAGTATCATCTCCCATTGAGCCAGTTGCCTCTTTTCCATCTTTTAACATAGGCTCAATTATCTGGTCTATAACTTCATGAGTAATATTAAAATATCTCTGTTTACTCTCTAACTCATCTTTTGGTATATTTTCAATAGTTGATGTTGGTGAGTCTATATACTCTTGAAGATAGTTCATATTCTCATTTAGCCACTCATTATAATTTTCTCTATTTTTTAGATAATCATTAATCTCATTATTTTTAATAACTCTTGCATCTTTTAAATCAAGCCCCATCATCTCACCAGATTGGAGTCTTCCTCTCTCTTTAATATTCTCTACAGGAATATCAAGTACACCATACTCTGAAGTTATAAGAAGTCTATTATCTTTTGTAATAATATATTTAGATGGTCTAAGTCCATTTCTATCAATTACACATCCAATATATCTACCATTTGTCATACTAACAGCAGCAGGACCGTCCCACGCCTCAAAACATGTAGAGGTATATTCATAAAATGCTCTAAGTTCAGGGTCCATATGAGGAGCATTCTGCCAAGGTGCAGGGATTAATGCTCTTGCTGTCTTAAAGAAGTCAACTCCATTTACTTGAAGAAACTCAAAGAAGTTATCAAGAGATGCAGAATCACTCATATCATCTTGAAGTATAATTTTTAAAATTCTATCTAACTCATCATCTGAAAATACTTCACTTTTAATTGAGCCTCTCTTTGCTAAAACATTAAATTTATTTGCTGTAACAGAGTTAATCTCTCCATTATGTGCTATATTTCTAAATGGTTGAGCCAATTTCCATTGTGGTAGAGTATTGGTTGAAAATCTTTGGTGAAATAGACAGAAAGAGATTTGAAAATCTTCATCTTGAAGGTCTATATAGAACTTCTTAATAAGGGTTGGCATTAAAAGACCCTTATATGATATTACAGATGTAGAGAATGATGGAATATAGAAATCTTTATCATCTTTTAGAGCATACTCTATCTCTTTTCTTGTTAGATATAACATAGCTTCAAATCTTGAAAATGACATAATAGAGTTTGGTGCTACAAATATCTGTTTAATTATAGGTAGAGAGTTTAGTGCATATTCTCCTAGAGCCTCTGTATCTATAGGAACTTCACGACTCATAATAATTCTTAAATCATTAGCTTCACACTTCTGCTCAAATATAGAGAAACTCTCTTCATCTCTACTAAATACCATAGCAACAGCATACTGCTTAGGTAAGATAATCCCCTTCTCTTCTGCTTTTTTTTTCATAAACTTATGAGGCATAGATAAAAGAAGACCTGAGCCATCTCCACTTTTACCATCTGCTGCAACTGCTCCACGGTGCATCATTCTTGATAGTGCAGTAATTGCATCTTCTAAGTTTTTATGTGTAGGCTTGTTCTCTATTGATGCTAACAGACCAAAACCACAGTTATCTTTAAATGAAGTAAAAAGATCTTTCATAAACCAACCTTTATTTAAAATGTGATAGGGTAATACTTAATAAAATCTCCCCTAAAAGTTGGTCGATATTATCTAAAGATTGGTTAAGAAATGAAGGATTTCCCCCTAAATATGGGAAAAGCAAATAATCAATATACTATTGTTACACTTTTTATCATATCTTTCCAAAAGGATTTAATCCTCCAAGCATTCCCATAGCTTGAGATTTTTTATTATCTTCAACCATTTTATTGACATCATTAATAGCTGAAATTAATAAAATTTGTAGAGACTCTTTATCCTCTAATAGAGTATCATCAATAGTAATATCAATAACTTCTCCAACTCCATTAGCAGTAACTTCTACCATTCCTCCACCTGCTTTTGCAGTAAGAGTAATTGATTTTGATTGCTCTTCTATATCTTTGGCTTTTGATTGGAGTTGCTCCATCATCTGCCCCATTTTACTCATATCTAAACCCTCAAACACTACTTTAATCCTTTATACTCTTGTGCAATGCTATTATCATCATTTAAGATAACAATCTTTGGCTGAAACTCATCAGCCTCCTCTTCACTCATAGTAGCATAAGCAATAATAATAATCTTATCTCCAACTTGAACCTTTCTAGCTGCAGCCCCATTTAGGCAAATCTCTCTTTTTCCTGTCTCACCAGATATAATATATGTTGAAAATCTCTCTCCATTATTAATATTTACAATATCTATCTTCTGCCCAACTCTCATATTTGAAGCGTCTAATAGATTTTGGTCAATAGTAATTGAGCCTACATAGTCTAAATTTGCCTCTGTTACAGTTGCTCTGTGAAGTTTACTATATAACATAGTAATATTCATATTTTTCTCCATCTAATCTTTTTCGTATTATAACAAGTCAAGTTTAGATTACTCCTCTATTATAGATTAAATAACTTTAGATAAAATTTCAATAATTTTTAATATAAGGATTAATAGATGGGACTTAGCATAGGACTTGTAGGATTACCAAATGTAGGGAAATCTACAACATTTAATGCTCTAACAAAAGCACAAAATGCACAGAGTGAAAACTACCCCTTTTGTACAATTGAGCCAAATAAGGCAGTTGTACCAGTACCTGATTTTAGACTTAATGAGTTAGCAAAGATAGTAAACCCTGAGAGAATACAATACTCTACAATAGATTTTGTCGATATTGCAGGATTAGTTAAAGGAGCTAGTCGTGGTGAGGGGTTAGGAAATAAATTTTTAAGCAATATTAGAGAGACAGAGGTAATTTTACATATTGTAAGATGTTTTGAAGACCCAAATGTAGTTCATGTAGAGGGTTCAATTGACCCAATTAGAGATGTTGAGATTATTGAAGATGAGCTTCTATTTGCAGATTTAGATACTCTTCAGAAGCGAGTTGACTCTTTGAAAAAAAAGGCTAAAGGAAATGATAAAAATGCAAAAGCACAACTTGCTATTGCAGAGGAGCTATTAGAGCATATTGCAGATGGAAATCCTGTCTCAACTTATAAAAATAGAGATGATGATGCCTTTTTAGCAATCAATAGAGATTTAAGACTATTAACATCAAAAGAGATTATCTATGGGGCTAATGTAGATGAAGATGGATTAGCTGAAGATAACGATTTTGTTAAATCTCTAAAAGAGTATGCTAAGAGTAGAGATTATGAGGTTATAAAACTCTGTGCAAAAGTTGAAGAGGAGATGGTTGATTTTGAAGATGACGAAAAGCAGGAGATGCTCGAAGATTTAGGAGTTAAAGAGAGTGGATTAGAGCAGATTATCCATAAGGGTTTTGATAAACTAGGACTTCAAAGTTACTTTACAGCAGGTGTTAAAGAGGTTAGAGCATGGACAATTAAAAAAGGTACAACTGCGCCAAAGGCTGCTTCTGTTATCCATAATGATTTTGAAAAAGGGTTTATTAGAGCAGAGGTTATATCTTATGATGATTTTATAAAATATGGTGGTGAGGCAGGAGCAAAAGAGGCAGGAAAGAGCCGTTTAGAGGGTAAAGAGTATATCGTTCAAGATGGTGATATTATGCACTTTAGATTTAATGTTTAAACAACTTTTTTAAGAGCTAATAGTTTAGCTCTTTACTATTTTTCTTTTACATAACAATCAATTCACAATTTTTTGTTAAGATTTAATAACAGACTTACATAATTTTCGCTATTATTAAATATTAAATTATAAGGAAATATAACATAAGATGAAAAAAGTATTATTAACTATATCAATATTTACCATTTTTTTAAATGCAGGAATAACTCTACCTAATAATTTTGAGAGTAGTTTTAAACAGACAATTACAAATGATAAGGGGAAAGTGATTAAATATAGTGGTAGAGTCTATTTTAAAGCAGATAGAGAGACTTTTTTAAATCGATTTAACCAATCCGAAGTTTTAAGTAGTAAACTATTTAAATGGATATACTCATCTCCAACAAAAAAAGATGTATGTAGTGATGGTACTCAAATTATTATTATTGACCACGATTTAGAGCAGATTTCAAAATATCTAATAGATGATGGATTAGATTTAGAGAAGGTTTTAACTGTTGCAGAAAAGATTAGTAAAAAAGATTACAAGGCAGTCTATAAAAATATTGAATATCTAATTACCCTTGATAGTAATCATCGATTAAGTAAAATATTTTATGTAGATAATCTTGATAATAAGGTTAAAATAGTTTTTTTAAATATGAAGTATAATAATCCAAATTTCAATAGTAGTAATTTAGAGTGTCCAGAAAACCCAAATTATGATGTTATAGAGGAGTAGATTTTGAATAGTATATTTTCAATCTTTTCAAATAATACGGAATTTCTTGTCTTTATAACTCTATTTTTTACACTTACTCTCTCAATTAGTATAATAATAGTACTCTTTTTAACAAAAATTAAAACCTTAAACTCTATTTTAACACAAGCTAAAGAGATTGATAATGCTAAAATTAAAAAAATTCAAGAGCTAGAGAGAGAATTAGAGGAGCAAAAAAGAATAAGTAGAGACTTAGATAGAGAGCTTAGATTTATGCCTAGAAATAGAAAAAGGTTAAATGACTCAATAGATTATATAAGAGATTTAAAAGAGCAGTTACAAAATAAGAGTAAAGAGCATAGCCGTATTGTTAATAAATTAAGAGTTGACTTTGAACAGTTGAATATTCATTATGATTTGCTACAAAAGAGTTATAATAGACTTCAAGAGAGATATCATGATTTAAAGAGAAAAAATGAAGAGTTAATTGAGGACAATAATACTCTTCATGTAAAATTAAGAGATATAAATCTAGCTAACTATGTAAAAAATAGAAATATTAGTTAGTAAATTTAAAGTAGAATAAAAGATATTTTACTTCTATTTAAATATCTCTCTATGCTCTACCATTGCACAGTGGCTCTGAACAACATTAATACCAGCCTCTTTTGCTCTTTTACTTGCTTCATTATTTACAATTCCAAGTTGCGTCCATAAAACTTTAACATCACCTCTTTTAATACAAGCATCAACCACACTATCAACTACAGCAGGTTTTCTAAATACAACTACCATATCTATAGCTCTATCAATATCTAATAGTGAACGATAGACTTTCTCTCCTAAAATCTTCTCCTCTTTTGGATAGATTGGTATCATATCATAACCTACTTCTAGTAGATATTTAGCTACTTTATTACTATCTTTTTCTGGCTTTGGAGAGCAACCAACTACTGCAATAGTTTTACACTCTTGAAAATATTTTTTTATCTCTTCTCTATTTGAATTAATTTGTGGCATTGGGCATTCCATAAATTTTCTCCTTTTTGATATAATTTCAACCATATAATATCTAGGAATGATTAATGTTAGATTTAAAAGCGATAGAAAAAGCAAAAAATAGACTAAATGGTGTAGTACATCGTACGCCTTTTTCCTATGCACCAAAGTTAAGTGAGATAAGTGGATATGAGGTATATCTAAAAAAAGAGAATTTGCAACTAACGGGAGCATTTAAATTAAGAGGTGCTTTTAATAAGATTGCCTCTCTAGTAGAGGAGGGAAAGAGAGGAGGCGTAGTAGCAGCAAGTGCTGGAAACCATGCTCAAGGTGTAGCATTTAGTGCAAAATATTTTAATATTAATGCCACTATTGTTATGCCAGACTCTACACCATTAACAAAAATTCAAGGTGTAAAAGAGTTTGGAGCAGAGGTTATACTAAGGGGTGCTAACTATGATGAGGCATACTCTTATGCTATAAAATATGCAAAAGATAATGGTATAGAGTTTGTTCACCCATTTACAGATAGTAGGGTTATCGCAGGACAAGGGACTATAGCATTGGAGATGTTAGAAGATATTAAAGATTTAGATGCAGTAGTTGTTCCTGTTGGTGGTGGAGGATTAATCTCTGGTATTGGAGTGGCCATTAAAGCGATAAATCCTGATATAAAACTGATTGGAGTAGCTTCACTTGGTGCAACTGCTATGAAAAACTCTTATGATACAAAAGAGGCAAAGAGTACAAAGAGTGTAAGAACTATTGCAGATGGTATTGCAGTTAGAGATGCCTCTCCTATTACTTTAGAGTATATATTAAATACAGTTGATGCCTTAGAGTTGGTATCTGAAGATGAGATAGCAGAGGCTATACTATTTTTGCTTGAAAAACAGAAGCTCTTAGTTGAGGGGGCAGGTGCTGTTGGAGTTGCCTCTTTAATGCATAATAGATTAAATCTAACAAAAGGCTCTAAGGTTGGAGTAGTGCTTAGTGGGGGAAATATTGATGTTACAATGCTCTCTCTTATAATAGAGAAGGGTTTAGTTAAGAGTAGTAGAAAGATGAAACTTAGCGTAGTTATGGTTGATAAACCGGGTTCTCTTATGCACTTTACAGAGCTACTTACTAAGGTTGGAGCAAATATTGTTCAGATTGGATATGATAGAACTTCTACAGATTTAAAATTTGGAGATGCTGTTGTATCAGTTGCAATTGAGACAAAAGGAGAGGAGCATCAAGAGGAGATTAGAGAGATATTAAGAGAGAGTGGATTTGCGTTTAAGGAGTTACATTGAAGAATATTATAGCAATAGATTTAGGCTCAAATGCAATACGAGCTTTAAAGGTAGATTGTAAAACAGAAGATACCATATCATCTTTTCATAAAACAGTAAGAACAGCTGATAATCTAGCTAATACAGGAGAGATAAGTAGTGGTGCATTAGAGAGAATTTTAAAAGCTTTAGATGAGATTAATAGGGAGATGGATTTCTCAAGCTCAACTATTAAAGCTGTAACAACAGAAGCACTAAGACAAGCCTCTAATAGTCAAGAGATATTAGATAAGATAAAATCTAAAACAGGAATTACCTTTAATATTATCAATGGAGATGATGAGGCAAAATATGCTCTCATTGCTACAAAAAATAGATTAAAAAAGTTAAATCTAAATATAGATAGATTTCTATTAGCTGATATTGGTGGAGCATCTACAGAGTTAATATTTAACTATAGAGATAGATTTTTCTCTAAAAGTTTTCCAATTGGAATAGTAACCATTACAGAGAAGTATAATAATTTAAAAGATTTAGAGGCTAATATATCTAATATTATGATAGATGTAAAAAAATTTAGAGATGAGATATATAGAGATTATGGCGAGGTAGATGAGTTTATAGCAATAGCAGGGACTCCAACAACTCTAGCTAGTCTAAAATTGGGTTTAACATACTCAACCTATGATGCCTCAAAAATTCATGGAACTATATTAACTAAAGAGGATTTAGATACTCAATTAAATAGTCTCTTAAATATGAGCAAAAAGGAGCGAGAAGAGACTATTGGAGTTGGAAGAGAGGATTTAATAGCTTCTGGTATAGTAATATATAGAGAGCTATATAATATATCTAAATTTAATAAATCAATAGTAGTTGATGATGGGATTAGAGAGGGTCTTGCTTTTAATGAGTGTGCTAAACTATCTAGTAGATAGTTTAGTTTAAGAGTCTATTTTAATATGATAAATTCAACTCTACGGTTTTTACTTCTCCCCTCTTTTGTATTATTATCTGCAATAGGCTCTGCTGAACCTATACCCTTTGTCTCTAAAATATCAGAAGGTACTCCCTTAGATACAAGATATGCTTTAACAGCCTCTGCTCTTTTTGCACTAAGTTTAATATTAAAGTTTTCATTTCCTCTATTATCTGTATGTCCATGAATTGCATAGTGGAAATTAGTATAATTTTTTATAACTTCAGCTGTCTTATCTAATCTATCTTTACTCTCTTGTGTTAGATTTGCACTACCATTTTCAAATTTAACATCTGTAAGAGAGAATGCTTTTGTTAATTTATCTTTAGCCTCTTTTTGAAGTAGAGCTTGTCTCTCTGCCTCTTTTGCTTTCTCTTTCTCTTTAAGGAACTCTTCTAATTTTTTATCTTTCTCTTTAATATCATTAAGAAGTTTAGCAATCTTTGCCTCATTCTCTTTTGTTTTAGATGAGGTTGCTGTTAAATTATCCTCTAATGATTTAACCATATTCTCTAGTTTAGCTTTATCCTCTTCTAAATTTTTCTTTTTCTCCAACTCTCTATTTAGATTTTGCTCTAAAGCTTTATATTTTGAAGATAGTCTATTTAAATCTTCTAATTTTTTATCTTTCTCTTTAATATCATTAAGGAGTTTAGCAATCTTTGATTCATTCTCTTTTGTTTTAGATGATGTTGCTGTTAGGCTATTCTCTAATGATTTAACCATATCCTCTAATTTTGCTTTCTCTTTAGTAATAGCCTCTTTCTCTGCTATTTGAGATGTTAAATTCTGCTCAAGAGCTTTATATTTAAGAGTTAAGTTTTCCAACTCTTTTAATCTATTATCTTTCTCTTTAATATCATTAAGGAGTTTATCAATCTTTGCTTCATTCTCTTTTATTTTAGATGATGTCTCTGTTAAATTATCCTCTAATGATTTAACCATATCGTCTAATTGAGCTTTCTCTTTGGCAATCTCCTCTTCTTTGTCTATCTCTTTAGTTAAATTTTCCTCTAAAGATTTATATCTTATAGGTAGAGCTTTTAACTCTTCAAGTTTCTCATCTTTAGCTTCAATATCATTAAGAAGTTTCATAATATGTTTTTGACTCTCTTTTGCTTCAGATGAAGTAGCTGTTAAATTATTCTCTAATGATTTTATCATATCTTCTAATTGAGCTTTCTCTTTAGCAATAGACTCTTTTTCTGCAATGTTAGAGGTTAGATTCTCCTCTAAGTCTCTATATTTAGCTGTTAGCGTCTCTAACTCTTTTAATTTTTTATCTCTATCATCACGGAGTTTAGCTATCTGCTCTTCTCTCTCTTTAGTTTTAGATAAGGTATCTGTTAAGTTAGCTTCAAGTGATTTAACCATATTTTCTAATTGAGCTTTCTCTTTAGCAATAGAATTTTTCTCTGCTATTTTAGAGGTTAAATTCTCTTCTAAGGCTCTCTCTTTTTCTATCTCCTTAGTTAAGTTCTCCTCTAATGATTTATATTTTACTGTTAAATTTTCTAACTCTTTTAACTTTTTATCTTTTGCTTTAATATCATTAAGAAGTTTAACTATCTGTTTATCTTCCTCTTGAACTTTAGATGATGTATCTGTTAAGTTAGCCTCTAGTGATTTAACCATATCTTCTAATTTAGCTTTTTCCCTAGCTAAAGCTTTCTCTCTCTCTAACTCTTTGGTTAAATTCTGCTCTAAAGACTCCTCTTTAGCCTTAAACATCTGAATATCTTTTTTATAATCCTCTTCTACCTCTTTA
>WGAM01000011.1 GCA_015494795.1 Campylobacterota bacterium
CTTTTTATATTCAGGAGTATCTTCAATAGGAGTGATAGGGGGAAGTTCATCTATTTTTTCCATTAATTGGGATATATCTATGATTTCGTCGTTAATATTCACTTCTGATGAATGAGTATCTCTATTGATATATTTTTCAAAAACTAATTTAGATTTAACTTCTAATTTTTTATCTAAAATAAACTTTTCTTTATCTTCTAATCTTACTGAAATTAAATAATTATCTAACTTTTTATTATTTTTATTTCTACTTTGTTCAGCAATTAAAACTATATTTGTATCATCATAAGTAATTGCTATTTGTTGTTTTTCATTATGCTTCTTATAATTATATATATTTAAAACTTGAGTAGATGAAAATATTTTATTAAAAAATAACTTGTAAGTTTTTTCAAATTTTTCTATTTCTAAAAGTTCTTTATCTATTTTTTTATTCTCTGATTTATTTTCAATGTAATAATTATAATCTTTTTTAAAAAAAATTTGTAAAATTCTTTCTTTAATATTTGGATATAATGCTAAATATATAGTATGTTTTAATTTATTTTTTTCTTCAATAACTTTATTTATATTTAATTTTAATTTATCAGAATATTTAATATTTAAATTAAAAATATATAATTTATCTTTTGCTCTTGTAATTGCTGAATATAAATCCTGTTCCGATGTATTTTCAGTGATTATAAAAAATACTATTTCACTTTCAAGTCCTTTAAAAGCTTCAATTGTTGCCATCTTTAATTTTTTTTCATTCGGATTAAACTTTAAAGTACGATCTTTTTTACGCCAATAAAGATTTAAATGTTTTTTTTCTTCTTCTTCTTTTGCTTTTTCTTCTTCTTCTTTTGTAAGAAATGATAAATGTTTTTCATTTTTTAAATTTTCTTCAATATTTTGAATATCCTCTAGTTTTGAAGTAAGAATAGTTACATCATTTTCGTTAGTAATTTGTTTTAGTTGCTTAGTTATAGTTTCAGAAATTTGAGATTTATTAGTAGGAATATAAAAAGTTTTAAAAGAGTTACCAGAAGAGTTATTGGTCTCTATCTCATAATTAAAAAAATTATTTATTAATTTAGTTATAGAAGAATTTAAGCGAAAACTTTTTCCTTCTCTTGATTCATTTATAGCAAAAATTTCTCCATTTTCTTCAAGAAAATATCTTTTTAAAATTTTTATCCAATTTGTTTCTAAATTATCTTTTTCAATATCAATAAAAATTTTAGAATATTTTTTAATAGATTGCTTTTTATCTTCAAAAATAGATATATCTTCATATTTATTCCAATTATTTAAAGATAACGGCATTCCTATTCTTTTCCCTGTATCCCAAATTAATTGATGATAATGTATAACAATGACATTCTTATTAGAAATTTTTCTTTTAATTTCCCTTGATAAAGTCATTGTTTTTGTAACAATTAAACTATTATTATTTTCACTACTTTTTTCAATAATTTGTTGGGTTTTTCCTCCACCTGCGACATTTTCTATATCTGTTTCTTTTTTCATTTTCTATTCTACTTTCACTATTTTTTAAAATGACTATTAAACTAAAAAATTTATATAAAAAAATTGTATCACATTAATTGTTTTAAATTACTTAAAAATATTAGAATATAGTAATTCCATATAGAAGTATTACTAACTTAGAAATAAGTGATAATAGAATGAAAATCTATATAGAGCCACTATCTGAAATTCAAGAGTTCTACACATCTAAAAAGCTTTTACATGTAATTAATGGAGAGAGAGAGATTAATGAGATTGTTGAAGATATGGATAACTTTATAAAAAATAGCAAACTAAATTAATAGTTTGCTAATCTAAGTTTAAATTTGAGGTCCAGCAATAGAGTAGTCAAACTCACTTCCATTATCATTATATCTTTCAAAATTTTCAATAAATTTTTTAGCAAGTTGATTTAGAGTGTCATTAAACTTCTCTTCACTATCCCATGTATTTTTAGGATTTAGTATAGCATTATCTTTTATACCATCTAAAGATTTTGGAAATTGAAGATTAAATATATCTAAGGTATCAAACTCTGCACTATTAATAGAACCATTTAAAATACCATTAATACATGCTCTTGTATCTTTAATACTCATTCTTTTACCTTGTCCATTTAATCCTGTATTTACTAGATATACATTAACTCCATGCTTATCTATCTTTTCACCTAATAGTTTAGCATATACCGTTGGGTGTAGTGGTAGGAATGCCTCTCCAAAACATGCAGAGAATGTTGTAACTGGTTCTGTTATTCCTCTCTCTGTTCCTGCCACTTTTGCAGTATATCCACTAAGGAAATAGTACATAGCCTGTTCTTTAGTAAGTTTAGATACTGGTGGAATTACTCCAAAGGCATCATAAGTTAAAAAGATAATATTTTTAGGGTGTCCTGCTTGTAGATTATCTTTATGATTTGCTATATGCTCAATAGGATAAGATACTCTTGTATTTTCTGTTTTTGACTTATCACTATAGTCAACTAAACCACTATCATCAACAATAACAACATTCTCTAAAAGTGCATTTTTTTTAATAGCACCAAATATCTCTGGCTCACTCTCCTCTTTAAGGTCAATAACTTTTGCATAACAGCCACCCTCAAAGTTAAATACACCATTATCGTCCCAACCATGCTCATCATCACCAATTAAAGCTCTATTTGGGTCTGTTGATAGGGTTGTTTTTCCTGTTCCAGAGAGTCCAAAGAATAGACAAACATCATCATCTGCACCAACATTAGCAGAGCAGTGCATAGATAATTTTCCCTCTAATGGTAACCAGTAGTTCATCATAGAGAAAATTCCTTTTTTCATCTCTCCACCATACCATGTCCCACCAATAATAGAGATATTCTCTTCTATATTAAAGCAGACAAAAACTTCAGAGTTTAATCCATGCTCCTTCCATTTTCTATCTGTTGTTTTACACGCATTATATACAATAAAATCAGGTTTAAAATCTTCTAACTCCTCTTCAGTTGGACGAATAAACATATTTTTTACAAAATGTGCCTGCCATGCTACTTCAGATATAAAACGGATAGATTTTCTACTATCTTTACTAGCACCAGTAAAAACATCCATAATATATATATCTTTACCTGAAAACTCATTTTTAGTAAAATGAAAAAGCTCATCAAATATCTCTTTATCTATCTTTTTATTTATATCTCCCCAAGATATATATTGATTTGATGGAGCCTGATTAACAAAATATTTATCTTTTGGACTTCTACCTGTAAATATGCCTGTATCACAGATAGCAGCACCAGTTGATGAAATTTTACACTCATTTTTATTCATTTCATGAATTTGAAGTTCATCATAGCTTAAGTTATAATAAACATTACCAATATTTTCAAGTCCTAGTTCCTCAAGAGCATTTGGTGTCTTGGTACTCATTTTTTTTACCTTCTTTGTATAAATAAGTTATTTGCCCTTATAGCAAATAAAATATGATTTTAAAATCATATTTTATTTAATATAAGGAGAAAAGCATAATTAATATTAATTATGCTTTTAAAAATTCTATTTAAAAATAGATAAAAGAACACCTGCTGCAACTGCAGAGCCAATAACTCCAGCTACATTAGGTCCCATTGCATGCATTAAGAGAACATTTCCGGGTCTAGCTTCTGCTCCAACTTTACTTACAACTCTAGCTGCCATTGGAACAGCAGACACTCCTGCTGCTCCAATTAATGGATTAATTGGCTCTTTTGAGAATTTGTTCATAATTTTTGCCATTAATACACCTGCAGCTGTTCCAGCTCCAAATGCAATTAGACCAATAATCATAATACCTAAACTCTCTAAGACTAAAAACTTATCTGCTGCTAGTTTTGAACCAACACCTAATCCTAAGAATATAGTTACGATATTAATAAGTGAATTTTGCATTGTATCACTAAGTCTATCTATAACTCCTGACTCTTTAGCAAAGTTACCAAATGCAAATGCACCAATTAGAGGAGTTGACTCTGGTAGAATTAATATAGATAGCATAAGTACAACTATAGGGAAGAATAGCTTTTCTAATCTATGTACTTTTCTCTGCACACCCATTTTAATCTCTCTCTCCTCTTTTGTAGTCAATGCTCTCATAATTGGAGGTTGAATTACAGGAACAAGTGCCATATATGAGTAGGCAGCAACTGCAATAGCACCTAACATATCAGGAGCTAATCTATTTGCAATAAAGATAGAGGTAGGACCATCAGCACCACCAATAATAGAGATTGCACTAGCATCTTGTAAATCAAATCCAAGAGCAACAGCACCTACAAGGGAACCAAAGATACCAAATTGAGCAGCACCACCAAGAAGAGCAGTCTTTGGATTGGCTAATAGTGGCCCAAAATCGGTCATTGCTCCAACTCCCATAAAGATAAGAAGTGGGAAGAACTCATTTGCAATACCCATATTATATATAACTCCAAGCATACCCTCAGGACCAGCCATATGAGCTAATGGGATATTGGCTAGTAGTCCACCAAATGCTATTGGTAGTAGTAGAAGTGGCTCAAACCCTTTTGCTATTGCAAGATAGAATAGTAAAAATACAATAGCAATCATAATAATTCTACCAAGTGATGACTCAAAAGCACCCATTGGACGCTCTTTAGCCTCACCTGCTGGGTCTGATGTCATCTCTCCATCATTAGTATCTATAATAGCATTAATACCTGTTGTCTCCCAAAAGCTACTTGCTAATTGACTAAGAGTTTTTGGCTCATAAGGCTTTTTATGACTACTCTGTTCTTGAGCTTCATGATGTAAATTACTCCCTTCAGTTGCAAAGGAGAATGAACTCATGGCAACTAAAGCAAATAGTAGGAAAATTTGTCTAATTTTCATATCCTACTCCATTGTAGCAAGAAGTTGACCATCGACTACAGTATCATTAACTTTTACATCAATAGATTTAATTACACCAGCTCTCTCAGCAACAATATCAATCTCCATCTTCATAGCCTCTAAAATCATAATCTGCTCACCCTCTTGTACACTATCACCAGCAGATTTCAGAATTTTCCATACATTACCCGGTGTCTGTGATTTAATCTCAAGCGAACCCTTACCACCTGCTGTTGGAGCAGATTTTGCCTCTGTAGCAGGAGCTGATGCCTCTACTGCAGGAGTTACTTGTATATCTGCATTACCCTCTGCAACTTGAACACTATATTTTTTACCATCAACAACTACTGTATAATTTCCACTCATATTTTCTCCTCCACTATTTGTTGTTTTTTTATCTTCACCTTTTCTTACCATTAAAGGACTCTCACCCTTTAAAAACGCTATACCTTTCTGGTCACATGCTGCTGCTATAAAGATATTCTCTTCAGTTGTATCTAAATTTTCATCTTCAAGAACCTTTTTCCAATATGCAATAGATTTTGTAACCTCTTTATCTGCTAAATCTAATGGATTCTCTTTTGTTGGCTCTAAATTTAACTTTTCAGATGCAAGTTTAATAATCTCTGGGTCTGCAGGAACAGGAGTTTTCCCAAAATATCCAAGTACCATTCTTCCATATCCTGGTGCAATCTGTTTCCATTTACCAAACATAACATTAGCATAAGCTTGTTGCCAATAGAATTGACTAACAGGTGTTACAGATGTACCATAACCACCTCTCTCAACTACCTCTTTCATCTCAGCAATAACCTCATCAAACTTATCAAGGTTTCCATTATCTCTCATCATTTGAGTATTTGCAGTTAATGCACCTCCTGGCATTGGAGAGAATGGAATTAGAGGTGATACTTGAGTCGCTTCTGGTGGTATCATATAATCAGCTAAACACTCTTTTAATCTATCTTCATATTTTAAAATTTTATTTAGCTCTAAATCACCAAGATTATAGTTAGTACCCTTTGTTGCATGTAGCATAGTTAAAATATCAGGCTGACTAGTCCCTCCACTAACAGGACTTGCTGCCATATCAATACCATTAGCACCAGCTTCAAGTGCTGCTAGATATGATGCTACAGATACACCTGCTGTCTCATGCGTATGGAGTCTTAGATGAACATTTTCACCTAAAAGTTTTCTAGCCATTGAAATAGTCTCAAATACCTTATTTGGATTTGCTGTTCCACTTGCATCTTTAAAACATAGGCTATCAAACTTAATTCCTGCATCTAAAATATTTCTTAGTGTTTTTTCATAAAATGCTACATCATGAGCACCTCTACACCCTGGTGGTAAATCCATCATTGTAATAACCACCTCATGTTGGAGACCATGCTTTTTAATACACTCTGCACTATAAGCTAGATTATTTACATCATTTAAAGCATCGAAGTTTCTAATTGTTGTAGTTCCATGTTTTTTAAACATTTTTGCATGAAGTTCAATAAGTTCTCTACTTCCTGTATCTAACATAACTGTATTGATACCTCTTGATAGAGTTTGAAGATTGGCTTCTGGTCCTACTATCTCTCTAAATCTATCCATCATTTCAAAAGCATCTTCTCTCAAGTAGAAGTAGAGACTCTGAAATCTTGCTCCCCCACCAAACTCAAAGTGATTTATACCTGCATTTTTTGCTGCTTCAACTGCAGGAAAAAAGTCTTCCATAAGAACACGACCACCAAAAACAGATTGAAATCCATCTCTAAAAGTTGTATCCATTACATCTATATATTTTTTTGCCATTATCTACCTTATTATCATTTATTTTTAGAATATTCCGATATAGCTGCAATAATGGCAGCAACTCGTCTCTGTTCTTCATCTCTATCTTCACTACCTATTTTAGGTGCAATTGGTGTGATAGGAGCTTTATCTGGAAAATACTTCTGGATTAGAGAAGCTTGAAGCTTAATAAGTTGAACTAGTACAACAAGAAATAGAAATACTACCCCCATACCAAGTACCATAAACTTTAAAGCTTCAGCTATATAATTTACTTCAGTCATAAAAAACCTTTTTACTTTTATAGATTTATTTTATATATGTATTCTAGCAATTTTTACTTGTAAATGCTTGATTTATCTTCTCTTTTTAGGACGATTACTCTTCCGTGCTACTTTTTGTTCATCTTGATACTCATCTAACATACTCTTTACACTCTCTTTGTCATACCCAATAGTGATAGTTTTTGAGTAGTTTTCTTTTAATAGTAGAGTTACTACTTTTTCAACAAATTCATGATAATTCATATCCTCCATACTATCAATAAAATCTATTGCTAACTCATCTATAGGGACTTCTCTTACCATCTTTTCTAAAATAGAAAAATTACTATTATTATCTAAGTTATCACTCTCTATCTTTATAGTTGCTAACTCCATATTAGCCCCAACCTCTTTTTGAATTCTCTTAAGTTCTCTAAACTCATTAGTAGATACTAGTGTAATAGCTTTTCCCTCTCTTCCTGCTCTGCCTGTTCTACCAATTCTATGTACATAGCTTTGTGGGTCAAATGGGATATGATAATTAAATACATGTGTAACTCTCTTTATATCAAGTCCTCTAGCTGCTACATCAGTAGCTACTAATATCTGTATCTCATTTCTTCTATATGATTTTATAATCTCGTCTCTCTCATTCTGTTCTAAATCACCATGTATCCCTTTAGCATTAAAACCTAATGCTTGAAGATACTCTGATAGTCTATCAACCTCCCTCTTCATTCTACAGAAGATTAGAGATTTTTTAATATTTTCACTCTCCAAAAGTCGAATAATTGCCTCATCTCTTTGAGACTCATTTATTACATAATATTGCTGTTTGATAATATTATTAGTTGTGCTTTTATCCTTACCAATAACAGATATAAACTTTGGATTTGATAGTATCTCATCGGCTAAAGCTTTAATAGGCTCTGGTATGGTTGCAGAGAAGAGTAGAGTCTGTCTATTTTGAGGAATATACTCAAAAATCTCCTTTATCTCATCTAAAAATCCCATATCAAGCATCTCATCTGCCTCATCAAGAACAACAATTTCAGGATTAAAATTATCTATTTTACCCTTTTTATATAGGTCTTTAAGTCGTCCCGTAGTAGCTACTACTATCTGTACACCCTTATTGATGAGTGCTATCTGTCTTCCATAACCCACACCACCATATATAGCGATAGTTCTTATACCACAAAATCTTCCAAGATAATATAACTCATCACTAACTTGTGTAGCTAACTCTCTTGTTGGTGTAATTACTAAAGCTCTCTCTATCTCTCTATTTGCAATTTTATTTATAATAGGTAATCCAAATCCAGCAGTCTTTCCTGTACCTGTATGAGCTTGTGCTACTAAATCTTCTCCATTTTTAATAATAGGAATTACCTCTTTTTGAATGGGACTAGGCTCTCTAAATCCTGCTATTCGTATCCCTTTTAAAAGCTTTTTATGAAAATTAAATTCATTAAATGTCAAATTATTACCTTATAAACATATTTTATATTATCATCAATAGAAAAACTCCAAAAAGTATTCTATATATACCAAATGCAACAAAAGTAAATCGTTGCAAAAAAACTATCAATAGTTTTATGGTTAAATATGCTACTACAAAGGCGACCACAAAACCAATTAAAAACGCTGTTAAATCAGCACCAATAAACTCATGGTAGTGTTTTAACAAATCATAGCCACTTACAGCCATCATAACAGGAATTGCTAGTAAGAAAGAGAACTCTGTAGATGCGTTTCTACTAACGCCACTAACCATTCCAGCAACAATTGTAGAACCTGCTCTGCTAGTTCCTGGAATTAGAGAGAAAATCTGTCCAAATCCAATCCATAAGGCTTGAGTCCAACTAACCTCTTCAATCTCTTTTGCTGTGGATTTATTATCTTTATGAAAATACTCCACAATTAAAAATATAATACCACCAAATATAAACATACTAGCAACTATCTCTACACTAAATATAGATTTTATCCAATCTTTTAGTAAAAATCCGACTATAGCAATTGGTAAAAATGCTACAAATATCTTCTCCCATAGTTTTATCTCTTTTAGGTTTATCTTCTCTCTATAGAGTAGTATAACAGCTAAAATCGCTGCAAACTGTATAATTACCTCATAAGCTTTTACAACAGAACTCTGCTCAATATCTAAAAATTTACTTGCTACTATCATATGTCCAGTTGATGATATAGGTAGAAACTCTGTAAAACCCTCTATTGCACCTATTACGATTGCTTGAAAAATATCCATGATTATAATCCTACTATTAATTTCTTATATTTAATCTATAATTTTTAAAATCTCTCTTAAATCTTTCTTATCAACTATATGAGTTGAAGCCTCTTTTAAGATAGGTTTAGCACAAAATGCTACTCTAGTTGAGGCATATTTAAACATACTAAGGTCATTTGCACCATCTCCAACTACTATTGTATTCTCTTGATTAATATCTAAAAGGTTCTGTAGTCTCTTTAACATATCTCCTTTAGAGAAGTTAAACATCATATCTCCACCAACCTTACCTGTTAATATTCCATTATCATTATGTAATATATTTGAAAAATCTGCATCAATGCCTAATCTTTTACAAGCAGGAGAGGTAGCATTTCTAAATCCACCTGAAAAGCAGACAACTCTATAACCTCTACTCTTTAGTCCATCTATTGCCTCTTTAGCTCCATTGATAATTGGTAAATTTTGACAAATCTTATCAACCTCTACTTTAGGAAGACCCTTTAGAAGTGCTACTCTAGTAGTTAGTGCTTCAAAAAAGTCTAACTTACCCTCCATTGCTTTTTGTGTAATAGATGCTACCTCTTTTTCAAAGCCCAATGGTTTAGCTAAAAAATCTATAGTCTCACCGTCCATAAGTGTTGAGTCAAAATCAAATACGGCTAATTTCATATACTACCTCTATGTTAAATTTTGGTAGAATTATATCCAATAAACAATTAGGACTTATATATATTTATGTTTGGAAAATTTTGTAAAAGACTTCAGAGCGATAGACCATTTATTACAGTAGAGATAACACCACCTCATGGAGCATCAATAGATAAGATTATAGAGGATATTAAACGGTTAGAGTTAGATAAAAAAGTTGTAGGTTTTTCAGTTACAGACAATCCATTATCAAAGCTTAAGATGGATGCAACACTATCTGCTATTAAGATACAAGAGAGTTTTAAAAAAACTGTTATTACTACAATGAGTATGAGAGATAAGAATAAACTCTCACTTCAATCTACTCTCTTAGGTGCAAATGATTTTAATATAAGAGCAATATTAGCCCTAACAGGAGACCCTGCAAAGTTATCAGACCAGCCAGAGGTTAAGGGAGTTTTAGAGAGAGACTCTACACTACTACTGAGTATTATATATAGGTTAAATAATGGATTAGACTATAATAATAGCCCTTTAAATCCAAAACCAAAACCTATATATCCATTTGCAGTATCAAATGCTTATGCTAAAAATATGAAAAATATTAAAAAGAAGATAGTTAAAAAGTTAAATTATGGGGCAAGAGGAATTATTACTCAACCTGTATATGATTTAGATAATGCAAAAGAGCTAATAGAGATATTTGAGAGTGCTAAAGAGGAGTCTATAAGAGATACAGCAAAAGATGCACAACTTATCTTAGGACAATTCCCTGTTGTAAGAGCAAAGACTGCCAATTTTATATCAGATAGAGTACCCGGTATTACTGTTCCAAAAAATATTATAGATGAGATGAATTTAGCTCAAATGGATGGAGAAGAGAGAGAGCAAGAGGTTGGATTTAATATTTCAAAAGAGATATTTGATAATATTATTAAACTTCACCCTAAAGTTCACCTTATGACACATAATCGTTTTGATTTATGTAGTAAACTTATAACTTGAGTTTGTTGATATAGATTTGTTTTCGGTTTGGTTTTTACTGATACTAACTTTAGCACCCGTTCCGTAAACCCTCGCCATTAAGGGCGGGGATATAAGGAATATTTGCGAAGCAAATATTAATCAGGTGTTTTTTGTTGCTCAATATACTGTTTTAAAATTTCAATAGGAGCACCACCTACACTAGCCACAAAGTAACTTCTACTCCATAATGCTACATTCTCACCCCAATACTCTTTTTTGAAAATATCAAAGTTTTGTCTCAATCTT
>WGAM01000012.1 GCA_015494795.1 Campylobacterota bacterium
GTTTAGCAACTCTATCTCTATTAATCCTCATAACAACCTCATACCCTTTAGCTTCTGAGATTAATCTCTTAATCTCTTCTAAATTATGAGTTTTTCTCTTTTTAGATTTTTTAATATAATTTTCTGCTATAGAAACAGCTCTTATCATATTTTCATAGCTCTCTTTAGCACTATTTGCAAATGTAAAAATTCCATGATTTAGTAAAATAATCCCTTTAATACTCTCCCAATCAATCTCTTCGCTCATGCTATATACTGTTTTAGCAAGTAAAAACCCTGGCATTACATAAGGAACTATTAAATAATCTCTATATATTTCGGATATTATCTCCTCTCCATAATTTGAGTTTGAGATAGTTACCATAGCATCAGCATGAGTATGGTCAACAAATTTATATGGGATTAATGCATGTAAAATAGCTTCAATAGATGGATTTGGTGCATTTTTATCAATTAAAGCCTCTCTCTGAAGTCTAACCATCTCAGTATCACTTAATCTCTCATAATCCAATAGCTCAATAAGTTTAATAGTCTTAACAGGAGAAAAGCCCTCTTTTTCAATAGTGGCTAAATCCCAACCACTCCCTTTAACATATAGTATATCATCTATCTTTACAGATGTATTTCCACCACCATGTAGAACTAAATTACTATTTTTCCCCAAGAGTCTTGATGTATATACTCTTAGACCTAAATCATCTAAATTTTTCGTATCTCTTTTATTATATAAACTTTTCATAAAAAAATTGTATCAATATATATCTTAATTATAAAGAGAGTAGAAAAATATTAACTCACATATAATTAGTAGTAATAAAATACTACTGATTATATATTTAATATATTTATGATAACTCATTATATAGTATAAACCTTGAGCAAATATATAACCAATTATTGTAAATGAGCTAACAAAATATCTAAAATCACTATTACATATAGATGGATATGAGATAATAAATTTTAAAATCAAGATAAGATTAATAACTACTACAGTAAACATTAGTCTATTTAATATAGTCTCTTTTTTTAGATGAACTATATAACTAAATAGTCCAACTATATATATTAATCCAGATATTAAAATAATTCTCATAATGGTTAATAGATATGGAGTTTTATTTAAAAAGTATCTATAGTCAAACTCACCAAAAAACATTGTACCATATTGATATGTCGGGAGTGAGTATCTAACACTATTATCTCCAAATACAAAACTATACCCTTGTGATATTAGATTAGATATATGAAAAGATAAAAAATAGCTACTATCTAAATGCTCTATAGTCTGCTTTGGAAATTTTGCACTATTTACCATATAAAAACCACCACTTAGAGGAGCATATAGATGCCATAGTGTCCAAGAGAGTATAAATAGTCCCACTAAAGAGAATATTAAAAGCTCTCTTTTTATATATTTTGTTTTAATATAGCTTATAATTAATAGAGTAAATAGGAGCAACTCAATAGGAGCAGTTGAGAGTTTTGTTAAAAAGAGTAGAGTAGTTGTAGTTAATGCTATATAGAAACCATTTTTAAAATCTTCTCTATAGGATTTTACTATATAATATATAGCAATAACAGAAAGAGAGATAACAAGTGTATCATTATTTACTCTTGCACTCATATATACTAAAGATGGAGTGAGTGTTAAAAATAGCATAGCTACAATTTTAACCCAACTATTAGAGGTTAAATAGTTTAGAAGTTTTGCACTATATATTAAAAATATTGATGATGAAATAAGTGAAAATGAGCCTACTCCATAGTGTAGAGCCTCCTTACTACTATATCCTAAATATAAAAATATTCTATATATAGAAGCAGTTATTATATAATATAGTGGCTGTTGTGGATACTCCCAACCCCTATTTGGCATATATGGTAGAGTATGATTTTGAGCTAAGTATCTGATTAAATCAATATGTCCCTGCCAATCATGTTGAAATAGCATAATACCATACTTATTAAAATATAATATACGAATTAAAATCCCTATAGAGACTATTATATATATTAATTTTGAAGATGAATATATATCTATATTACTCTCTTTAAAATCTAAATCTATCTTATCTAATATATATATAAGCAGACTAAAGAGTATTAGAGAAATAGGTATAATAATTAGTATAAATATAAGTAGGAAATCTATAATATTTGGTTTTTGCCTTATATCTTTATCTATATACTCCTCTATACAACTATTCTCTCCAATATTTAGATGTAGAGTTATCTCCTCTTCACCTCTATAGAAATAGTCATGTTTTTTATTACTATTTATCTTAATAGCTCTACCGTTACACCATAATTTACTCTTTTTATACTCTGTTTTTATATGAAGATTTATATTTTGAGGTATATTAGAGTATATTATAAGATTTCCATCTTTTTTAAAATATATATCTACCGTTATAGCTTTTATATATATGAGTCCTAATATAAACACTATTAATATAATTTTAGATTTTTTCATAATAAAATTATATCTATTTTGTGTTAATTTTGATACAATATCTCATATTATATAAAGATGAGGTATATATGTTTACAGGCTTAATAAGAGAGATTGGAAGAGTTAAAAAGTATCATAATAATATTTTAACTATTGAGTCAAAATATATAGCAAAAATAGGTGACTCTATTGCTATTAATGGGGTATGTCTTACTGTTATTAAGGTAAATAGTGATGGATTTGATTTAGAGTTATCTGATGAGACTCGCTCTATTATAGACAGCTCTAAAATATCTGGAGAGGTGCATATTGAACCTGCAATGCAATTAACAGATAGATTTGAAGGACATATTGTTCAGGGACATGTTGATTGTGTCGGAGAAGTGATAAAAATCATATCGAAATCGAAAGAGAATGCAACAGACTTTATTATAGCAGTAGAGCCAAAATATATAGCATATATTATACCAAAAGGCTCAATAACTATTGATGGTGTATCATTAACTATTAATGATGTATATGAGAACTCTTTTAGGTTAACTATAATTCCTCACACTTTAAGAGAGACACTTATAAAAAATTATAAAATAGGAACAAAAGTTAATATAGAGACAGACCTATTCGCTAGATATATAGAGCATATTTTAAAAAATAGAGATAAAAAGAGAGCTATAAGCTGGAGTGATATTGATAAAATTCAGATGAGTTATTAAAAAGATATATTATCTCTTAAATCCTCTAAACTCATATCAATACTATTTTTAAATTTAGATCTGTTAAAAGTTCTCTGTCTTTTAGCAAGTCTAGCAGTATTAATAATAATTTTCTCTTTTAATTCATCTATATTATATACTCCATTTAAATAATCTATTACCTCTTTAACTCCTATAGCTCTCATAGGGTTTGGAGAGGTTGTATATTTTTCTATAAGATATTTCACCTCATCAATTAGTCCCATATCTAACATATTTTGAGTTCTTATTGCTATTCTCTCTCTTAATATCTCTCTAGGGGTTACTATCTGATATATAGTAATAGGCTCTTTTATTATTGGTTGTGGTGGATTTTCTTTAAAATATTCTGTTGGAGTTAGATTTGTCTCAAAATATAGATTTAGCATCTTCTCTACTCTATATCTATCTGTTGATTTAATTTTTTCCATATAGTTGCTATCTATATTATATAAAAAACTATAAGCTTTTTTACTATCTTGTAATAGATGAAGAGTTTTTTCTACTGTATTTTTGGATATTTTAGGAATTGGACTAATCCCATCTATAAGAGTTTTAAGATAGAAACTTGTTCCACCAACTATTATAAGCCCTCTCTTATCTCTTATACTCTCCTCTTTTGCTTGTTGATATAGTTTAATAAAGGTAGCTACACTAAACTTTTCATTTGGATATATTACATCAATTCCAAAATGTTTAACTCCATCTCTCTCTTTTATGGTTGGTTTAGCTGAAGCAATATCTATCTCTTTATATATTGCAAGAGAGTCTAGTGATAAAATATTTAAATTATATCTTTGAGCAAGTTCTATTGATAGGGCAGTTTTTCCTGAAGCAGTCGGTGCAATTAGTGCAATTTGTCTAAATAAATTCATACTAAAATATTAGCATAATAATTAATAGGGTAGAATAAGTTTTTTTTTAAAGGAAGGGAAATTTGATGTTATTTGATAAAAACAACCGTTTTAATCTTGCAAATTTAATCACTTTTAGTAATATCTCATGTGGGATTATTGCTATCCATTTTATTGTACATGGTGAGTTTTTTATAGCTATTATATTGGCATGGATAGCTGGTGCTTTAGATATTGCAGATGGTAAGGTTGCTAGAAGATATAATCTCTCAACAGAGTTTGGAGTACAGCTTGATAGTTATGCAGATTTTATATCTTTTGTAGTAATGCCATCTTTTTTACTATATTATGCACTTATAGCTCATAGTTCTACTATAGAGCAGTTAATTTTAGGAGTTATCTTTATAGGTTATATTATAGCAGGACTTAGACGACTTATTGAATTTAATTTAAAGGTAGAGGTTGGTAAGGCTGAGAAGTATTTTATAGGAGTTCCTACACCATTAGGTGCAATATTATTATGGGTTCTATATTTAATATATAGTTATAGCATAATCTCTAATCCTTTTATAATATCTCTATTTGTAGTAGCCATTGCATGGTCATTAAATAGTAAAATAAAGATAAGACACCCATGATAGGCACTATTAAGAGAAAACTAGAAAATATATCTGAACTTATTATGTTTAAACATAGTATATTTTCTATACCATTTATATTTATTGCTATGGTTGTAGCATCTAATGGTTGGTTTGGTTGGAGACTATTTTTTTTAGGACTCTTAGCATCTATTAGTGCTAGAAATTTTGCTATGGGTGTTAACCGTTATCTTGATAGAGATATAGATGCTCTAAATCCAAGAACTAAAAATAGACCATCAGTTGACGGAAGAGTATCTAGCTCTACTATGATTATATTTATTATTATAAATGCAGTTATCTTTATATTAGTTGCCTATTTTATTAATGATTTAGCTTTAAAATTATCAATTCCTATACTATTTATATTAGGAGTATATACCCTATTTAAAAGATTTTCATCTTTAGCACATATTATATTAGGAGTATCCTTAGGTTTAGCACCAATTGCAGGGGTAGTAGCTGTAACTGGAGATATAACTCTATGGTCTATCTATCTAGCTTTGGGAGTTCTATTTTGGGTAGCTGGATTTGATTTGCTATATTCTCTTCAAGATATAGAGTTTGATAAGGCTCATAATTTACACTCAATTCCATCTAAGTTTGGGGCAGAAAAGAGTATTCTTATTGCTAAACTGTTTCATATATTGACTATTATTTTTTGGACACTCTTTGTTAGGAGTGCAGAATTAGGATTTTTCGCACAATTAGCTATAATTATTAGTGCCATTGCATTAGCCTATGAACACTATTTAGTAGGTAAAGACTTTACAAAAATAGATAGAGCCTTTTTTACAGTAAATGGTTATTTAGGGATAATGTTTTTAATATTAATTATTTTGGAGGTAATTTAATTTGGAAATACTATATATAGTTAGTATATTTTCTCTTTTAGGATTTATGAGTGTAATTATTTATCTATTTTTAGAAAAGAGTAAAGAGGCTCAAAAAAATGAACATTATGAGATTTTAGAGGAGAGATTAACTAGATTAGAGAGTTATGTGTATGATTTAGAGCTAAAAGTGTTAACTCCTGATAGTAAATTAAAAGAGAAGATAATACAGATGTATAATGATGGAAAAGATATTCCATTAATAGAGAATATTTTAGATATTCCTCGCCTAAAGATAGAGATGATATTAAAGCAGTATAAGAGAGAAACTCCTTAAAAATCTCTTGAAATTATAGAAAAAATCAGATATAATTTCACCCTTAAAGATGCACTCATAGCTCAGCTGGATAGAGCAACAGTTTGCGGTACTGTAGGTCAGGGGTTCGAATCCCTTTGAGTGTGCCATGCTACAAAAAACTTCAAAAATCTTAATTCTATTTTAATTAAATTTATATAAAATAAAATATTGGTTATATTATTTAAGTTAACTTTAATAATTCTAATTTTTTCTAATAAAAACAAATATTTTTTAATTATGTTTTTATGAAATATATGTTACCATTTGTTAAATAGTATATGATGTAGCCATATATATTATAATTAGGAGGATAGCATGAGCTATTTTAAAAAGTTATTCATTATAGGTGTAGTTTTAATATCAACTACAATTAATAGTTTTGCACTGAAAGCAGAGTATAGGTTTGAAGATTGCAGTGGTAGTGCAACTACTAAGAATAATCAAGCATTAAAATTAGATGGAAAATTGAGTGGAGATGCAAAGATAGTCAATAGTGGAAAGATTAAAAATGGACTTAGTCTCTCTGGTAATGGAGTAATGAGTATTAAGCACGATTGTAATCATGACCTCATAGATAGTTTGACTATATCATTTTGGATATATCCAAAAGAACATAGAAGAGAAGCACTTATTGTTAAAGGTAATGGTGGAGGAGATGAAGCAGGAGCTAATGCTGAGTATTCTCTAGTTTTATGGGAAAATGGAAAATTTAAATATAAACATAATGGTACGGCAGATACATTTTCCAAGTCAACTATACCTTTAAAAAAGTGGACACATATTGCATTAGTTAGAGATAATATTAAAAAAACTATAAAAATATATATAAATGGTAAACTTGATGCAACTAATAGTTATACAATAGACCCATCATCTTCTAATAGTGAAAAACTATTAATTGGTACAGGTGATTATTACTCTAAAACTATGAATAATTTTAATGGTAAATTAGATGAGATAAAAATATATAATTTAGCTCTTAAAAAAGAGGATATAAAAGAGATGTATAATATTGAAAAGAGTGGAAAATATTATACAGGAGAGTGTAAATTTCATACTTCACCAAAAGCTATTGATGATAGTAAAGATTTACCAACTACGGGAACTATTACTATTGATGTTTTATCTAATGATATAGTCTATGATAGTCCAAAATGCCAATTAGATAAATCAACTCTAAAGATAGTCTCAAGACCTGATGAAGGTTTATTGAAAGATAATAATAAAACACTAATAGTTTCAAATCAAGGAGTTTGGAGTGTAACAAGTAGTGGTAAGATTAAATTTATATCAGATAGTAATTTTTATAATAATCCTACCGATATATCTTATACTATTACAGATAGTTGTGGTGGAGTAAGTAATCATGCTAATATATCTTTGACAAGAGTAATTACTATTACACCAACACCTACTCCTAAACCAACAACTGTTGCAGTTACTCCAACTCCAACACCTACTTCTAGAGCAACTATAACACCAACTCCTACTCCAACCTCAATAGAAGAAGATATTAAGAAATTTACTATTGGAGATAGAGTCTGGTATGATGATAATAAAAATGGTATTCAGGATAATGATGAAGAGGGAGTTGAAGATGTAACAGTTGTTTTATATAGTAGTAGTGGAGAGGTTATTAATAGAACTAAAACAAATGCAAGTGGAGAGTATGAGTTTCACAATATAAGCCAAGGTAGATACTCAATAGGATTTACCAATATTCCATCAGGATATATATTTACAAAACAGAATGTAGGAGCTAATAATAGTATAGACTCTGATGTTAATAGTGCTGGAAGAGTTAACATTAATGTAACTAAAGATAATTTAACTTATGACGCAGGAATTATTATTACTGAAATTAAGAGTGATACAAATAGTAGTGGTGTTATTAATACCGATTGTGATTGTAAAGATTATAAATCAACACCATCGCTTAGTACTTTTGGAACTATTATACTATTTTTATTGGTTAGTCTATTGGGAACTTTTTTTATTAAAGAAGAAGATTTTAAATTAAATATTAGATAAAGGATAAAAAATGAGAGCTTTAAAACTATCTATAATTGCACTAGTTGCAATAGGGAATTTAAGTTATGCAGGAGGAGATATTTCTCCTGTTACTGATTATGAGATAGATGATACAGTAGTAGCAGATGAGGAGGCTTATCCTATTGAAGATGAGTATATTGAGCCAACGGTAGAGGAGGAGAGTGTAGTAGATGAACCTGTATATGTAGAGCCAAAACCAACCCCTGTATATGTAGCACCACCAGAACCAACTCCTATAGTCAAACCTAAACCAACACCAATACCTGTTGTTGTCAAGCCTAAAAAGCGTGTATCTACAAATGGTTTCTATGCAGGATTAGGTATTAGTGGTGTGAGATATAAAGATAGTTGTCACTGTAAAAAGGGTGTAAAAGTTACAAATAAAGATACAACTTATGGTGTTATGGGAAGAGTAGGGTATGATTTTAATCAATATATAGGAGTTGAAGCAAGAGGCTCTAAAACTGATTGGAAATCTGATGGTAGTAAAGTAGAACATATTGGAGTATATGCTAAACCTATGTTACCTGTAACTAATAGTACAAATCTATATGGATTAATAGGTGTAGCTAAAACAAAAGTTAGAGGAAGTATGCCACATTTAGATAGTGATGGTTTAGCATTAGGTGGAGGAGTTGAAGTTGATTTATCTAAAGATACTCCAAAAGATGGAATTTACTCAAGAAGTTTTGATGGAGAGGGTGACCAAGAGAAGGGTTTAGGTCTCTTTGTTGATTATGAGAGAATGGTTGCAAAGACTCATGCACCTAGATTACATGCAGTTAGTGCAGGTGTTACTTATGATTTTTAACTTTTTTTAAAAAGAGTTTAAGTGATTTTTCTGATTTATAATCTATCTTATATTTTATAAATTTAAGATACCATAATAAATCTTTGGGACTAATTCCCCTCTTTTTTGCCTCTCTTTTTAATATATATTGAGGTATTTTTATGGGTTGTTTTAGAAAAAATTTCTCTATATCTTTTATATTTTTACCATAACAGTTATAACATAATCTTGCAAATACAAAAGGTAGAGATGTTTTTCTATACCACTCTGTTGCTAAATCAATTCCCTCTCCACCATTTAAATAGTATTTTAGAGCCTTGTCTCCAATAATAACTTCACCTTCTAAATTAAGTATTGATGCTAATAAATTTGATGATGCAGACTCTTTATCTATCTTATTATCTCCATTTATTACAAATACACTATATACAGCACGATTTGCAATAATCCCTAAATTACTACATCTATATTTAGGAGACTTCACACTAGATATAAATCCAGCATTAATTTTTCGTCTCTTTAGTGCAGAATTTATCTTACTAGGAACATCTCTTTTATAGTTAAATGCCATTTTAGTAGAGGAGTATTTAATATATTTTTTTAAAAATACTTGAAAAGGTAGAAGATTAAGGTAGCTTATAGAGCCAAATATCACAATAGTTCACCTATATATTAGAATTAAGCGTAATTATATCAAACAACTTTTATAATCAAATAATTTTAAAAAAGTGAGTTAATTAATGGTAAAGATAGAGTTTCTAGGGCCAATTGAACAAGAGTCTTTAGAGATAGAGGCAAATAGCCTAAAAGATGTAGCTAATTTTTTACAGAATATAGAGAGTATTAATAGTTGGTTAGATAGATGTGCTGTTGCTGTTAATAGCCAAATGTGTAATGATTTATCAAAAAAATTAAATAGTGGTGATGTAGTATCTATCCTTCCACCTGTTTGTGGAGGTTAAAATGGAGTTATATCAAGGTTCATTAGATATAAAATCTATTTTTAGTAGATGGTTAGATGAGGAGAGGGAATCTAATTATGGAGCATTTATACCATTTATTGGAACGATTAGAGCAGAAAATAATATTGAAGCTTTAAGTTTTGATATATATGAACCTATTTTAGAGAGTTGGTTTAATGGTTGGGTAGAGAGAGCAAAAAAGAGAGGTGCTAAGGTAAAAATGGCACACTCTATTGGAGATGTCCCCGTTCATACTTCTTCATATATATCAGCTGTATTTTCTCCAAAAAGAAGAGTAGCATTAGAGCTTATAGATGAGTTTGTAGAGGATTTTAAAGCAAATGCTCCTATTTGGAAATATGATATATTAGATGGAAGACGAATTTATGCAGAAGATAGAAGTACCCCTATGAGTGGTAGTGGAATATTAGCAAGTAAGGAAGATAATTAATGGCATTTTTACATTTTAATGACTCTATAGAGATTATTAAAAACATAGAGATAAAAAATTATAAAAAGAGTAAAAGATATTTAATAGATTGTTTAGGTCATATTTTAGCAGATGATATTATAGCAGACCATAACTCACCAGAGGCTAGAACCTCAGCAATGGATGGTTATGCAGTTAGACATGAGGATTTAAAACTTAAAAGATTGAAAATATCGAGTATAAATCCAGCTGGAAGTGAACTTAGAGATAGTGTTAAGGGAGGGTGTGCCATTAAGACATTTACAGGTTCTCTAATGCCAGATGGTTCAGATACTCTTATTCCTATTGAGAATGTTACTGTTAATGGAGATGAGATAGTTATTAATGAGGTTGTTCCATTAGGATTTTCTGTAAGAGAGGTAGGAGAGAACTATGCCAAGGGTGAGAAACTTATTATAAATGGTACAAAAATAGATTTTGCACATATTGGAGTTATGGCTAGTCTAAATATCGTATCTCCTTTAATATATGAAAAACCTATAGTATCTATTATATCAACAGGTAGTGAACTTTTAGAGTTAGGAGAAGTTCAAAAAAATATATCTCAAATTCGTAGTAGTAATAACTATATATTAGAGGCTATTATTAAAAAATATGGGGGAGAACCACTACAGTTAGGTTGTATCAGTGATGATAAAGAGAGTATCTTAGAGAGTGTTAGAGATGCTTTAAGTCAGAGCGATATTGTTGTCACTACTGGTGGAGTTAGTGTAGGTGATTTCGATTTTGTAAAAGATGTTATAGTTGAGTTAGGTTGTGAAGTTCTATTTAAAGGGGTAAGAGTAAAACCCGGTCAACATATTATGGTAGCTAAAAAAGATGATAAATTTATTGTAGCACTACCCGGATTTGCTTACTCTTCAACAGTAACAGCACTTTTATATCTTGTCCCATTAATAGAAAAACTACAAAATAGAGATAATAGCTCCCTAAAACTTGTTAAAGCAACTCTAAGAGAACCATTTAAAAAGAGACAGAAAAAAGCAGAGTTTACAGCTTGTAGATATAGTTTAGAAGATGGTAACTATTTTGTTGATTTTAAGGGTAAAAAGAGTGGAACAAGTGCAATACTTACAAATATGTTAGGTAATACTGCTCTAATGGTGACTTCCGAAGAGGATAAATCAAAAGAGGTTGGAGATAGAGTAAATATTTTACTATTAGATTAAATGTGGGGAGAGAATATGAGTAAAAATAATATTATTCTGATAGGATTTATGGGAGTAGGAAAGGGGACAACTGCTAGAGCATACTCAAAAGAGTATGGTACTTTTATTATTGACACAGATGATTTGATTGAATCTAAAGAGAATATGCGTATTAAATATATTTTTAAAAAATATGGAGAGAGTAGATTTCGTTTGTTAGAGCAGGAGTGTGCAGATTGGATTCAAAATTCAGTAGATAACTCTTTTATATCTTGTGGGGGGGGATTTTATAAAGTTAATAATTTAAAAAAATTAGGAAAGGTAGTTTTATTACATGCCTCTTTTGATTGGATTTATAATAGATTACTAACTGCAAAGAACTCTAAGGCTAAATTAAAGAAGAGACCACTTTTTTTAGAACCTAAAAAAGCAAGAGAGCTATATAATGATAGAGAAAAAGCATATTTGAATATTTCTGATATAGTAATTAATGTAGAAAACAGAGATTTAATAGAAATTATTAAAGAAATTAACAAAAAAGTATAAAAGCCCTTGACATTAAGTTTAAATTTGTCTATAATACGCGTCCACAAACCAAGAGACATCTTAGAGTTTAAGAGTGAGAGTTTGTAGAGATAAAAAGTGGTCTTTAACAACTAAATATAAGTAAACGAAAAATCAACTCTATTTGAGATTTAATTTTTATACTTTTTTAAAAAAAGTAATATAGAAATATGGTTCAAGCCATTCATTTTAATGGAGAGTTTGA
>WGAM01000013.1 GCA_015494795.1 Campylobacterota bacterium
AAGAATAGATTATCTAAAGAGAATTTTAGAATGGTTAGAACTAATCTTCAACTATCCTCTATTCATCAAAATAGTAGTTGTAATATAATATTAGTCACATCTACTATAGATGGAGAGGGGAAAACTATAATTTCTGCAAATTTAGCTAGAATTTTTTCAGAGATAAATAGAAAAGTATTAGTGATAGATTTAAATATGAGAAAACCTAAACTACATAATGAGTTTAAGAGAAAAAATAGTATAGGTATGAGTAATTATATACTACAAGATATAGATATTTCTGATATTTTAATTAATATTAATACAAATTTAGATTTTATTCCAGCAGGAGATATAGTCTCAAATGAGTCCACACTCTTAATGAATAATAGATTTGAAAAGTTAATAGAGGAGTTAAAAGAGATTTATGACTATATTATATTTGATACACCATCTTTAACTCCATATTCAGATACAAGACTACTATTTCAATATAGTGATATTGTACTATTTGTTCTAAGGGCAAATATTAGCTTTAAAAACTATATTATAGATTTTCAAAGATTAAAAGAGACCCATAAGATTAAATCATCAGGAATTATATTAAATGGAGTATAGATTATTGATTATGATAAAAATAGATAGGTAACTTTAACAGTTACCTGATAGTATGTAGTTTACTATATTATCAATAAATACATTATTTTTATTATCTTTAGAGTAAACTATATAGAATTTTCTACTCATAGTAAATCCATATATTCTAGCTTCATATAACTCTTTTCTATGTACTTCGTCAGAAATAGCATGTTTAGAGATAATTGTAACAGTTGGCTCTGTATCTGATTTTTTAGCTCTCTTTACACTTTGAAGTGCTGCTGTTGTATTGCTAACTTCAGATAAGACCTTAAAGCTCTTACATGATACGCCTAACTCCTCAAATACCTCTCCTAATAGTCTTCTTGTGTGTGAACCTTCCTCTCGACATACCCATTTAAAGCCATATAGCTCTTCTGTTCTTAAAATTTTAGGAATTGGACTGCTAGATACTATAACTAACTCATCATCAAACCACTCTCTATATATTAAATCCTCATCAAATATAGGTACTTCAATTAGTCCTACATCAAATTTTTTATCTTTAAGACCTTGAATAATCTTATCTGATACATCTATACTTAAATTTATATCATTTCCAATATTATTACTTAGAGTATTTAGACACTCACCTGGAATTACATAAGAGCCAATTGTAAAGGATGCTGCTAATCTAAATGTCATCTCTTTATTTATTATTTTTAATAAATCCTTTTCAAGACTATTGATACATTTTTCTAAACGAGAAGCAACACTATAAAACTCTTCACCCTCAGCTGTCAATCTAATACCATTTTTTTTTCTATCTATAATTTTAGCTTCAAGGTAATTTTCAATATATTTAATCTGTTGAGTAACTGCTGGTTGTGAAATTCCTAGTTTAGCTGATGCTTTTGAAAAACTCCTCTCTCTAGCAACAGTTAGAAATGTTTCCATTTTTACAAAATCTTTTAACATAATACACCCTTGTGATACTTAATTAAAATTATTATATCAAATTATAATTAAAACTCTTTATAAGATTATCAAATATCTATAAAAAATAAATAATTAACTATTTATTACTTTATTGCTATAATAAAGAAAATTAGGAAAAAACAAAACAGGTATGACAATAGAACTACTAAACAATTTAAACTCGGCACAACAGGAGGCAGTAAAACATATTGATGGTCCACTTTTAATCTTAGCAGGAGCTGGAAGTGGTAAAACAAAAACGATTACTACAAGATTAGCTTATCTTATAGGTGAAGTTGGAATTGACCCACAAAATACACTAACTTTAACATTTACAAACAAAGCATCTAAAGAGATGAGAAGTAGAGCAATGGCTCTTATAAATAATAATCAAAAAACTATACCTCTACTCTGTACTTTTCATAAATTTGGACTAATATTTTTAAAATTTCATATAGATAAGATTGGAAGGGAAAATAGTTTTGTTATTATTGATAGTGAAGATAGAAAAAAAATTCTAAAGAAGATTTCCAAAGAGAATGATATAGATTTAAATCTTTCATTTATATCATCAGAGATTTCAAGGTATAAAAATACACTTCTAACACCAGATGAGGTAATATCAAGGACAGATTTAAGCGATTATAAAAAGATAGCAACGGTATATAAATATTATCAGCAGGAGATAGAGTTAAATAATCTTGTTGATTTTGATGACCTATTAATGTTACCCTATAAAATCTTAAGAGATAATGATAAATTAAGAAGAGATATAAGTAATCGCTACAGATATATTATGGTTGATGAGTATCAAGATACAAATGAACTTCAGTTTAAACTTTTACAACTTTTAGCATCTGAGCATAGTAATTTATGTGTTGTAGGAGATGATGACCAGAGTATATATGGTTGGAGAGGTGCTAGTAGTAGAAATATTTTAAAGTTTCCAAAAATTTTTAAAGGGACAAAAGTTATAAAATTAGAGATAAATTACCGTTCTACTGAGCCTATACTTAAAGTTGCTAATGAGCTTATTGATTATAATAGACAAAGGGTAAGTAAGAGGTTAATCTCATATAGAGGAGATGGTAAAAGTGTTAGGATTTTTCACTCATTAAGTGAGAAGTTAGAGGCGAGAGCTATTGCAAAAGAGATAAAAGAGCTTTTAGCAAAAAAAGTTCCATCTAGCGAGATTGCTGTATTATATCGTATAAATGCACTATCTCGCTCTCTTGAAGAGGGATTTATTAAAGAGGGGCTAGGATTTAAGATACTTGATGATACTCCCTTTTATGATAGACCAGAGATAAAAGATATTATCTCATACTTTAGAGTTATAGCAAATAGTCATGATGATTTCTCTTTAGAGAGAATTATCAATAGACCAAGGAGAGGAGTAGGTGGAGTATCTGTTGATAGATTAAAAAAGTTAGCCTTTGAAGAACACTACTCACTATTTCAAATATTAGATATAAAAAGTAGAAAAGAGTTATCTAAAATTATTAGTAACAAAGGATTTATTAATCTTAAAAGATTAGTATTAGATATTAAACAACTTATAGATTTATCTAAAGAGTCATTAACAGATTTTATAGATAAGTTTGAAGAGATTATTCAGATTAAAACATATTATGAAAAATTTAAAGATGGAGATGATAGAGTAAGAAATATAGACGAGTTCTATGGATACTTTAGAGAGTTTGTAGAAAATAATTGGAATAAAAGTTTAGATGACTTTCTAAATGAGGTTTCACTTCAAAGTGAGGAGTATCAAGTTGATGAGAATGCTATAAATATTATGAGTGTCCATGCATCAAAAGGTTTAGAGTTTGAGTATCTATATGTTATTGGGTTAGAGGAGGAGTTTTTCCCTATTATAGGAGATGGGTATAGTATGGAAGAGGAGAGAAGATTAGCCTATGTGGCAATAACTAGAGCAAAAAGTAATTTAACACTCTGTTATGTTAATAGCCGTTTCTATAAAGGGCAGAGAAGAGTAATGATGAGAAGTCGTTTTTTAGGAGAAGCAGGACTTATTAAGGGTGAGAAGTTAAAGATTACAAAAGAGTCAAAATTTATTAAGGGTGATTTAGTAAAACATAAAAAGTTTGGTATTGGACGAGTTCAAAGTAGCACTAAATCTGGACGACAATATAAACTAAATATAAATTTTGGTGGAATTAAAAAAGAGATATTAAGCTCTTTTGTAGAGTCGGTATAGAAAAATGGAGATATTATGATAACAAAAGAGAATTTTAAAGAGGTATTAGAGTGTTTAGATTTTACTCAAAAAGATAATATCTTTACAAAATATTATAAAGAGTTTGATTGTGAGCTAAAAGCTGATTTAAAAAATAAAAAACTCATATATCCAAAAGAGTTAAAAGTTCATGATAAAACAACATCAAATTTTAGCAGTCCTGAAAATTTTGTAGTTTTTGAGTGCGTTTATCGACTATTAAATCAAGGTTACAACCCTAAACATATAGAGTTAGAACCAAAATGGCAAGTGGGTCACGGTGCAAGTGGTGGAAAAGCTGATATTCTAATAAGAGACAATAGAGGAAAATCCCTTTTGATTATAGAGTGTAAAACAGCAGGAGGTGAATTTAAAAAAGCTTGGGATACAACAAAAATAAAACCTACACAACTCTTCTCTTATGCACAGCAAGATAGAGATACAAAATTTATAGCACTCTACACAAGTGATTTTGTAGATAGAGAGGTTAAATATAAATACTATCTTATTAGTCTATCAGATGATAAAAAAATCATTTTTGAAAATAAAAACTTAAAATCATATAGAGAAGCACAAAAAATAGAAGATATTTATAGTGTTTGGAGTGAAACCTATAAAAAAGAGTTTAGAACAAATGGTATATTTGAAAAGAATAAAGCCTATTTTATAGGAGTGGAAAAAACAAATGTTAATGATTTAAAAATTGTCTCTTCAAATGATATAAAAGGTAAATATAACGAATTTGCAACAATTATGAGACAACATAATATTGGTGGAGCAGAGAGAGCTTTTAATGTGCTTGTAAATCTATTTTTATCTAAAATCATAGATGAAAATGAAAATATGAGAAATGATAAGAGTGAATTAAAATTTTATTGGAAAGGTATCGCTTATGATGATGCCTTTTCTCTTCAAGATAGACTTCAAGAACTCTACAAAATAGGAATGGATGAATTTTTAGATGAAGAGATAACCTATATTTCAGATAAAAATATTGAAAATATATTTAAAAAAATTGATTTAAATAGTTTAAAAGAAGATGTGAAAGAGATGTTTAGAAAGCAGAAATTTTTTACAAATAATGATTTCTCTTTTTTAGATGTTCATAGTGAAGAGCTATTTTATAAAAATTTTGAAGTATTATTAAAAGTTGTCAAGATGTTTCAAGACATAAGAGTTACAGGAGTCGAAGATAATCAATTTTTAGGAGATATGTTTGAAGGATTTTTAGACCAAGGAGTAAAACAGTCAGAGGGACAATTTTTTACTCCAATGCCTATTGTAAAATTTATTATAAACTCTCTTCCACTCGATAGTGTCAAAAAAAGAGACAAAAAGCCAAAAGCAATAGATTTTGCTTGTGGTGCTGGACATTTTTTAAATGAAGTAGCAAAAATATTTAAAACAGATGAGGTTATAGGAGTAGAAAAAGAGTATAGACTCTCTAAAATAGCAAAAGTTAGTGCATTAATGTATGGACAAAAAAATATTAATATTGTTTATAGTGATGCCTTAATACAAAATGAAAAGGTAAAAGATAATAGCTTTTCAGTGCTTGTAGCAAACCCACCTTATAGTGTAAAGGGTTTTTTAGAGACATTAAGTAAAAATGATTTAGAAGCGTATGAATTAACAAAAACAGTAGATGAAAAGAGTTACACAGCCAATAATACTATTGAGTGTTTTTTCATAGAAAGAGCAAAACAGCTTCTAGTTGATGGAGGTATTACAGGTATAATATTACCTAGTTCAATTTTAAATAAAGGAGATGGTAAAAATACCTATGTAGCCACAAGAGAGATACTTCTAAAATATTTTGATATTATTGCTATTGTTGAGTTTGGAAGTGGCACATTTGGTAAAACAGGAACAAATACAGTAACACTATTTTTACAACGAAGAGATGATACTGAAAACATAGTAGGGAAATATCAAGATTTTGTAGATAATCTCTTTATAAACAATAAAAATATTGAAAATTTATTTGAAGATAAACAGATGTTAGAAAACTACTGTGCCTATATCAATGTTGATTTTAAAATATATTATAGTATCTTTGAAGATAGATTAAATCAAGATATATTTAAATACGAAACTTTTGCAGAGTATAAGGCACAATTTGAAAAATTGACCGAGACAAAAAATCGTAAAAAGAGAAAGAGCTATAAAGATTTATCACCAGAAGAAAAAGAGATTTCAGAAGAGAAAGAGCTTGTTAAGTATATTAAACTTATAGAGAGAGATAAGCTATATTATTTCTGTTTAGCTAATAGCAATAGTTCAGATGTAGTTATTGTAAAATCTCCATCAAAAACTAGTGAAAATAAGAAGTTTTTAGGTTATGAGTGGAGTGGAAGAAAAGGAAATGAGGGCATACAATATATTGGAGAGAGATTAAACTCAATAAATACACCTCTCTATAATCCAAAAGATAGCAATGATAACTTAAAAATCAATAAGATTATAAAAGATAATTTTCAAGGAATAAAAAGAGAGATACCAGAGGAGTTAAAAGAGTTTGTAAGCCGTGAAAGATTATTGGATATGTTAGATTTTTCAAGGGTTGAGTTTAATAAGTCTATTAGTTTGAGTCCTAAAAGAAAGATAGAGATTGAGAGTAAATATCCTCTTGAAAAGATAGAAAATATTTTAGAAAAAATAAAAGGAAATACAACAAAAATACCAAAAGAAGAAATTTTAAATAATGGGAAATATCCAGTAATTACACAAGAAGTTGAAAATTTTATTTCAGGATATACAAATAATAGTAAAACTATTACAGATTTACCTTTAATTGTATTTGGTGACCATACTTGTAGCTTTAAATATGTTGATTTTAAATTTGTTAGAGGTGCAGATGGGACACAACTTTTAAAACCAAATGATAAATTTAATATTAAATACTTTTATTATATCTTACAAATTGTGAATATAACAAATAAACATAAATATGAAAGACATATGAAGTATTTATACCCTATAAAAATCCCCCTCCCACCTTTAGAAATTCAAGAAAAAATCGTCCAAGAGTGCCAAAGAGTAGATGATGAGGTTTTAAAAGCAGAGCAGAGAATTAAAGAGGCAAAAGAGAATATAGAAAAAGAGATAAGTTCAGTTAAGGGGGAGATGGTTAAGATTGATAAATTAAATAATTTATTAAGAAGAGGGAAAGCTACAAAATATGGAAATTCTGACATACAAGTTATAAAATCTGGTCAAGCACGAGGTTATGAAGAGTTTAATTTTAAAGAGAAATATTATACTATTGAAAAGTTTATTTCAGATGAAAGAAATTTACAAAAAGGCGATTTACTAATAAATTCAACTGGTGTTGGAACAGCTGGACGAGTAACACTTTTTAATTTAGAAGGTAATTTTGTTGCTGATAGCCATATAACAATTTTTAGACCAAATAAAAAAATATTATCAAAATATGCTTTATATGCTTTAGCTAATATAGGATTTAAACGCATAGAAAAAATGGCAAAAGGTGCAAGTGGTCAAATAGAGTTAAGTTTAGAGATTATTAAAAATATAAAAATTAAAACTCCATCACTCCAAACCCAAAAAGAGATAGTTACAAAAATAGAAACCCATGAAGAAAAAATAAAAGAGGCAAAAAAAGTTATAGATAGTGCAAAAGAGAAAAAAGAGAAAATTTTAAAAGAGTATTTAATATGAATAGATTATTTGTAGTTAATAAACCTATATTTCAGACATCTAAAGGTTATATGGGTTATGTAAAGAGAAAATATAATATTAAAAAGTTAGGTTATTCAGGCACCCTTGACCCATTTGCAACTGGTTGTCTGATTGTAGCCACAGGACAATATACTAAACTGTTTCAATATCTAAAAAAAACTCCAAAAGCTTATAGTGCTACACTATGGCTTGGAGCTAAATCTGATAGTTTTGATATAGAGAATATCATATCTATTCAAGATGTTAATGAGTTTACTATAGATGAGGTATATAGAGCTTTAGAGTCTATAAGAGGAGAGATAACCTATTATCCACCAAAATTTTCAGCTAAAAGGATAAATGGTAAGAGGGCTTGTGATTTAGTAAGAGAGGGAAAAGAGGTTAAATTAAAAGAGATTACATCAACTATATATGATATTCATCTTATACACTATAACCACCCATTTATACATTTTGAAGTTATGGCTAGTGAGGGGAGTTATATTCGTTCATTTGGACAGATTATAGCTAAGAGGTTAGGAGTTAATGCAACACTATCTAGCCTTAAGAGACTATATGAGGGAGCATTCTATTTTGATAATGAAAAAGCTCTTAATCCTCTAAATTTTCTAAAAATACCTCAAAATATATATACAGGAGATATTAACTATTTAAAACTTGGTAGAAAACTCTCTATAGAGTATCTTAAAAATAGAGAAGATGGAGTATATTGGGTAGATGGAGATAACTTTTTTTCTATTATTGAGATAAGAGATAAGATAATTAAATATAGATTAAATAGAATAAGTAAAAGTTAATCTACAATTTATATTGTAAGAGATATTTATCAAATATCTTCTTATCTAAAAAATATCTTAGAGAAAAGAGTGAAATATTATCACTATTTATACTTCTCTTTATAATAGAGATTTGTTTTTTTAAACTATTAAAGTCTATTGGCTCTATTTTAGATTTTTTAATAGTAAATGCCTCTACAATAGGTATAAATAAACCTTCAAACTCTTTTGAGAATATTTTTATATATCTACTACTTCTATTTATATCTACTAGTTTTGCACCAATACCACTC
>WGAM01000014.1 GCA_015494795.1 Campylobacterota bacterium
CTTAAAACCCTAAGTGGTCTATATGCTGGTAGTATAGCCAATAGGTCAACTATAGCTGATGGTGATAATATATACTCTATTTTACCTTTTATAGTTTTAATAATAGGAGATAATACTCTAAAGGGTTTATTTAAAAATTTTGCCTCTTCATAATCTTTTACTATTTGAGTATGAAAATCATTATATACCCAAAATCTAAGAATATACTCTAATGAAAATATAGCTGTAACAGCATATAGGTCAAAATCATCAACCCATTGTGGAATTTGATGCTCTACTTCATAGACTAAAATAATTACAGAGACTAAAATAAGAAAAATCATAAATGAGTCAAAATATCTTTTATATATAAAATCTGGATTTTGTAAAAAGTCATAAAATAGTTTTTTTGTATCGCTATAGCGTCTTGAACGGTGTAGAAAAAAAGCAATTTTTAATACTAGTCTTGTAAACAATTAATTCCTCCTAATTTCACTAATCCCATTTCCTTGTTTAATTATATTTATCTGTGTAGATATTCTATCTTTTAGACTCTCTACATGTGATATTATTCCTATAAGTTTATCTTTAGATTTAAGAGTCTCTAGCGTAGATATGACTATATCTAAACTTTTTGGGTCTAGTGTTCCAAAACCCTCATCTATAAATAGGGATTTTATCTTAATATTATTTGATGCTAAATCAGATAGTCCTAAAGCTAAAGCTAAAGAGACAATAAATCTCTCACCACCACTTAGAGTATTAATCTCTCTCAATATACCTGCTTGATAGTGGTCACGAAGTCCAAATTTAAGAGCCTCTCTCTCTATTGTATATTTAAATATCTCTAACTCATATCTTGGTGCTAACTTTTTTAAATGAATATTTGCTAAATTAATAAGAGATATAAGAGTTAATCTCTGAACGAATATATTAAATGAGTCTGTAGTGCCACCTAATAGTCCGAATAGTCTATTTAGGGTATCTAATTTACCCTTTTTAATCTCTAAATCTTTTAATATTTCTCTATTTTTCTCTCTTAATATATTATCTCTTTTTAATTTTTCTACTATTTGACCTCTCTCTTCTAATAGAGTTTTTATATTCTCTTTTATAGAGATTTCATTTGAGGATTTAATTTTTTCTTTTAATATATTTAAATCTATATATAATCTATCTACCTCATCTTTAACTATTTTTGACTCTTTTTCTTTTTTTCTTATATCTATTTTTAAACTATCTACTCTATCTTCTAGCTCTTTTTTTATCTCTTCTTTGTGTCTTTTATTATGCTCTATATCACTTTTTAATATATCTATTCTGTTTTTTATTGAAGAAATCTCTGAAATTATAGAGTCTAAATTTATATTTAAAATTTCATCTTGCTCTTTTATCTCTCTACTCTTTAACTCTTGATATTTTAATATGGCTTCATTAATGGTTGTTATATCTTTTTCTTTTATAGTAGATAAATCTATACTATCTTTTATATTATCTAATTTAATATCTATGCTCTTTACTCTATTTAAAATATAATCTCTATCTTGCTTATATCTAGCTATCTCTTGAAGTAGAGTTATAAGATTTTTATCTAAATTACATATATCTCTTTTTATCTCTTTTATCTCTATCTCTCTTTTAGTCGGCTCTATCTTTTGATACTCTTTAATCTTAGGGTGAGTAGTAGAGCCACATAATAGACACGGCTCTCCCTTTTTAAGTTTTGCTCTCTTACTATTTAGAGATGAAATCTCTATCTCTAGTCTATATATATGCTCTTTATCTTTGAGTTTATCTTCTAATATTGATTTTTTATAATTTAACTCTTTTTCTCTCTCTTCTCTATCTTCTAATTTTTTTGAAATCTCTTTTAACTCTATATTCTGCTCTCTCTTCTCATATATTAGTTCAAGATACTCTCTCTCTCTATTTAATTTATCTATATTAAAACTAGATAGTTCTCTCTTTATATCTTTTAATATATTCTTTTTAATATCCTTTTGAGTTTTCTTTAATTTAAGCTCACTCTCTATATCTTTTAATTTTCTCTCTAGTCTATCTATCTTTAATAAATTTTTATCTAGTATATTTTTACTATTAATCTCCTCTTTTTTAATCCTTTTATATATCTCTTCTATATTGTTATTATATGAGATAATATCTCTATTTAATATATCTATTTGACTATTTTTATTCTCTATAGAGTTATTAATTTTATCTTTTTTAGATTTTAAGTTATCTATTTTAGATTTAGCTATATCCAACTTATTTAACTCTATCTCTAGCTCTTTTAATCTACTATTTAACTCATCTTGATTATCTAATAACTCTTCAGAACTAATCTCTATCTTATCTAATATCTTATCAACGACTCTCTTTTGAGATGTAATCTTCTCTCTAAGAGTAACACCTATCTTTTTATATATATCCTCACCTGTAATCTGCTCTAAAAGAGTCCCCTTATCTTTAGATGAAGCTAGTAAAAATGCAGAAAATTCACCTTGAGCTAAAAGTACAGCTCTTAAAAATTGTTTATAGTTTAGATGTAACATACTCTCTATCTTAGCTACTATATCTCTCTTTTTCTCTGCTAAAATTTTTCCACTTGTTAGATTTTTTAATCTAACACTCTCTATTGGTCTATTTAATTTCTTTCCACTTCTACTTAAGACTCTAATGCTCCATGAAGCCTCATATAGTTCTCCATCAATATTAAACTCAACAATAGATAGTGCCTCTCTACTTCCATGATTTACAATATCAGCTAAATTTCCACTCTCTAATCTAGGAACTCTATGATATAGTGCTACTGTAATAGCATCTAATATAGTACTCTTTCCTGCACCTGTAACTCCTGTAATAAGGAATAGTCCTGTTTGAGTAAAAGTTTCATCTCTAAAATCTATCTCAATAGGTTTTGATGAGCGAAGAGAGTTTATATTTTGTAAAGTTATCTTATCAATTCTCATGACTATCCTCTCTTACAATAGATAATATCTCATAAAAGGCATCTCTAATATCTGGATTTTCATCTAAATTAAACTCCTCCTCTTTACACTTTCTAATAAAAATATCTTCTGGAGTTAGTGACGATAGAGATATATTATCTTTTACTATCTCTTTGGGATAACTGAACGAAGCACTCTCAACAGCTATCTTGACTACCTCTAAATCTAAATCTCTACTAATATCCATTATCTTCTCATTTATTAGTAAATCTCTACTCTTATCTATAATAGTAATCTCAATCCAACTCTTTAATGGCAAGTTACTATTAATAGATTTTAATCTATCTTCTACCTCATCTAATTTGCATCTAATAGATATTAATTCTCTAAATCTAGGAACTACCACCTCTTTAATATCTAAATCTCTATTATTAATATCTAAAACAATAACTTTAGAGTCTCTTTTTGCCTCATTAAAACTTAGTGGAATTGGAGAGCCACTATATCTAATATGCTCTCTTCCTCCAACCTTTTGAGCCTTATGTAGATGTCCTAATGCAATATAGTCAAAAGTATCTGGAAAATCATCTGCTGATATATCCCCTACACCACCTACATATATACTACTCTCACTATCACTAATAGTTGTATTTGTAGCAAATAGATGTCCTGTTGCAATAAAAAAGCTATTATCATCTCTTAACTCTTCACATCTAGTAGCAACCTTAGAGTAGTAGTCAATTAGAGCCTTTCTATATCTACCATTTATATCACTAAAACTCTCTTTAGATATAGCCTCTCTAATATCTCTATCTCTTAAAAATGGTATAGCTACTACAGTAATATTGCTATCTTCTATTGGAAATATATTATTATCTACTCTACCCACTACAGAGATATTTAGAGCATTTAATATCTCTTTTGGAGCTTCAATAGTTGATGGTGAGTCGTGGTTTCCTGCTGTGATTATTACTCTTTTACATTGAGTTCTATTTAATGAGACTAAAAAGTTATAATAGAGTCTTAAAGAGCTATTTGATGGCATAGATGTATCAAATATATCTCCTGCTACTATTAATAGTTCAATCTCATTATCTCTAATATAACTGCTTAACCAATTTAAGAAAGCTAAATGCTCTTTTTCTCTTGACTTCTCATATAGTCTATGTCCAATATGCCAATCTGAAGTATGTAATACTCTCACTCTATACTCACTTTAGATTTAATCTCATTAGCAATAAATTTAGCATGTTTTAAAAAGAAGAAGAAGTGGTCACCACTAAGAGGATAAAAATGACTATTTTTAATAAGTGATGCTATCTTTTTACCTGTATATAGAGGAGTAGCTGTATCATCTTCTCCCCAAAATATAAGAGCCTCACCTCCATATTTAGAAAACTCCTCTCTAAAATCCTCATCAACTACATTTTTAAATGTCTCATACATCTCATAGCTCATTCCCTTTGCATCTGCAGATACAAATAGCTCTCTAATCTTTCCAAAACCTAAAGGCTTAAGTAGTTTAAATGTAGCAATTTTAACCTTAACTGACCATGGCTTTTTAGTTTTAATACCTGCTGAAGAGAGAAGAATTAGATATTTAGGATTAAGTAGAGTTGCAACTTTACCACCAAAAGAGTGACCCATAATAGCAGTTGGATTTATCTTTACTTCTTTAATAAAGAGAGATACAATATTAGCATAATCTTTAGTAGTTAATATCATACTATTGCTACTACTACCAAATCCGGGTAAATCGAGATATATCTGCCTATAATCATTTAACTCATTGCCAAATGGCTGTTTCATTATCTCTTTACTACTACCCCACCCGTGTAGTATTAGAATATCTATCTCTTTATCTGAATTTACTATCTCATAACTAAGTTTAAACCTTTTATTTTTATAAATAATCTCTTTTAGTGCCATATAATTACTTTTTTAGATGAATTTTATCATCTTTAAGCTAATTAAATAGAATTTAAAAATTACTATTTGTGACAAATATTTTCATAATTTTAACAGTTAAATTATTTTAACTATTAAATCTAGCAAATATTAAGTATAATCTCTTCTTAATTTAAAATAGGAGATAAGATGCGATATATTATTTTAATAGTTATGTTTTTATTCATTAGTCCAACTTATAGCGAAGAGTTAAAGGTTGGAATTAAATATTCTGAACCTTGGGTTATGTATGATAAAAATAGCTCTATTGAGAATAGGAAACCGATAGGTTTTAGTATTGATTTATGGAATAAGATTGCTCAAAATTTAGGTTTAAAGACAAAATTTGTATATTTTAACTCAACAACAGATTTAATAGATGCTGCAAAAGATAATAATATTGATGTAGGAATTTCAGCTATAACTATAACATCAGATAGAGAAAAGGTTATAGATTTCTCTAACTCTATGTATGAGCTTGGACTTCAAGTTATGATAAATGCAGAGAATGCCTCATCTAGTGTATTATCTATTATGGCAAAAGAGATAAATAAGATGATTACTCTAAAGAGTATGATTATCTTCTTTCTATTTCTATTTATTACAATTCATCTAAGATGGTATGTTGATAGAAAAAATTCAAATTCAGACCTATTTGATAAGAGATACTCTGTAGGAATTAGAGATGCTTTTTGGTGGGGCATAACTATGTTAGTAACTTGGGAGACACCTCATAGTAAAGGTTTAGCTAGAGTTATTGACCTATTTTGGCATATTGTAGGTATTATTGCTATAAGTATCTTAACTGCAATTGTAACAGCAGCACTTACAGCTCAAACAATTGGTGGTTCTATACATAGAGAAAAAGATTTAGCAGGAAAATATATAGCTGCTGTGGCTACTGATGCCCCTAGAAAATATATAGAGAAGATTGGTGCAAATGTTGTTCCTGTTAAGAGCCTAGATGAGGGAATTGAACTTCTTAAAAAGGGTAAAGTTCAAGCTTTAGTTCATGATGGACCTAGACTTGTATATTTAGCAAATAAGATAAATAAAAAAGAGAAGAGAAAAGTATTAGCAGTATTGCCATTTACATTTAATCCTCAAAATTATGGTATAGTCTTTCCAACTGGAAGTCCTCTAAGAGAGTCTGTTGATAGAACTCTTTTAAAACTTAGAGAGGCAGATGGAGTTGATAGTAGCTTTCATCAAAAATTAAGAGAGAAGTGGCTAAAAAAATAGCTAATTTACCTCTCTTTAACTCTTCTTTTCACATTCTTTAAATGCTCCTTATAAGAGGAGCTAAAATTGTGTCCACCTTTACCATTTTTCATAAAAAATAGATAATTACTCTTATCTGGATATAGAGCAGAGTATATAGCATCTATAGATACAGAGCAGATAGGATATGGAGGTAGTCCTCTATTTAGATATGTATTAAAACCACTCTTGTCACTTCTAATTCTTTTTGATGTTATTTTTATATGAGAGTATCTTCCATAGTTTAGAGTGCCATCCATCTGAAGTGGCATGCCTCTTTTTAGTCTATTATATATAACAGATGATATTTTACCCATCTCCTCTTTTGTTCCTGCCTCTTTTTGAATAATTGATGCAACTATTAAATATAATCCAAACTCTTTTTTATCATATTTTTTAAACTCTTTTAGAGCTATCTTTTTATATCTCCTTTGGCTATTTGATATTAATATTTTCATTAATCTATCCTCATCTATATCTTTGGGGATATGATATGTATCTGGAATTATTCCAGCTTCAGGATATGGACTATATTTTAAGTAGCTACTATATAGTTTTTTATAATTTAATTTATATTTTTTTGAAATAATCTTTAGGAAAATATCTTTAGTCTCTCCCGGTATTAATGTTACTATATTAAATCTCTCTTTTACTGAATTAGTCAATTTATATAAGAAATCTATACGGTTTATATAATCCTCTTTAATATTTAACTCTCCACTCTTAGGCTCTCCAATAGCAACTAATAGATATATATCTATAGATGAGAGATTAAAACCCTCTTTTTGGAGAGTTCTAATTATATTAGTTACTGAACCCTTAGGGATTATAACCTTTTTAATAGGTGGTTTTATTGGTATTGTTATATAGAAAATAATTAAAAAAATAGAGATAGTTAATATATCTAAAATAGTAAAAAGTATCAGTTTTATTAATTGTGAATGTTTCATACTAATTATTATATCTAAAAATAATTACAAATTTAAAATTTATGATATAATGGAGATATGAAGAGAAATATTTTAATATTGATAAGTATAATATTTATAGGCTGTAGTAGCAAAAATCCTGTAACTTGGGATAGTAGAGTCTCTAACTCTCATATAAAACCTCTTAATTTAGCTTATGATGAGTATGGCAAAGAGCATTATAAAACAATTCTTTTTATTCATGGATTTGGGGAGAGTAGATATACATGGCGTTTTATAGTTAAGCAACTATCAAAGAGATACCATATAATTACAATAGATTTAAAAGGTTTTGGAGAGTCTCCTAAAACTGAAGATGAGGATTACTCAGTATATGACCAAGCAAAATTAGTTCAAGAGTTTATAGAGGAGAAGGGGTTAAAACATTTAACAGTAGCAGGTCGCTCTTTTGGTGGTGGAGTAGCTCTAGTATTAGCTCTTATGCAGGAGAGAGGATTATTAAAAACAAAAATAGATAAACTAATATTAATTAATACAATGTCATATAAGCAACATCTACCATCTATGATGTGGTTACTACAGAAACCTATTATTGGATATTTAGGTATTCATCTCTTAAGTGCTGATACGATTGCAAAAGAGGCATACAATTATGCTTTTAGTGATGATAGTTTAATTCCTAAAGATAGTGTAGAGCAGTCTGCTAAAATGATAGATTTACCAAATGCAAAATATGCCTATAAACAGACTGTTGATTATATCATACCTGATGATATTGCAAAAGTAGAGAAGGAGTATAGAGATATAAAAATTCCTACCTTAATAATTTGGGGTAGAGATGATGTGTCAATCCCATATAGATTTGGAGAAAGACTCCATAAAGATATAGAAAATAGTATATTAATCATATTAGATAATGTAGGACATATGCCTCAAGAGGAGGCTCCAGAACAGGTTATAGAGGCTATAGAGGAATTTGAAAAAAGTTAAATTTAAATATAACGATTTTTTCTATAGACTCCTAATATTTTAAACTTATTAACAGAGTTTTGAAGTATATCAATCGACTCTTTAACACTATCTCTATTTACTGCACCATCTATATCTATATGAAATCTACTATCTCTCAATTTTCCTAAAGGGATATAACTCTCTATCTTTAATATATTAACTCTATTTTTTGCAAAACCACCAATAGCCTTATATAGTGAAGATGGACGATTATCAACTTTAAATATAATTGATGTAATATAATCTTTATCATCTGAAATATCAATATCTCTTTCATTAGATAGTGCAATAAATCTAGTAAAATTATCTTTTTGGTCTTGAATATTTGATTTTAGTATCTTTAATCCATATATCTCTGAAGCTAAAGATGATGCAACTGCTCCTATTTTTCTATTTTGTAATCTTTTTACCTCTTTTGCTGAACCTGCTGTATCAAACTGTGCAATAGGTTTTATATTTAACTCCTTTAGAGTATCTCTACATTGAGCTAACCCTTGTGGGTGAGAATATACATACTCCATATCTTCAATAGTGCTACCCTCTATTCCCATCAGATGATGCTCTATCTTCTGATAGTGTTCTCCTACTATTTGAAGTTTCATCTGTGGAATTAATCCATAAAACTCATCAACTCTACCTGCCGTTTTATTCTCGATTGGAATTAAGGCGTAATCTGCTTCTTTATCCTCCACCATCTGCATAGCATCTTCAAAGGTTTCACAACCGATAGCATCTATATCTTTTCCAAAATAGTTATAACATGCTAAGTGAGAATATGCACCTGCTATACCTTGATATGAAACTTTTAATTTCTTTAACATTTTTTAACCTCCTTTACAGTTAAATATATAAAAATTATACATCTTTTATAATAAAAAGAAACTAAATATATTTTATAATATTTAAAAAGATATAATTCTATTCTTTAATATATTTCTGATAGAATTTCTTTAAAAAAGGAGTCTATATGTCGCGAAAAACCCTAATAATAGGTGCTGGAGGCGTTGGAAATGTTGTTGCCTTTAAGTGTGCAATGAATATTAAATCTTTTGGGGAGATTACTCTAGCTAGTAGAACTATTAGTAAATGTAATAAGATTGCAGATAATATAGAGAAAAAATTAGGTATAAAAATTAAAACAGCTTCTGTTAATGCTGACTCAATAGATGAGTTAATAGAGCTTTTTAAAAAAATTAAACCCAATATTGTTATTAATGTGGCTCTTCCATATCAAGATTTAACCATAATGGACGCATCTATTGAGTGTGGGGTTCACTATCTTGATACAGCAAACTATGAACACCCTGATATGGCAAAATTTGAGTATAAAGAGCAGTGGGCAAGAGATGATAGATTTAAAAAAGCTGGTATTATTGGACTTCTTGGAAGTGGTTTTGACCCCGGTGTAACTAATGTTTTTTGTGCCTATGCCCAAAAACACTATTTTGATGAGATAGAGACTATAGATATATTAGATTGTAATGATGGAGACCATGGATACCCATTTGCTACAAACTTTAATCCAGAGATAAATCTAAGAGAGGTTAGTGCAAATGGTAGATATTGGGAGAATGGAGAGTGGATAGAGACTAAACCTATGGAGGTTATGCTGGTATGGGACTATCCAGAAGTAGGTAAAAGAGATAGCTATCTATTATATCATGAGGAGATGGAGTCTTTAGTTAAACATATTAAAGGGTTAAAGAGAATTAGATTTTTTATGACATTTTCAGAAAAATATCTAACACATATGAGATGTTTAGAGAATGTTGGAATGTTAGGTATTGATGAGGTAGAGCATAATGGTTGTAAGATTATTCCAATTCAATTTTTAAAAACCCTACTTCCAGACCCAGCATCTTTAGGAGAGAGAACAAAAGGTAAGACAAATATAGGAGTATATATTACAGGTCTAAAAGATGGAGTTAAAAAGAGTATATATATATATCAAGTTAGTGACCATGAGAAGTGTTATAGTGAGGTTATGAGTCAAGCAGTAAGCTATACAACAGGAGTTCCTGCAATGATTGGAGCTAAACTTATATTAGATAATATATGGCAAGGCAAAGGTGTCTTTAATATGGAGCAGTTTGACCCCGACCCATTTATGGAGGAGTTAAATATACAAGGATTACTTTGGAAAATTAAAGAGATAGATTAACCTCCTTTTAGAGTATCTAAGAGAGTAGTAGCATATGAGCCTTTTGGTAGAGAAAACTCCAACTCATAGTGAGCTTTCTCCTCTATATATCTACTCTTTATATCTAAAGGTTTAACCCACGCATATCTTCTTAATCCATTTTGAGATATATCTCTATTATAGTTCTCTTCTATTAATCCAGCTATACTATCTGCCAAAGTTACTCTTTTTCCTGCTAAAAGCCCTGTTGGAGATATATCAAACTTATTAAATCTCTCTACTTCTCTATCCATAGACTCTAATCTAAATAGTCGTCCAAATGGATAGTGCATTATAAGTTCACCATCTAATAGTTTAAAAAAGTTGGGTTGTCTTTTTAGACCTTTTAGTGAATTTCTAGGTAGATTTAATAGCTCTTCAACCTCTTTTTCACTAAAACTCTCTAAAAGTAGAGATAGCTCTATCCTTTTAGATAACCAACTATTAAAGAGATAGCTCTGATAAGAGTTTATTAAAAAGTTTTTTGTCCTTTTATCTCTTATTTTTCGTTTTCCCTCTAATATATCTCTCCCCTCTTTCCAATTATTCCCATCTGTTCCAAATCTTTGAGAACCAAAATAGTTTGGAATACCATTTTTCTCAATCCATTTTAGAGTAGAGTCTAACTTATCTCTCTGAATACCAAATATCTTTTTTAGACGGATTTTAAATCTATTTCCCTTTAGGTGACCAATTTTAATCTTATTGTTGTGTCTATATATATTTAAGATTTTAATCTTATCATCTTTAAAGCTATTTAACTTCTCCTCATTACCTTTAGCTAAAATTGATATATACTGCATACTCATTGAGTTTTTATCTTTTAATCCTGCATAACCTATATCTCTCTGCTTTATCTTAAGATATTTTGATAGTGTAGATATTAACTCCCAAGTTGTCATATCTTTTTTTCTAATATGTACTATTAGATGCTCTCCACTACCTGAAAACTCATATAGAGGTATCTCATCTACAATAAAATCTCTACTTGTTGGAGTAAAGATAAAATCATTTTTTACCTTTAGTGGGTATAGCTGTTTCACTTCTATCCTTATCTATGGTGGTTTATGCAGTTAAATCTACTGCTATTATTTTCAATTTTAGCAAAAACGGTTAATGGTAGGTTAAAAGAGTTGGCTATAGTCTCTATATGAGCTAAATTTTTACTATCAAATCCAATTAACATCTCATACTCCTCTCCACTAAGCCCAACCTCATCACTAATATCTATAAGAGGAGTAAATCCTATACTATTATAATCTAAAAGCTTATTGGTATCACAATAGAGTCCATCACTAATATCCATACCAACAGATATATACTCTCTTATCTCCTCTATAAACTCACCTCTCAATATAGGCTCTATAAATCTTGAATTTTTATCTATCTTCTTACCAATTAAGAGTCTATTTAAATCTCTTCTACTACTACCTAATAGTCCACTATATGCCAATAGATAACCCTCTTTTAATCCTCTTCTAGTGAGTGGATTAGTAGATGTAGATATAATAGTAATAGAAAAATCTAATCTCTCTCCAACTATTGTATCTCCACCAATTATATTAAAATTAAACTCTCTAGCAATACTCTCTAAAGAGTCTATTATCTCTTCTATCTCATCTTTTTTAATATCTTTAGGCAAAGATAGAGTAACTAGAGCATATAGTGGCTTGGCATTCATAGCTACTACATCAGATAGATTTACAAGCATCGCTTTTCTTGCTATTTGAGATAGAGATAACCACTCTCTCTTAAAATGGACTCCTTCAAAAAAGGCATCCATACTATATATCTTATCTCCAATAATAGCCCCATCATCTCCAATATGTTTTGATGTTAATCTATCTATTAGATAATCTTCTCTATTCATAGAAATTTTAATATTTCATCTTCTATCTGCTCTTTCTCTACAACTAAAGGGTGTTTAATCTCTTTATTAAATAGCTCTCTAATCATATTAGGGGCTTTAAGGTTACTATTTTTCTCTATCCAATCAATTGCTTCTATATCACTCTTAACTTCACTATTACCCAATGCCTTAGCTACTGTCTTAGAGAATTTTGTCCACTCTGCTGTTGAATATATAATAGCTTTTATCTCTTTTTTCTCTCTATCTCTATATGATTTAATACAAGTAGCAGTATGTGGGTCAAATATATAACCTTTTTTTGCATATTTGGTAATCTCTGCTTCCCCCTCACTGTCACTACTATATGTAGCTTGAAAATCCTCTTGAAGAGATAGAAGTTCATCTTTAGTTAGAGTATATTTACCACTACTATTTAGAGACTCCATAAGCTCTTTTGTTCTTTTAGCTCCAAACTTATCAAATAGAACTCTCTCAACATTAGAACTCTTTAAAATATCCATAGCAGGAGAGTTTGTCTTAATTAACTCTCTACTTGCCATATCATAAACCCCATTCTCGATGAGGTCTGTTAAGATATTATTGATATTTGATGCGACTAATAGCTTCTCAACAGGTAATCCTCCCTTTTTAGCATAATATCCACCCAAAACATTTCCAAAATTTCCAGATGGAACAACTATATATATCTTATCTCCTAACTCTATCTCTTTTTGCCTAACTAACTCTAAATATCCGTGGATATGGTATATTATCTGAAATATAATCCTTCCAAAATTTACAGAGTTTGCAGCAGATAGTTTAATATCTCTCTTCTTTAGCTCATTTTTAAAATCCTCTGATGATAAAAGCTCTTTTAGAACATTTTGTGTATCATCAAAATTTCCAACAACACCAATAACCTTCTCATTCTCTGCCTCCTCTGTTACCATCTGAAGTCTCTGAACATCACTTGTCCCACCACTTGGATATAGACAAGCTACCTTTATATTTTGTCGCTTTTTAAATGTCTCTAGTGTAGCAGGACCTGTATCTCCACTAGTAGCTACCATTATTAGATACTTTTCTTCTCTTTTTTGTGCCTCTTTTGATAAAATATATCCAAATGGTTGAAGAGCCATATCCTTAAATGCACGAGTTGCTCCATGGTAAAGCTCCATTACAAAAGCTTCATCTTCAATCTTATTAAGTGGAACAGGATTATTTGGCTCATCAAAATTATCATAACGATTTAATGCCTCTTGAATAGTATTATCATCAATATCTATATTAAAACTCTTTAAAATATTAAAAGCTAACTCTTTATAGCTACTATCTATATTCTCTTTTAAAAATTGAGTATCAAATGTTGGTAAAAACTCAGGTACATAAATCCCTCCAAAACTAGCACTTGGGTTTAAAATGGCTTCTGAAAAAGTTACTTTGGAGGGTTTTACTCCATCATTACCACGAGTCTCTATAAATTGCATTATCTATCCTAATAATTTTTTTTATGATATTATACCAATATTTTAGAGTAGATAATAGAAAAAATATAATGTTTATTTTTTTATTTTTATAAAATATAAGTAAAAGCAAATAATGATTTAGATATAATCCACTCCTAAAATCGTGCTATATAATATAACCTACTACCAATATAACAAGGAGTCGCTTTTGGCTACCAATGATATCAATAAGAGAATAGATGA
>WGAM01000015.1 GCA_015494795.1 Campylobacterota bacterium
ATGAGTGATGTTGGAGCTTTTTTTGTAGGGAAGAGTATTGGAAAGAGAAAATTTTCACCAACCTCTCCAAATAAGACAATAGAGGGGGTAATAGGTGGAGTCTTTTTTGCAACTATATCTGGTTCATATCTAGCCTATAAGTTAGGTTTGGCATCTATATGGGTTGCTCTTATTGTATCGTTTCTAACATCTATAGCTTCAATATTTGGTGACCTATTTGAGAGTTACCTAAAAAGAGAGGCTGGAGTTAAAGATAGTGGAAATCTACTACCTGGACATGGTGGAGTTTTAGATAGAGTTGATGGTTATCTATTTGCCTCTATTGTTATGGTTGTATCTCTAAGGGGTATATAGTGAAATCAATTATAATTTTAGGCTCAACAGGCTCTATTGGAGTTAATAGTCTAATTATTGCTAAGAGATATGGATATATGGTAGAGGCTCTAGTAGCAGGTAGCAATATAGAACTTCTAAATAGACAGATAGAGGAGTTCTCTCCTAAATTTGTATATGTTAGTAATCCAAAAGATATATATAGAGTAAATCATAATAATATATTCTCTGGAGAAGATGGAATAGTAGAGCTATTGGAGCAGACTCAGAGCGATTTAGTGGTAAATGCTCTAGTTGGATATATTGGATTAGCCCCAACCTTAAAATCTATAGAGTTAGGTAAAAAAGTAGCTTTAGCAAATAAAGAGTCTCTAGTTGTAGCTGGAGAGTTTATAGATATGAGTAGAATTATACCAATTGATAGTGAACATTTTGGATTATGGTATCTAATGAGTGGTAGAGAGGTATCTAAACTATATATTACAGCTTCAGGTGGGGCTTTTAGAGATTGGAAGATAGAGGATATGAGAAGTGCATCTTTTAAAGATGCTCTAAAACATCCAAATTGGTCAATGGGTAATAAGATAACAGTAGATAGTGCCACTATGACAAATAAGTTATTTGAGCTACTTGAAGCTAGATGGTTATTTAATACAACTAATATAGAGGCATATATAGAGAAAAAATCTATTATACACGCTTTAGTAGAGTTTATAGATGGCTCAACCACTGCTCACTTTGCAGGAGTTGATATGAAACTTCCAATTGCATTTGCTATTAATGGTGAGGTTAAAGAGGAGATTTTAAAACCTGTTAATCTATTAGAGATTGGAGCATTAGAGTTTAAAGAGATAAGAGAGGAGCGATATCCTATATGGGAGATAAAAGAGCATCTTTTAAAAAATCCTCATTTAGGAGTAGTAGTTAATGCTAGTAATGAAGAGGCTATTAAGAGATTTGAACAGGGGAGATGTACCTTTTTTGAGATGAGTAAAATAGTATTAAATAGCTATAAGAAGTTTGAAAATATAAAAGTGAAAGATATTAAAGATATTATATCTATAGATAAGGAAGTTAGAGATTATATAAATTTATAAGTCTCACTCTCCCATTATTTTTACTCAAACCAATTTAATTGCTCTCTTAGATTTACAACTTTGCCAACAACTATTAATGCAGGGGTAGGTAAATCTTTTGCCTTTTGATATATATTTTCTAGTGTTCCAATAATAGTTTTCTCTTGGTTAGTTGTACCTCTACTAATAACAGCTACAGGATAATCTTTTGGTTTTCCTATCTCTATAAGTTTTGAGCTAATATATTTTAATCTATGTAGCCCCATTAGAAAGATAATTGTATCATCTGTCTTATAGTTTTCCCATGGAATTTGAGAACTCTTTTTATCTCTACTCTCATGACCTGTTACAACTCTAAATGATACAGTAACTCCTCTATGTGTAACAGGGATACCTGCATACTCTGGCACTGCAATAGCAGATGTAATTCCGGGAATAAACTCAAAATCTATATTTCTCTCTCTTAGATATATAGCCTCCTCTCCACCTCTTCCAAAAACTAAAGGGTCACCACCTTTTAACCTTACAACTATTTCATATTGTAACGCATTTTGATAGATTAGTTCATTTATCTCCTCTTGTGGTAGAGTATGGTGTGAGTCTTTTTTTCCAACATAGATAAATTTACACCCATCTTTTGCCTCTTTTAGTATATCTGGATTGGCTAATCTATCATAGATGATTACATCAGCATCTTTTACTAAACGGAAAGCTTTTAGTGTAAGAAGTTCAATATCTCCCGGACCTGCTCCTGTTAAATATACTTTTCCCATTAACTACTCTCTTTTTGTAGTAACTTTGCTACCTCTTTAGCATGATAGCTAATAATAATATCAGCACCAGCTCTCTTAAAGCTTATCATTGTCTCCATTAATACTTTCTCATAATCAACAAGACCTTCTCTACCTGCCATCTTTAACATACTATACTCTCCACTTACATTATATATAGCTAATGGAAGAGATGAACTCTCTTTTATATCTCTTACTATATCTAAATATGCAAGTGCAGGTTTTACCATTAAAATATCAGCCCCCTCTTTCTCATCTTCTAAGCTCTCTAAAATAGCCTCTCTTCTATTTGCAGGGTTCATTTGATAACTTCTTCTATCTCCAAAGCTAGGTGCAGATTCAGCCACATCTCTAAATGGTCCATAGTATGCACTTGCAAATTTAGTTGAGTAGCTCATAATTGGAATATGTGAAAATCCTTCTCTATTAAGCCCCTCTCTAATAGCAGTTATCATTCCGTCCATCATTCCACTAGGTGCAATCATATCAGCACCAGCTTTTGCATGAATTATTGCCTGTTTTGCTAGATTTGAGAGTGTAATATCATTATCAACAGTCTCTAAAATAGGGTCAAGCACTCCACAGTGTCCATGGTCTGTATATTCACAAAAGCATAAATCTGTAACAATAAACATATCAGGGTGAGCCTTTTTAATCTCTCTAATACTAGATGCAATAATACCATGCTCACATAGAGCGTCACTACCTACGCTATCTTTAATATCAGGAATACCAAAGAGTATAATAGAGTAAATTCCCAACTCTTTTAGAGTATCACACTCTTTTATAATCTCATCAACACTCATCTGAAAAACATCAGGCATAGAGTTAACCTCTTTTTTAAAACCTTTTCCACTTTTTATAAATAGTGGATAGATGAAATCATTAATACTTATCTGTGTCTCTTGTAGTAAATCTCTTAAGATTGGGTTGAGTCTCTTTCTTCTAAATCTTGCAAACATAGTTAATCCTTAAATCCTTTTGCCAAATTTTATCATAAAGCGATATAATTTTGCCTATGAAACAGATTGAAATTTCCAAAGTTGCAAAACTTCCAACAATATATGGCACATTTAATATTCAAGCATTTAAAGAGGGGTGTAAAGAACACCTTGCAATCTTTACAGATAATTTAGATAAAACTCCAATAGTTCGTGTTCACTCTGAGTGTTTAACAGGTGATGTATTAGGCTCTAAAAAGTGTGATTGTGGCGAACAGTTAAATTATGCACAAAAGCTTATAGGTAGAGAGGGTGGATTAATAATATATCATCGACAAGAGGGTAGAAATATTGGATTAGTTGGAAAAGTCAATGCTTATGCTCTTCAAGATAGGGGACTTAATACAGTTGAAGCAAATCATCAGTTGGGATTTAGAGCAGATGAGAGAACCTATGATATAGTTGAGTTTATATTAAACTACTATAATCTTAAAAAGATAAGACTACTTACAAATAATCCTAAAAAGATAGAGTCCCTAAAAGATATTGAGATAGTAGAGAGAATACCTATTATAATAGAACCAAATCTATATAATAGAGACTATCTTAGAGTAAAAAAAGAGCAGTTGGGACATCTATTATAACATATTTAAAATGAGTAACCAACTCCAAAGTATCCTACAGAACTATCCATATTAAATTTACTTCCTAATGATTTCATCATATCTGAATTAAAATCATGACCTGTAAGGTTTATGCTCATCTTATCTACTTCCCATTTAGAGTATTTATATCCTATGGTAGCATATATTCTAGGGGAGAGAGTTAAAAATCCCCACTTAGAAGTTGTGGTAAATGGTGTAAAATATAATCCAAAATTATACTCTTGAAAAGTTCCATCAACTGAATAGTCAGCTTTTGCATAGCTATTTTTAATATCTCCTGTCTGATAAGCATAACTTGCTAAACCATAAAATGATATATTTTTATTAAATGATTTTTGAAAGTTTATAGATGGACCTATCTTATATGTTTTAATTTTTGTTTTACTCTTTTTATATAAATCTAATCCACTATTTCCTGAAGATTTATTATTTTTTATAATATTAACCATATCATCAATCCAAGGTGTAGATATTCCAACTATAAGACCTGTACCTAAATAGTTATCTTGATTTTTATGGATAACATCATAACCTAATCTAATATTTACATCTAACCCCTCTAATTCATGCTTCATAGATGGAATAGTTACATTAGGCAGACCATTATCTACTAAAAAGTTATTAGCTTGAGAGGCGTAAGAGTTATATGTTTTTTGTGCCTGTTTCATAGTATCTGATTTATACCAAGTTAAATCATAACTATAAAAGAATTTTCCTAAAGCATTATTATGTCTATTTGATATACTAACTGTTGATACATCAGTATCTATACTCCCCTCTAATCCTATAAATCCACCCTTCATAGAGAATGTTCCTGTTCCATAATCAAACTCTGAAGCAAAAATACTACTTGTTATACCTAAGATAAGAAGTATTGATTTTTTCATTATTATACCCTTTTATAAAAATTAGTTTAAATTATAATAATATTTTATTATAAAACCAACTTTATAAATAAATGGATAATATTAATTTATCTATTTTATATCTATTTAGTTACAGTTTGGATTTTTTAATCTATCCAAACATATTTTTAAATGTTGCAAGTAGTTTAGCTAATACCCCTTTTGGTGTAATAAGGTCATTTAAAAACTCCTCATAGTTCATACCTTTCTCTTCTAAATAGGATTCAAGATATGATAGTGACCCTTCCATACCTCTTCTTTTTTCTATATTTAGCATAGTATCATATAGCTCCTCTACCTCATCTATAACATGTTGTGGGGCTGCTCTTCTAAATGCTGTAAATGATTTTATCTCTCCATTTTTATCTTTTTTTATATCAAGGTCTGCAATAACCCAATAGTATTTCCCACTCTTAGCCAAATTTTTAACTACTCCCGATACAGGCTCTCCTCTTAAGAGACTATTCCATATTAGAAAAAATATAGCTCTTGGCATATCAGGGTGTCTTATTATATTATGGGGCGCTCCAATGAGTTCATCTTGACTATATCCAGAGATTTCACAAAAGTTTTTATTTACAAATGTAATAATGCCATTTATATCTGTCTTACTTACAATAAACTTTTTTTTACTAAATTTAATCTCTTCATCAATTGGTATAGGTCTATATATCTTTACACGACTATTCATCTCTCCACCTTATTATCTCGAATTATAAGAATTTTAGCTAAGAGTTACTAAATAAATGATTTATAATATTAAAAAACTATTATTAAATATCATTCTTAACAAAAAAGAATAAAAAAAAAGTATAGATTTTTTTTTAATAATCTGCTATGCTTATATTAATACTTAAGAAAGGTTTTGTTATGTGGAAAAGGATATTATATATATTGCCTCTATTACTATTTATAGGTTGTTCTCAACACTCTACTATTGATAAAGATGAGGTGGAGATTTTAGGAAAGATTACTTATGATAGAGTTCCTGTAGCTATTGAGTATGGAGGGATAGCAAAACTTGATTATAATCATATTAAAAAACTTCCTGCTAGAGATATTTTAGTAAAAGCTATTGATACTACAGGTAAAACAGTAGCTACAACTTCTACAGATAAAAAAGGAAAATATAGATTAGTTGTTCCTATCAATAGTATAGTTAAGATTAGAGCTTATGCTAGAATGTATAAAAAAGATTATTGGGATGTAATTGTTGTGGATAATACAAATAGTAAATCACTATATGTTATAGATGGAGAGTATCATAATAGTGGAACAAAAAAGAGTATTAGAAATCTACATGCCTCTTCTGGTTGGACTGGAGAGGATTATACAAAACCTAGAATTTCTGCACCATTTGCCATTTTAGATAGTATCTATCAAGCAATGAGCAGAGTAAGAGAAGCAGACAGAGAGGCTAAATTTCCTAAACTTACTGTTAATTGGTCTATTAATAATATAGCAGCATCAGGAGATGCTAATAGTGGACAGATAATAACCTCTAACTATGATGGAGAGAGAGGACTTTGGATTTTGGGAGATGCTAATAGTGATACAGATGAGTTTGATAACCATATAATTATTCATGAGTGGGGTCACTACTTTGAAGACCAATTCTCAAGAGCTGATAATATTGGTGGTTCTCATAGCCCCGGTGAAGCTTTAGATATAAGAGTAGCTTTTGGAGAGGGTTGGGGTAACGCATGGTCAGGAATTGCTACAGATGACCCAATATATTTTGATACATCAGGATATAAACAGTCTAGTGGTTGGTATATGGATTTAGAAAATGGTGCTCAAGAGAATGCTGGTTGGTATAGTGAGGGGTCAGTTCAGAGAATTTTATATGATTTATATGATAAGACAAATGAAGCTCATGATAAGACAAGTTTAGGTTTTAAACCTATATATAGAGTTTTAGTAGGTGCCGAAAAAAATACACCTGCATTTACAAGTATATTCTCATTTATTGATGCACTAAAGAGAGAAAATCCTAACCAAAAGAGAAATATAGATAAGACTGTAGCCTATGAAAATATAAACTCAATTAAAGATGCTTATGGAACCAATAGAACTAATAGTGCAAATAGCCCTGTAGCAGTTCCTATATATAAAAACTTAACTATAGGTGGGAATATAAATGTATGTAGTAGAAATAATTATGGAATATATAATAAACTCGGAAATAGAAGTTTTATAAAAATTAAAATAGATAGCGATGGCTTTTATCAATTTAATGCAAACTCAAATAACCCTAGTTCAGACCCAGATATGATACTATATCAAACAACATATCCACATAAAGATATAGCAATATCATCTTATGAGGGTTCACCAAATGATACTCTTATGGTAAATCTAAAAAAGGGTGACTATCTATTAGATACATTTGATGCCTCTTTTAACAATAGTTGTACTACTATATCATTAAATAGAAGTAGTGGTAGTTATAAGCCAAAAGGCACAAAAGCTTCTATTATGGCTAAGCCTATACGACGAAGAGCATTGCCAAAACGACAGTACTATTAAATATAGAATATGTCATAATAGAGTTATTAATTTAAATTAAAGGATTTTTTTTGAAAAATAGGATTTATACTTTACTAATATTTTTAATATTAATTACTCTATATGGCTGTGGAGAGATTACTACAGTAGATGATGGAACTGTTGTTATCTATCCAACACCTACACCTACTCCAACCTATACATTTGAACCTACCTCAACTCCAATTCCTACTTCAACTTCTATTCCTATAGATAGTAATAATGGAGTAAAAATTATAGGAAAAATTACCTATGATAGAGTTCATGTAAAGAGTAGTGGGACAGGATTAAATTACAATAATATAACACGAGATAGTGCAAGAGGAGTTACTGTAAAACTTGTAAAAAATAGCTGTACTTCTAATGATATACTTAAGACAACTTCAACTAATGATAGTGGAGATTATCAGTTTTTAAATCTTACTCCAACTCAAAATGTTAGGATTTGTGTATATGCTAAGTTAGAGAAGAGAGGTATTGGAGGATATGATGTTGAGGTAGTTGATAATACTAATAATAGTGCAATATATACTATGCAGAGTAGTCTATTTAATATAGGAGAGGATAGTACTAGACGAAATCTAAATGCATCATCTGGCTGGGGTGGATATGGATATAATAGAGCTAGAACATCAGCACCATTTGCAATATTAGATAGTATCTATACAGCAATTAAAAAGGTTAAAACTGCAGATAGTAGTGCTATATTTCCAAAACTAAAAGTAAATTGGTCAGTTAGAAATGTACCTTCTGGAGGAGGGAGTGAGAGTGAGTTAAGAGATGGTTTTATATTAACATCTCACTATAATGGAGATGGAAATCTATATATTTTAGGTGATGAAAATAGTGATACAGATGAGTTTGATAACCATATAATTATTCATGAGTGGGGTCACTATTTTGAGGATAAATTTTCTCGTTCAGATAGTATTGGTGGCTCTCATGGAGAGGGGGATAAACTTGATATTAGAGTAGCTTTTGGAGAGGGTTGGGGAAATGCTTGGTCAGCAATTGCCACAGATAACCCAATATATTTTGATACACAAGGATTTATGCAATCTGATGGATTTTCTATGAATATAGAGAGTGGTAACTCAGCAGTTAAGGGCTATTTTAGTGAAGACTCTATTCAAAATATATTATATGATTTATATGATAGCCATAATGATGGAGCAGATAGGCTATCTCTTGGTTTTAAACCAATCTATAACACTCTTGTTGGATTTCAAAAAAATACTAAGGCATTTACAAGTATTTTTACATTTATTACAGGACTTCAAGAGGAAAATATATCAGAAAAAGATAAAATTAATGATATACTTAGTAGTGAAAATATCAGACCTATAGTAGATATTTATGGAAGTTCTCAAGCTAATCTATATACTAGTTCAACTTCTGATATATGTACAACAGGAGAGAATGGAACTTTTAATAAATTAAATAACCATAAATATATTAAATTTACTATAGATAGTAGCAGAAACTATATCATAAGTGTAGTACAAAATAATGGTAGTATGAGCGACCCAGATTTTGGAGTATATAAAACATCTCCATTTAAACACCTAGGAGATTCAGATAATACTACTTATAAAATAGAGAGTGCTCGCTATAGTTTAGATAGTGGAGATTATCTATTAGATATATCTGATTATAATGGACAGACTTATGCATGTTTTGATATAAATATAAATTAAAAAAGGAAAAAAGATGAGAAAAAAATTAATATTAAACGCCATAATCATGGTAGGTTTAACAGGAAATATATTAGCAGATAGTAATAGTACAGTTGATAATAATAGAACAGTAAAAGGGACAACTATAGGAAAATATCAAAAGCCGGGAGCTCCTATTGATATAACATATAGAAGTACAAGGGTTAAACTAAATGAACCATCAGATATAAATATATCTTTTTCTACTCCTCTAAAATCTGGAGAAATGGATGTTGATATTAATATTGATAAAGATTTAAAAGTTATTGGAGAGGCATATAATAAGATAACCTACTCTCTAAGTCCAAATCAAAAAGAGTATAATCTTAATCTTAGAGTAAGCTCATCTAAAAATGGACTATACTATATTAGACTTTTAACAAAGATTAATGGTGTAAATGGGATAAAAACAAGAGCTTTTGCAGTTCCGGTATATATTGGTAATGGAAAGCTACAGAAAAAGAGTCATCAATTAGTTATGAAAGCTTTAGGTGGAGAGAATTTATCTATCTCAAAAGCCGAAGAGAGTGTAGAGGTTATTAAATAGCCTCTATATTTAAGTTGTATAGTTTAAGAAATAGTTTTTCTCTAGTTCATAAATCTCATATCTAATCTGTTTAAATCTTTTACTATATTCAGTATTTTTAAGTTTAAACATCTCTTCAAGTACTCTTGAAGACTCTTCTGTTCTTGAGAAATTTGCAATAATAACACTCTCTATACTTTTTCTTGAGAGTTCACTCTTTGTTGAATTTTTTTGAACATCACCTAAAATATCACGATATTGAAGTCTATTTTTACTATACATACCTTGAAGTTGATGTCTTAACTCTTTTATTTTTGATGTTATATTTCTATCATCATGTATATATCTACATATATCTTCAACAACTCTAAGTCCTTCTTTAAGACGATTTATATTTGCATCAATCAATCTCTCTATCTTTGGATTTATATCATCCAAAGATTTGCTATTTTTACTATTAGTCATCGCCAGGGAATAGACCTAGTAGTTGAAGTATTGCTGTAAACATATTTAAGAAGTCTAAATATAGTGATATCGCGGCATCTACCTCTGAATCATAGGCACCATTTGCAATATTTTGTGTATCATATATAGTAAATATAGAAAAAAGAAGTAAAATACCAGCAGTTATAACTATATGCATTATTGGACTTTTTAATATAAAATAGTTTACTAATGATGCTACAACAACTATTATTAGAGTGATAAATAGAGGTTTCCCCCAATTTGAGAAATCACTCTTTGAGTTAATTGCAAATATACTTAATGCACCAAATAGAACTGATGTCATCAAGAAGGCAGTTCCTATTGTTCCACCACTTCCTGCCCCTATTAATGATGCAAGTAGAGGAACTAAAGATACTCCAGTTAAGAATGTAAATGCAAAAAGCATAAATAGATTTAAACCCGGTTTTCCTTTTGACATACCTAATCCAAAAAATAGAATTAGTAGTTCTGCACCAAATATAAACCATTTATATTGCATAATCTCTACAGCATAAGGCATTGTTACATAAGCACCAACAGATGCTGCTACCATACTAGCTGCCAAGAGCTGGTATGTCTTTTTCATAAAATTAACACTTACACTCTCTGTCTCATGTGCATATCCTGCATTAATTGTGTTGTTAGTATAATCTCTATCATAAAGAGCCATTATTATATCCTTTTTTATAAATTAGTATATAAAATAATTTTGTCAAGTATATTTAGTTGAAGTTTAAAATAAGTTGAAAAGAGTTTAATTTTTGAGTTAAAAGAGAGAAAAATTCTCTCTTTTTATTAATAGATACCTAAAGATTCCATTGTAGCTACAGATAGCCCAGCAACTGGTAACCCTTTTGCTCTTTGGTAAGCTCTTACAGCACTTCTTGACTCTGTACCCCAAACACCATCAATTGGACCATGATAGTATCCTTGATTTTTCAATGCTCTCTGAACACTTCTAATCATTGTTGAGTTTATACTTGTCTTACATACAACTGGAACCCATTTAGCATAACCCTCTGCAATTTTTTTCTTTTTAGTTACAGTTTTATATTTTGCAGGAATTGGTATGGTTCTAGTTGTTGCTGGTTGAATTAATTTTTTAATTCTTATAGTTGTATATTTTGGTGGTGTTTTAATAGTTCTA
>WGAM01000016.1 GCA_015494795.1 Campylobacterota bacterium
AAATAAGCATTATTATTAAAATAATATTGTCTAACACTATAAAGACCTACATTATAAAGTCTCGCAGAGTAATAAGATAACTGTTTAACAATTTCAAGTTTGGTGGAACTGAGTTTTAATCGGTTCTTTTGAGTTAGTATCATAGTTTTCATACAGCAATTATATACAAAATATGATATGATGTCAAGTGAGAATTTTCAGCAGAGCTGATTATTTCTCCTCACCACCATCAATGGCGATGTCTCCGAAATAAGGAAAAATTGATGAAAAAGGAGAGGAACTATCTTACTTTGCACCACCAAATAATGTTTTTAATAGTTATATTAAAGTATTAAATGGAACAGAAACTGAAACAATTGCAGTTATTAGCAAAGAGAGTGAAAATACAATTGAACTATTAGCAAAAAGTGATAAAAGAGTAGTGGCAATTTCTCTATTTAATGTAGAAGCAAATGATGGAAGTAATAATCAAAAAATTTTAATAAAAAATATACAAGATGTGGCAAATCAAGCTAAGAATTTAAAATAATTTTGATGATAAAAAAGATAGAGTGCAAAAGCACTCCATCTAACATATAACTACACTCTTAATCTCTGTAAACTCCTCTAAAGCCCATCTAGGTCCCTCTCTTCCAATTCCAGATAGTTTAACTCCACCATAGGGTTGCACATCAAATCTTAGAGTTGGAATATCATTAATAACAACTCCTCCAGCTTGGGCATCATCTATAAATCTCTGTGTAAGAGCTAAATCATTTGTAAAGATAGAGAACTGTAATCCATAAGGAGAGTCATTCATTTTAGTAATAGCTTCATCATAAGAGTCAACTCTAATTAAACTAACAATAGGTGCAAAAACCTCTTGACATACAATATTCATATTATCAGTCACATCAGCCATAATAGTTGGGGCAAATGCTCCATCTATCTCCTCTCCACCTACTACAACTCTAGCACCCTCACTCTTAGCACTCTCTATCCAACTCTTAGCACGATTTAGAGCATCTTGATTAATAAGAGGTCCCATAAAAGTATCCTCATTATATGGTGAGCCAACCTTTAACTCTCTACTCTCTTTTGCCATAGAATCAACAAACTCATCATATATATCACTATGGATAAAAATTCTCTGAAGAGATATACAGACCTGTCCACTATTTACAAAAGCACCAAAGGTACATCTCTTTGCAGAGTGGCATATATCTGCACTCTTATCAATATATGTTCCTGCATTTCCACCAAGCTCTAAACTAACCTTTTTAATCCCTGCCTCTTTTGTAATAATTGTTCCAACAGGAACAGAGCCTGTAAATGATAGAACTCTTGGAATTGAACTTTTAACTAGAGTGCTACCCACCTCTACATCTCCATATACTACACTTAAAGCATCTTTTATAGCATACTCTGAACTAATGAATAGTTTTGCTAACTTATATGCTGTAAGTGGAGCTTCTGGAGTAGGTTTTAATACAACAGCATTTCCTGCACCAAGTGCTGGTGCAATCTTATGAGCTACAAGGTTTAAAGGAAAATTAAAAGGTGTTATACATGCTACAACACCAACAGGTACTCTTTTAAAATATGCTATACTCTTTTTTCCACTAGGGGCAATATCAGTAGGGATTGTCTCTCCCTTAAGTGCTACTAACTCTTTTGCTGTAAGCTCAATAGTCTCAATACATCTATCAACCTCTACTCTTGCAAAAGCTAACGGTTTTGCAACCTCATCAACAATAGTTAAAGCGATATCCTCTCTATACTCTCTTAACTTATTGGCTACATCTTCAAGCCATAATACTCTCTGATGTAGTGGAGATTTAGCTGTATCTTTTGATGCCTTTTGAGCAATCTTAAGAGCCTTTAAGGCATCTGCTCTACTACATATAGGATACCTTGAGACAACTTCCCCACTATATGGATTAACTATTTTCTCTAAACTATCTCTACTCTCTTCACTACTACCCATAAGGACTTTAGCATCTATAACTGTATTACCTCTTACAAATATTTGAAACATTATCTAGCCTTTTAAATTAATTATTTTTTTTAACTTTAAATTTCTCTTCTGGAACATTTTGTTTAAAGTTACAACTCTTCTCTATACACTCATAAAATTCTCCCTTTTTAAGAACCTTATGAACAACCATTCCACCACACTCAGGACAACTCCACTCTTGTGGTTCTCCATTTGAGATAAATCTACATGCTGGATAGTTAGCACAACCATAAAATTTACCTCTCTTACCCTCTTTTTCTAAGATTTTACCACCACACCTTGGGCAAGGGATAGATAGTTCTCTTGGTGGAACTAGTGGTTTAGTATTTCTACACTTCGGATATGATGAACATGCTAAAAATTTACCTCTCTTACTCTCTTTAATAACCATAAACTCACCACACTTCTCACACTTAATATCAGTTTTTTCTGGCTGGGGAGGAAGATTACCCTCTAAATCTGTTGTATATTTACATTTTGGAAAGTTACTACAAGCTATAAACTCTCCATATCTCCCTTTTCTTCTTAATAGGTCTCCACCACATTGAGGGCATATTTCACCTGTTGGAACTGCTATCTTTTTACTTTTAATATTAGCTTTACCATCAGTTATCTTTTTTATAAAAGGTTCATAAAAGTCACTTAATACCTTTTGCCAATCAAGTTTTCCACTATATATCTCATCAAGATTAGCCTCCATATTTGAAGTAAAAGAGCTATCAACAATCTCTGAAAAATACTCCTCTAACATATCAATAACTGTAAATGCTATCTCTGTAGGATAAATTCTTTTATCTTTTAACTCTATATATTCTCTATCTTGTAAAGTATTAATAGTAGGTGCATAGGTACTCGGCCTTCCAATTCCTAATGATTCTAGTTTTTTAATAAGACTCGCCTCATTATATCTAGCAGGAGGTTCTGTAAAGTGCTGTTTTGGTACTATTTTATCTAAATTGACTTGTTGAGCTTTTTTAAGTTCTGGTAAAAGTTTATCTCTCTGTTCATATCCTATAACTCTATAAAATCCATCAAAAATAAGTTTTCTTCCACTAGCTTTAAATAGTGTCTTTTCTCCTTTAAATATTAGTGTCTGTAGCTCCAATTTAGCATCACTCATCTGAGATGCTAAAAAACGGTTATATATAAGTCTATAGAGCTTTAACTCATCAGTTGTTAGATAATCTTTTGCAATCTCTGGTGAGAACTCTATCATAGTAGGACGAATTGCCTCATGAGCCTCTTGAGCGCCTTTTGATTTGTTACTATATATTTTTGCTTTAGATGGAAGATAATTCTCTCCAAAATTTTCATTAATATACTCTCTAGCACTATCAAGTGCCTCTTTTGCAATATTTAGACTATCCGTTCTCATATAGGTAATAACTCCCATATTTCCTTTATTAGTCTTAACACCTTCATAGAGTTTTTGAGCTATCATCATACTCTTTTTAGGAGAGAAACCGAGCTGTGTTGATGCTGACTGTTGAAGAGTCGATGTCATAAATGGTGGTGGAGTTTTAGTTTTTCGCTCTCTTTTTTCTAAAGATTGAACAGTAAAATTCTCTTGTTTAGCAGAGTTAGTAATCTCCATTGCCATTTTTTCATTTTTAATAGTTAGTTTATCTATCCTATCTCCATTATATTCATATATAACAGCCTCTATATTTTTTTCAAAAATAGCATTAATACTCCAATACTCTTCTGGCTTAAATACCTTAATCTCTCTCTCTCTATCTACAATAATTTTAAGTGCAGAACTCTGAACTCTTCCTGCACTAAGACCTTTTTGAATTTTATTAGCTAATAGTGGAGAGAGCTTATATCCTACAATTCTATCAAGAAGTCGTCTTGCTTGTTGTGCATTGACAGAGTTCATATCTATCTTTCTTGGATTTTTTAATGCTTTGTTAATTGCACTTTTAGTAATCTCATGAAATACAATTCTTGGCAATTCCGTAGGCTCTTTTTTTATAGCTATTGCGATATGATACCCTATAGCCTCACCCTCTCTATCCTCATCAGTTGCAATATATATTGTATTAGCCTCTTTAGCAAGTTTTCTTAACTCTTTAACTATTGGATTAACACTTCTAGGGATTGAATATTTAGGGATAAATTTACCATCCTCTTCTACTTTAATACCAAATGAACTCTTTGGTAAATCACGAATATGACCTTTTGACGCAATAACTTTATAATCTTTTCCAAGAAAGTTACTTATCGTTCTAGCTTTTGTTGGGGACTCAACAATAATTAGATTTTGCATTTTATAACACCCTATAGATAGTAAATTTTTGGCATTGTAACAAAATTTATATTAACAGAGAGAGTTTTTAAAGCTTTAGATAACTTTATATATTTATTATTATTTAAATTTTAATTCAATTGTTAATCTTTTTTTTGTTATACTTCATTAAAAATTGGGGTGATTAAGATGAATATTTTATATTTAGCGATGATAGCAATACTATTTATAGCTGTAAGTATTATAGCTTATATGAGAATATATAGATACTTTACAACTACAAAAGCAACACTTACAAATAAAGAGGAGTGTTTACGAAAAAAGAGAAAAATCTTAATAGATAATTGGTATCTATTTTTTTGGTCAAATCCTAAAAGATTTATATGGATAACTATATTTTTTATGTTTCTTATACTTTTAGGTATGGCAGTAGGTGGATTTGGTGGAATACTATTTAGTGTATTTATTACGCTATGTTATATACCTTTTTTAGTATTTGCAAGAAAGAGTTATCTATGGTTTCCAAAAGAGGCAAAAAAGAGATTAGAGAGTTTTGAGAAATCTATTATAGATGCTATAAAAAAAGAGATAACTTTTGATGGTGATAAAATTCAAAAATTTGCATCTCATGATGAAGAGTTTGATACATCACCACAAATATTTACATTTCCTGTAGATATTAAGAAATTTGACTATCCAATATTTGAAAATAGACCACCTAAAAAGACTGTTATAAGTGAGAGAAAACTAGAGTTTTTAGTTCTATCAAGAGAGTATTTTAGTATATGTAAAGGTGCAACTCCATTTAATCTTATTAATCCTAAATTAGGTCCTATTCCTAAAAAATGTCCTGAAATAAGAGCTAGTGGTGAGTGTAATGAGTACTACTATTCACAGATGCAAAATGTTGAATATGATATGAAAGAGGAGTGTATAAGAATTATCTATTATGGAGATATTGATGATGTTATATTTAAATGTAAAAAAATAGCTCCAAATAGAAAACCTGCAATGAAAGCATTAAAAGAGAAGTTAAGATTAACAGAGAGACAGAGACTTAAAAAGATTGAAGAGCATAGATGTTACGAAGAGATAAAAGAGAAAAGAGAGAAAAAGAGTAAAAGTTAGATAACTTTTACTCCTAATTTTAATATGGTTTACATACAGGACAAATTTTATATAGTTCTGTTTTACTTATTGGATGTGAACCGAGTGTAGTTTTAAACTTAGCCATACAGTTTACACACATCTGTCTATTACTAGCTCCTACTGGTAGATTTTTTGTAGGAAATTTATTACTACTATTTTGTTGTGTATCAGCACAACCAAAAATAAAAATCCCAATAGTTACAGCTAAAAATAAGATATTCCTCATTACCCTTACTCCTTAATCATTAAGATTTATTATATTACTCCTATTTTAATAAAAATTTCCTTTAGGTAATATATTAAAAATTGGAAGGAGATGGAGAATTAATAAGATTATAAAACTCATTTCTTGTTCTGTGGTCACTCTTAAAGAGTCCTCTAAGTGCTGAACTAAGAGTAGTTGAGTTTATTTTTTCCACCCCTCTCATCTCCATACACATATGTCTTGCATGAACAACTACAGCTACACCTTTAGGTTTAATAGTCTCCAATAAAGCATCTGCTATCTGCTCTGTCATCTGCTCTTGGATTTGTAATCTTCTAGCATATAGATTTACAATTCTAGGGATTTTAGAGAGTCCTACTACCTTTCCATCTGGAATATATGCTACATGTACTCTTCCTATAATTGGTAACATATGATGTTCACACATAGAGTAAAACTCAATATCTCTAACAACTACCATCTCATCATTACTGCTATTAAATAGTGCTTGATTTAATATCTCTTTTGGGTCATGATGATAACCCTCTGTTAAAAATTTTAGTGCTTTTACTACTCGCAATGGAGTCTTTTTTAAACCCTCTCTATTTGGGTCTTCACCTAAAAGCTCTAATATTTTTGTTACTGCATTTTCAAACTCTATATCTCTATCCATCTATCCCTCTAATTTTTAAGTTGATTTTTTTATTATATTCTATAATATCGTATTTTAATAGAGTTTTAATATCATCTTCTTTAAAAATAATCCTTCTATTAAATTCATCTTCTAACTCTCCTCTATTATATAGCTCTACCCATCTTCTATAGTGAGGACCCATACTAATTTTTTTTCCACTCTCTAATAGTCTTTTTCTATTTTTAATATTTTTTTCAAATTGAACATAGCTTCTTATTGGGTAGTGAAAAACCTCAATATTTCTAAATCTTTTAATCTTATCATATCCTGAACGAAAATAATCTCTTATATTTGCAATATGTAGAGCTTTATGGTTACCTCCTCTAAGATAGATAAGTCCATGTGGATTTATAATAGTTTTTGGAGCAATTTTTATTAGTGTTATGGATATTTTTTTACTACTTAATTGATTATCTTTAGAGTAGAATATTGGATTTTTTACATAATATGTTGATTTAAAAAACTCCTTTTTATCTAAAAGGAGCATATTATATCTCTGAATAGTAAGTACGCTACCTTTAAAAGATAAATTCTCTTTTAGACTTAATCCATTTTTGGGTATCCAGAACTCATCAGCATCATTATTAATAACCCAATCAGCCTTAAGTTGCTCTTTTGCAACTTTAGCTAGAGAGTTCATCCACTTTGCTTGATTATAATCTCCCACCTCATCAATAATTATTATCTCAAACTCTTTTTGTAATTTAGCTAAAATCTCTCTTGTTCCATCTGTTGAGTTATTATCCATAATAGCAAAGGCATCAACACCTAAACTAGCATGAGTTCTAATATTTGCCTCTATTATATCAGCTTCATCTTTTAGTAAAATAGTCATAACTAATCTAAAGTTATTACTATCAAATTTATGAAAAAAATAGTCTAACATCTCTATTTTACTTTAAGCTCTTTAGCTTTTAACTTCTCTATTAACTTTATATATTTATGTAAATCGCTATACTCTCTTCTTCTAAAGTATCTTGTCTTATTGGTTGGAAGATTGTTAAGCTCAATTCCTCCAAATGCTACCCTCTTTAAATCTAAAATATTAGCTCCAAAGTGACCAAAGAAACGGCGAAGTTCTCTATTTTTCCCCTCTGATATAGTAACTCTTAGTTTTGTAAAATTAATCCCCTCTTTTCTAATCTCATAACTAACAAATGGCTCAAACTCCATTGAGAATATTTTACTCTTTTTATGTCCACCTGCTCTTGCATCATCTAAAACTAATCCATTTTTCATTGCTTCTATCATCTCAGAAGAGAGTGGTTTATCTATTTTTATATTATATATTCTATCTAATTTTGAGTTCATCATAATATCTGCTACTTTAGGAGAGTCTGTTAAGAGAAGTAATCCCTCTGATGAGTAGTCTAATCTTCCAATAGGTATAAAGTGTCTAAATTTTCCCGGTAGTTTATGGTATATAGTTGCTCTTCCTCTATCATCTTTTTTTGTAACTAAAACCCCTTTAGGTTTATTATATACAATCATAGTTATCTCAGTTCTCTTTTTTATAGGAGTACCCTTTATAACAACTCTATCTCCATCTTCTACACTATAGCTAAAATCATATATCTTTTTTCTATTTATAGTAACTTCACCAGCTTCTATAAGTCTATCTGCATCACGGCGTGAGTATTTACTATTGTGTGAAATATATTTATTAAGTCTCATTAGATACTCTTTATATTAAATTAATTGGATAGGATTATAACATAGATATTATATTAATAGCCCATAGAGCTATAGGCTATTAATATACTTTGATAAGCGAAATATTTACAGTTGCTAGTTTTGGTGGTTGGACATAAAATAGTTTATCTATGATTTTTTCGATTAGTCTTCTCATAAACATCTCTCCTTTCTATAAATTCCTATTAAAATTATATAAGATATTATCATTTTAATCAAGGGTAAAATATCTATTTTTTAAGATTTTTAAAAAAAATCCTATTTTTTTATGTTTTTATATATATAAAAAAATAGGATATAGTAGATAGTTTTAAAAAAATAATATTTTAAAACTATTTTTAATATTTAAAAGATGTTATATCTGAAACTATTCCTGTATTGCTATCTACATGAAAATGGTGTTCATCCTCTTTAGATTTACTATCTTTATATTTAAAAAGGAGGCGACTAATAATCCCTCCTATAATTGCCGATAAAATAACTGTAATACTTATAATTAATGGAGTTATCTCAAACATATTGTATCCTGTTTATATATATTATTTTTATTAAACAGTTTATTATAATATTATTTAACTAAAATATTGCTAATATAATAACAAAAAACAGATACATTTTAACTTTTATATCAAAATTGATTAGAATTATGATTTTTTATTTATTAAAGCTTTTGCTTGTTCAATCCAATGCTCTCTCTCTACTCTTCCCGGAAATGAGATAATCTTATTTACTCTTTTTATATCATCTTCACTCCATTTTGCAATCTGCTTAACACAGTAGATACCATTACTATTTAATCTCTTTTCGAGTATTTTTCCTATCCCCTTAATAAGTTGTAAATCACTTCTCTTATCTCCACATATATTATTAATATGTAAAGGGTGATTAGATTTTACTTCACTATAGCAGTTATCAATATCTTTTATTATCCTAAATTTAATAAATAGAGCTATAACTGCTACTATAGACACTAATATTATACTTATATAGATTAGATTGATTAGCATAAAATCATCTCCTTTCTATATATTATAATCATTTAAAATTAAAATTTCTTAATTAAATCAAAAATGACACTACATTAATAATTGGATATCGTCTTTTTGTACGAATAATATGTTTTCTAATAGCTCCTCTTAACTCATCTTGTAAAAATTTAACTGTTAATTTATTCTCTTCTATATTTAATAAAAATGTCTCTATAATATTATTTATCTCACTATTAAATTTTTTTGTCTCTCTATTTGATATAAGTCCATAGGTTGTAATTGTAGGGTGACCTATAACTTTTTTACTCTCCCTACTTATCTGCATAGCAACATTAACAATCCCATCTTCAGCAAGTTTCTGTCTATCATTAATAATCTCTGGTTTAATCTCTCTATTATTTTGATTATCAATATAACTCTTACCAGTTTTAACTGTTTTTACCTTTTTAATATATTTTGTAGTAATCTCTATCTGGTCTCCATCACTCATAAGTAGAATATTTCTCTCATTAACTCCACAACTTACAGCAGTCTTTGCATGTTTTGCAATATGGTTATATTCTCCATGGACAGGTAGAAAGAATTTTGGTTGAATTAATCTTAGTATTAATTTCTGCTCCTCTTGACCTGCATGTCCAGATACATGAATATTATCAAAATCTTTATATCTTACAGTAACCCCTGCTTTTACCAATTTATTCATAAGAGATGATACAGAACCCTCATTACCCGGAATTGCATGAGCAGAGATAATAACGGTATCAGTTGGTTTTAGCTTAATGTGTCTATGTTCATCTGTTGCCATTCTTGATAGAGCAGCCATATTTTCACCCTGTGAACCTGTTGTAACTATTAAAAGCTCACTATCTCCAAATCTATTTACCTCATGAGGTTCAATAAAATGTCTCTCTTCAATATCAACAAAACCTAACTTTCTAGCTATCTCTATATTTCGCTCCATAGAGCGACCAATAACACAGACTTTTCTTCCAGCCTTAACACCCCTCTCCATAGCTTGAAATATTCTATGGGTATTTGATGAGAATGTTGACATAATAACTCTACCATTAGCCAACTCAAAAAGAGTATCAAATGTCTTACCAACAACAGCTTCACTCTTTGTAAATCCTTCGTTATGAGAATTGGTGCTATCTGAAAATAGACAGAGAACACCCCTAGAGCCATAATAGGCATATCTATGTAAATCTGTTGTTAGATTATCTATTGGTGTATGGTCTATTTTAAAGTCTGCTGTATGTATAAAAGTTCCTGCTTTTGTCTCTATCGCTAACCCACACGCATCAACAATAGAGTGAGTATTGTGTATCCACTCTACCTTAAAAGTTCCAATCTCATATATATTTCTCTTTGTAATATATTTAAAATATTTAACATCATCTTTTAGTTTATGCTCAATAAATTTATTCTCTATCATAGATAGTGCTAATGGAGTTCCATATAGTGGAAATTTTAACTCTTTAAATAGATATGGAACTGCTCCAATATGGTCTTCATGTGCATGAGTAATAATAATACCCTTTATTTTACTCTTAATAGCATGAAGATATGAGAAGTCTGGAACTAAAATATCAACTCCATGCATAGTCTCATTAGGAAAGCTCATTCCTACATCAATAATAATTGCACTCTCATCATCTTCAATAACAGCAATATTTCCTCCAATCTCTCCTAAACCTCCAAGTGGAGTAAATCTAACTCTATGTTTATTTGAAATATCTATCTGTCTCCAAGGGTTCATTCTAGCCTCATCTACAGCACTATTTGCTTTTAGGGACTCTTTTACATTATTTGTAAGTGGAGCCATACTATTTTTATTATTTCTTCTTTTATTATTAGATTTACTCTTTCTATTGGAATTTCCCTTTTTATATTGTTGGGAATTAGTTTTACTCTCTGTTTTTGGAGTTCTATGTGGATTTCTTGACCGTTTTGGTCTATCTGGACGGTCTCGTCCTACCTTCTCTTGCTCTTTTTTCTCTTCTACTACTGCTTTTTTCTCTTCCATCTATATCCTCGTTTAATTTATTATATAAGTGATGATAAATAGATGTCTCAGTCTCATGTGGTCTAATATCAAGATTGATATTTAGCTCAAAGAAGAGTGTTTTAATTTTATCTTTTGAATAATATGCTAATAGATTTTTAGAGAGTTTTTTTCTAGGTTGCTTAAAAGCAATCTTTAAAAAATTCTCAAAGCCCCTATCATCTTGACTTCTATCTTTTTCAATTAAAAGAGTTGCAGAGGTGACTTTTGGTGCTGGAACAAAATTCTCAGCTCCAACTTCAAAAGCTATTTTGCCATAACCTACACTCTCAACCAATACAGAGAGAGCTGAAAAGGCTCTATCTCCAACCTTAGCAGAGAACTTTTTAGCTACTTCTAACTGAACCATAACTAAAATAGATTGACAATTTTTATCTCTTAACGCTTTTAAAATAATATTAGTTGCAATATAATAGGGAAGATTTGCTACTAGATGATACCTCTCATCTAATAGACCTCCATTATCCCACTCCTTAAGCACATCTCCACAATTTAAAGTTAATGTTCCTCTATTAATCTGTTCATTAAATCTATTATGAAGATGTGAACATAACCTCTTATCAATCTCAAATGCCGTGACACTGCGAACATTTATCAGTTCTTTGGTTAAATCACCTAAGCCAGGTCCAATCTCTACTACTTTTAGATTATCTTTGGGCATCGCTTGGATGATTTGTTTTATTATCTGTTCATTCTTTAAAAAGTTTTGACCATACCTCTTATTTGCAAACTCTGATAGATTTTTAATTTTGTTCATTTTACACAATTCTTACTTAATATTTAGTTTAAATATATCTATATTAGCTATATTAACATTTTAGATATAATTTTATCATAATTAATAGATAGTTATAAGGAAAATAATGGAATATTTTGCAAAAAGAGTTATACCCTGTTTAGATGTAGATAGAGGAAGAATTGTTAAGGGTGTAAATTTCATAGGGTTAAGAGATGCAGGTGACCCTGTAGAGGTGGCAAAAAGATATAATGAAGAGGGAGCTGATGAGATTACATTTCTTGATATTGGAGCTTCACATGAGGGGCGAGATACAATAGTAGATGTAGTCAGAGAGGTTGCAAAAGAGGTTTTTATCCCATTGACTGTTGGTGGTGGAATTAGAGAGCTTAGAGATATATATAATCTTTTAAATGTTGGGTGTGATAAGGTTAGTATTAACTCATCTGCTATAAAAAGACCAAATTTTATAGATGAGGGGGCAAAAAGATTTGGTTCTCAATGTATTGTTGTAGCAATTGATGCGAAGAGAGTATCTAAAGATAGATGGCATATATTTACTCATGGCGGGAGAAATGATACAAAAATAGATGCAATTAGTTGGGCAAAAGAGGCATATAGTAGAGGTGCAGGGGAGCTACTTATAACATCTATGGACGCAGATGGGACAAAGGCAGGATTTGATAATGAGTTAAACTATAAAATTTCAAAAGTTGTAGATATTCCAATTATAGCATCAGGTGGAGCTGGAACTATGGAGCATATAAGAGATGCTTTTATTAAGGGGAGAGCCGATGCAGCATTAGCTGCTTCTATATTTCACTTTAGAGAGATTGATATTATGGAGTTAAAAGAGTATCTAAAAGCAAATAATATAGCTGTGAGAATTTAAATGATAATATCTGCAGGAGATATTGAGAGTTTTAGTTTTGCAAAACCTATGGGTATTGGTTTAGTTGATATGGCAATTAATCTAACAAAGGAGTTAATTAAAAATAGGGCTAAATCTATCCTATTTATAGGTAGTGCAGGTTCTTATGGTAAACATAATATATTTGATATAGTTGACTCTAGGGTAGCTTCAAATATAGAGAATAGCTTTTTTAATAATAACTCATATACACCAATCAATAATATAGTATCAACTTATAATAATGTTTCATGTGAAACTATAGTAAACTCCTCTAATTACATAACAACAGATTTAAATATTTCAAAACACTATATTTTTAAAAATATTCTATTAGAGAATATGGAGTTTTACTCTGTATTAAAAGTGGCAAAAAGGTTTAATATTAAGGCTAGTGGAGTTTTTATTGTAACAAACTATACAGATAAAAATGCACATAGAGATTTTATAAAAAACCATAAAGATGCTATGAGAAGGTTAGAAAAATATATAAAGGAGAATTGTCAATTACCCCACCCTAAAGGGTGAGGCTTGAAGATTTTTAAGCGACTAAGTCGTTTAATTTTAATCTTGGCGGATGATTGACGCACCCATATCTCTTGGCTACTACTTTTGGTAGGGGCTGAGAGTTACTTTTTAAGAACTTAGAT
>WGAM01000017.1 GCA_015494795.1 Campylobacterota bacterium
CAAGACCTACAATATCTCACATGGTAAAAATTGATGCTTCAATTGATAATGATTGGTTTAATACATATCGTGGAGATGGATTAATAATATCAACACCCACAGGTTCAACTGCATATAACCTCTCTTTGGGTGGACCAATTATGTATCCTCTGTCAAAAGTCTTTATTATGACTCCAGTTGCCCCACACTCTCTAACACAGAGACCTTTAGTAGTCCCTAGTGATTTTACTATTAATTTAACTTCACCTGATGAGCTAGTTATAATAGTTGATGGACAGGAGGATTACATATTAAAAGAGAGAGAAAAGTTAATAATTAAAGGTGCAAAAATGAGTGCAAAACTTCTACATAAAAAAGAACATAGCTACTTTAAAGTTCTAAGAGAGAAGCTATCATGGGGTGATGAGTAGTGGTTCATAGAGTCTATCTAAGAGATTTAATCTTATTTAAGGAGATAGAGTTAGAATTAGAGAGAGGATTAGTAGTATTTTCTGGAGCTAGTGGAGCTGGAAAATCTATTTTAATAAATGCAATACTATCCTCTTTTGGTTACAACACGGCAGAAGCTAGATTGTGTGAACTATCTATAGATAGACCAAAAGGGTTAAAGAGTGAAGATTATGAGTTTGAAGATGAGATAACTATTAAGAGTATAAAAAGAGATAAGATTAGATACTATTTAGATGGACAAAATATCTCTAAAAAAAGATTAAATAGTCTATTTAGACCATTTGTTCAATTTATATCTATTAGAGATAGAAGTCTATTTAATAGTAGAGAGCTTATTGATTTAATAGATAAATCTCTATACTCCAAAGATAGAAATTTTAAAAAGATGATAAAGGAGTATAAAAAAAGATATAGTAACTATAAGAGAAAATTAAAAGAGTTAGAAAAAATTAGAAGTGATGAGTTAAGAGTAAATGAGCTTATAGAGTTTACAACTTTTGAGATAGAGAAGATAGAGAGTATATCTCCTAAAATTGGAGAAGATATAGAGCTATTGAAGATAAAAAATAGACTCTCTAAAATAGATAAGATAAATGAAGCGATAGATATTGCAAGTGGAATATTTAATTTTGAAGAGTCTATTAATGAGGTATATAGACTATTAGATAAAGATAATTCTCTATTTTTAGAGATGATGAATCAATTAAGAACAGATTTTGAAGATATTGACTCTCTAAGAGAAGAGTTATCAGAGGTTAATATTGAAGAGGTTTTAGATAGATTAGAAAAAATATCAATATTAAAAAATAGATATGGTGGAGTTAAAGAGGCTCTGGAGTATGCTAAACTTAAAAGAGAGGAGTTAATTGGATATAAAAATATTAAATATAATAAAAGCATACTAGAGTCATTTATTGAAGTTGAATTTAATGAATTAATAACTATTGCTAAGAGAATTAGCCAAATCAGAAAGAGAGAAGCGTTAATCTTAGAGAAAGCTTTAAAAAAATATCTTCTTGACTTAAAATTACCTACTATTAAATTTAACTTTAATAATATATCATTAGATGAGTTAGGTTGTGATAGAGTAGATATTGATTTAAATGGCTCTAAAATCTCAACGCTTAGTGGAGGAGAGTTTAATAGAGTTCGTTTAGCTCTTATGGTTGTGGCTTTATCAAATGGTCAAAATAGTGGTATTTTAATTTTAGATGAGATAGACGCAAATATAAGTGGAGATGAGTCTATTGCAATAGCAAATATGATTTCTAAACTCTCTTCAAGCTATCAAATATTTGCAATTTCACATCAAGCTCATTTAGCATCAAAAGCAAATCAACATATTTTAGTAACAAAAAGAGACAATAATAGTCAAGCTATAGTATTGGATACTCAAGGTAAGATTAATGAGATAGCACGAATTATTAGTGGAGAAAAACCTAATCAAGAGGCAATTAACTTTGCTATTAAACTTTTAGAAAATAGATAAGATTAAAGGAAAAAATTATGAATGGTAATAATATTATTATAGCTATTTTTATACTAATTGGAATTATTTTAATAATCAATATATTTAAATTTATTATAAATTTCTTCTCAAATCAAAAAAGATATGAGGAGATTAAAGAGGTTAGAACAGAAGTTAATAAAAAAGTAAAACCATATTTAACCTCTTTAGAGAAAAAATTTGAAAAAGAGAATATTAAAGATAAAAAATTTGGAGAGTATGTTGCAGAGCAGTTTAAAGGCAAATTTAAAAATAAAAATGAGAAATTAGTTGAAAAAGAGATTTGTAGATGTTGTGATGGTTATTCTAATGCAGAGTGTAAAGAGGATTACTGTTTAGAGGGTTCAGGAATTTCTTGTAAAGAATAAAAAAATTAGAATTTATAGCTAACTTAATAGTATTTAGTTTATTGATGATATAATATATAAAAACTAAATATATGAATGAAAGAAAAATATTTATGAGAATAGTAGAAACTGAAAAATCAATAAGACAAATTATAAGAAGTTCTGTTGAAGCATATACTAGTGGATTTGAAGCACGACATATTAGAGAAGTTAACAATCCTAATGGAACAATTAATATGAAAATTCATAATGTATTTATAGTAGCATTAGGAGAAGAAATACAATATTATACTGCACTTGTTCGTTCATTAGATAGTTCTCTTGGAAATATGCTTGAAAAAATGGCAATAAATATTGCAAAATTATTTTATAAAGTAGAAAAGAGTGTAGAAGGAAATCTATATCCTGAACAAACAGCAAAAATAGCAGAATTTTTAGAAGCTTATAAAAATAAAGAAAATCCATTAAAGCCTTCAATATTTCATTATGAAGAGATAAAAAATATAAAAACAAGTTCAAAATTAATTAGGAAAACCCATGTGAGTGATTATTATCTATATGATGAAAAAACCAATACACATCACTTAATAGAATTAAAAATTGGTGGGGATTTAGATAATAAAAAAGCAAGAAGTGAAAAAGAAGCAATTTTCGAGCAATATGCAATTTTATCAAATTCATTAGGCAAAGATGCAAAAATTAAATGTCATTTTGCAACTGCCTATAACAGATTTGGAGAAGATAAAGAGTGGAAACAGACTAGAGTTTTACAATTTTTTGCAAAAGAAGAGCTACTAATTGGAAGAGATTTTTGGAATTTAATTTGTTGTAGTGACAGAGGTTATGATATTGTAATTGATGAGTATAAAAAATCTGCATACTTAATTAATGAAGCATTGGAAAATATTAAAAAAGAATATTTAGGTTAATAAATGACTATATCAAGTAATTTTTTTCAAACTAATATCTTAAAAGATAGACTATCTCCTATTTTAAAATGGGCAGGTGGAAAAGAGCAAGAGTTAAAATATATTCATCCAGCAATGCCAGAAAAGTTTAATAACTATTATGAACCATTTATTGGAGGTGGAGCAGTTTATTTTTCAATTAATTTAAATAAAATGTTTATAAATGATAAATCTTATGAATTAATTGATTTATATAATACTATCAAGAATCAAGATAATTTATTTTTTACCACAATGAATGAAATAATTTATAATTGGAAGTTATTGGGTAAGATAGTTTCTGATAATTCCGATAAGTTTTTAGACACTTATCTTAGTTTTTCTTCTAATGTAACAGATGAATTATATGTAAAAAGTTGGATTTTAGAGTTTGTATTTAAACATTCGCAAGAATTTAACCGAATGTTAGAGACAAATTTTAATATTAATCTTGATAATTTTATTAAAGAACTTAAAAAAAACCTTTTAAATAAGATTAAAAGAATGAAAAAAATAGAATTAGAAAAAGGTAAATTACCAAATAATGATATTTTAGATAATATTGAATCTGCTTTAAAAAGTGCTTTTTATATGCATTTTAGATATTTACACAACAATATCAAAAAATATAATATTGAAAAATCAAAAGAAGTTGCAATTTTCTTTTTTATTAGAAATTTTGCTTATAGTGGTATGTTTAGATATAATAAAAAGGGGGAATTTAATGTACCATATGGTGGCATTGGATACAATAGAAAAAATTTATCTAAAAAACTTGATTATTTAAAATCTGAAAAACTAAATAAACATTTATCTAAAACTATTATAGAGAATTTAGATTTTGAAGATTTTTTAAATAAATATAACCCTACAAAAGATGATTTTATATTTTTAGACCCACCATATGACAGTGATTTTAGTACCTATGCTAAAAATGCATTCACAAAAGAGGATCAAATTAGATTAGCAAATTATCTTATAAACAGAACTCAGGCAAAATGGTTAATGGTTATCAAAAATACAGATTTTATATATAAATTATATAATAAACCAAATATTAATATTAGTATTTTTGATAAAAAATATCTTGTTAGTTTTCAAAATAGAAATAATAGAAATGCTAAACACTTATTAATTAGAAATTATGAGGAGTAAAAATGTCAATTGAGGAAAAAGAGTTAATTATACCTGCATTAAAAGCATTAAGAAATGCACCAAATAGAACTTTAACTACAACGCAATTAATTCAAATATTACGAAATGAATTAAAACCTAATGGAGATGATTTGGTTATACTAAAAGACAGAAGTGATGATAGGTTTTCTCAAAAGGTAAGAAATTTAAAATCTCATAATAGTTTTACTAGATATGGTTTAGCAATATATACTTTACCACAAGCAGGAAAAAGTAGTGGAACTTTTACAATAACAACACAAGGTTTAACTTATATTAAAAATATATAAAATATGAATAATAGCTATAGAATATTTAATCGTGATAGTTTAGTATTTATTAAAAGTATGAGAGATAATTCTGTAGATTTTATATTTACAGATCCCCCATATAATATTAGTAAGTATTCCACAGGAAATATAAAATTTAACCACAGAAGTGATATAAATAATGATATAGCCACTTGGGATAAAGATTTTGATCCATTAGATTATAGAGATGATTTTTTAAGAATTTTAAAACCAAATGGAAATATATTTGCATTTACTTCTTATAATATGATTGGTAGATGGCATGAAGTTTTTGATCCTTTGTTTGATACATTCCAATATTTTATATGGCATAAAACTAATCCAACACCAAAATTTAAAAAAGCTGGATTTTTGAATAGTTGTGAAATGATAGTTTGTATGTGGAACAGAGGACATACTTGGAATTTTGGAAAACAAAATGAAATGCATAATTTTTTTGAAAGTTCAATTTGCGTCAATTACCCCACCCTAAAGGGTGAGGCTTGAAGATTTTTAAGCGACTAAGTCGTTTAATTTTAATCTTGGCGGATGATTGACGCACCCATATCTCTTGGCTACTACTTTTGGTAGGGGCTGAGAGTTACTTTTTAAGAACTTAGATAG
>WGAM01000018.1 GCA_015494795.1 Campylobacterota bacterium
GAGAGCTATACTTCTAAGTGCTCGTACCTTGACAATGAACCAATAGAAAAACACGAAGTCTATATGGGCTCACGCATAAAGCGTGGACTATTTAGAACCTCAAAAGGATATTTGATTAATGCCGATGTAAATGGTGCTGCAAATATCCTATCTAAGTTCTTAAAAAGTAACTCTCAGCCCCTACCAAAAGTAGTAGCCAAGAGATATGGGTGCGTCAATCATCCGCTAAGATTAAAATTAAACGACTTAGTCGCTTAAAAATCTTCAAGCCTCATCCTTTAGGGTGGGGTAATTGACAATAGACTATTTTGCTTTAATTACACCACAAATAGCCACATTCTCTCTATCCATTAGACGACAATTTTTAGGAGCTTCTATATCTCTCACTAATATAGCATCATCTCTATCAAGTGGAGTAACATCTAATAGAAACTCTTTAGGCATATCTTCAATAGTTCCTCTAACCTTTATTCTCTTTTTAGATTGAACTAATACACCCTTATTTTTAAGACCTTTTGGAATACCTGTTGTTCTAACTGGGATAAGAAAGTTTGTAACTTGATTTGGAACGGCAACTCTTAAATCAACATGAAGAACATCACCATGAACTGGGTGTAGTTGATACTCTTGAATAACTACTTTTAACTCTTTGTCAGCAACTTTTATATCTAAGGTTAAATTCTCTTTTCTTCTTACAGATTTTATAAAATCACCTCTCTTAAAAGCAGCTTGAATATTCTCTACACCTTTTGCATAGATGTTAGCTGTTAGATAACCATCTCTTCTTAGTCTTCTTGCAGAAGCTGAGCCGATACTCTCTCTAATAATACCTTCTAACATTTAATTATGTCCTTATTTTAAAATTGGACGCAATTATAGCTAAATATTTATACTAAGAATATTAAAAGCTAACATTCTCCACCCCTAAATTAATAAGTAAAATCTATTTTTTTGTATAGAAAGTGTGGAGAGCATTAGCTCTCTTCTATATTTAATATATCTAATGCTACATCAAATTTATAACTCTTTACTAAAGTTTTAATTTTTGTAAATATCTCTATCTCTTCATCAGATAGACTATAACCCTCTATCTCCTTTATAACAGCATTACACCGTTTTGGTCTTCTACTCTTTAGTGCATCTCTTAATTTATAGAATATTCTATTTTGAACAGTAATAGTAGAGTGGCTTATATTACTCTGAGGTGTATATTTTAATATAGTCTCATATAGCTCCTCTACATTTATTGGCTTATTAATATGCGAGTTCATTCCACATTTTATGCTCTTAGCAATATCATCTTTCATTGCATTTGCTGTAATTGCAATAATTGGAATATCCTTATCTTTTTTTCTAATAATCTCTGTAGCCTTATATCCATCCATAATTGGCATCTGTATATCCATAAGTATAAGTGTATATTTATCTGATTGAAATCTCTCTACAGCCTCTTTTCCATTAGATGCAATATCTAACTCTATTTTAGAGTTCTCTAGTAATCCCATAACTATCTCTTGGTTTATCTCATTATCATCAACAAGCAATATTTTACACCCTCTAAGCATATTTATATTATATTTTAATTTCTTATCTCTACCTATAGGCTCTATATATTTTATAGTCTCTCTCTTATCTCTCACCTCTTTTAACTCAATCTCAAAGGTAAAACTACTACCTACGCCATATTCACTCTCAACCCATATCTTACCACCCATAAGTTCAACAAGTTGTTTAGATATGGTAAGTCCTAGACCTGTACCACCATAATCTCTAGTTGTACTTCCATCAGCTTGAGAAAATGCCCTAAAAATCTTCTCTTGCTTATCTTTAGTTAAACCAATACCTGTATCTTTTACAATAAATTTAAATCTATCTTTAGCAACTCTACTTACAAATAGCGTTATTTTTCCTCCATTTTGAGTAAATTTTACAGCATTACTAAATAGATTATTTAAAATCTGTGATACCCTTAAGCTATCACCATATAGTTTTTTAGGAGTATCTCTATTATACTCTATTTTAATCTCTATACTCTTTTTTCTAGCTTGAAACTTTATAAGGTCTAGCGTATTTTCTATTAAGTTATCTAAATTAAACTCAACCTTATCAATTATAAGCTTTCCTGACTCTATTTTAGATAAATCTAATATATCATTAATTATAGATAGTAGTGATTTAGCAGAGTTTTCAATCTTTTCTATATAATTTCTCTGTTTAGTTGTAAGATTTGATTGAAGTACTAGATAACTCATGCCAACAATACCATTAATAGGTGTTCTTATCTCATGTGACATATTTGCTAAAAATTCTGATTTAAGTTTAGATGTCTCTTCTGCTTTTATCTTTAATCTATTTAATCTAATAAAATTTTTTTCAAGTTGAGATTGTAGTCTATTAAATCCATTAACAAGCATACCTATCTCATCATCTTGTTTAGGTATCATCTTTTTTGAGAAATCTGGCTTCTCTTTTATAAGATTATCTAAAGAGTTATATACCTTTTCAAATCTACTCTTAATATTATATATCAAATATAGAGCCATACCTACAATAACAAGTAGTCCCAAAATAGATAATATCAGTGAGAGTTGAAAATAGCTATTTGTATTTTTAGATACCTCTCTAATAGAGTTTTTTAAAATATTATATGATTTTATCTTCTGACTATTATATAATCTATATATCTTATCTCTAATCTCTTGAAAAGATTTAATATGTTTGCTATCTCTTATATTTAATGCTAACTCTTTAGTTGTCTCTACTCCAATATTATAAAACTCTTGAAGTAGCTCTTTCTCTTTTCTTATTATATTTCTACTACTATATTTGCTTAACTCATCTAATCTTTTATCAATCTCAATTTTACTTTTTGTAATCTGTTTTAATCCATCTATCTCTCCTGTTGTAGCTACATCATTAAATCGAATAATAATATTTCGTAAAATAGATAGATTTTCCCTATCTAAAAAAGCAATTTGAGATTTTTTAAGTTCAATACTATTTAACTCATCAATACTATCTCTTGTAAATTGGTAACTTATTGATATATAAACTATAAAAAAGAGTAAAATAATTATAAATATAATACGAACTTTTTGAGTTATACTAAAGTTAAACATGTTAACATATATTTCCCTTATCTAAATATTAAGGAAATAATATCATATTTTAAAGAAGAATTATCTAATAGTAAATAGAACTTTTCCTGATAATTTACTCTTAGTATAAGATATAACTTTTGGATTTTGTTTTATTTTCTGCTCTATTTGAGAAGTTGATAGTCTCTCTGGGGGCTGTTTATTACCTCTATATATCTCTTTCATCCAATAGGCATGTAGCTGTTTTGGTGTCTTTTTTATAACCTTTTTACAAAACTCATTATAACTATCTTTATTATCTATCGGTATCACCTTTACCCCATTAATAGTATCTGTTTTTTTTAGATATACTTTAGCTAATGCTTCTATTGTAACTCCTTTAAGAGGGCTTTTAGGGGATATTATGATAGAAATATCTGCAAATGCAACTGTATTAAATAGTATATAGAATGCAAATAGTTTCATTCTCTCTCCTTAACATTAATATTAAAAGTATATCCTCAAAATATTAATTAAAACTTAAAAAATAATATTTATTCAAATTTTTAAACTAAAAAATATTTATTTTAAATATATATCTATGGAGTTCTCCAACTCTTTAATGTTAATTGGTTTGAAAATATATTTAGTAGAGTTATTATCTAAAATTTTATTAAAATTTACTTTTTTACTCTCTTCAATAAGTAATATTATTGGTATTTCCATATCTGTAATATAATTATATAGTTTAAAAATATCTGTATTATCTATAGTGGTATCTAATAGAACAATTGATATTGACTCCTCTTTTAGAGTATCTAATGCACTATCTCTATCTAATGCAACAACTACATCATATTTTTCATCAAAGACTTCAACTAAAATATCAATATCTATAATCTTATCACTAATAAGTAGAACTGTTCTATTTTCACTCTCTTCAAATGCTAAAATTAATTCATTAATAACTATAGATAACTCTTTTGAAAACTCTTTAAAACTTTCTATATTTTTGCTATTATGAATGGCTGTTGTTATTTTACTTAAATTTATCATGCCAAGAGTAGAGGAGAGTCCTTTGATACTATGTATTGTATCTTTCTGTTCACTATCTTTTAATCTATCTATTTTTAAATCTCTATAACGATTTAAGAAATTATTTAAGATTTTAAGATATAATTTTTTATTATGGTTTAAATACTTTAAACCTATATCTGTATCTATATTTTTAAAGTATGGTAACTCTATATTTTCCATGATATTCCCCTCTGTTTATAAAAAAATTATATTATATAATATATCGAAAAAATGTTTTATATAGCCTTTTAGGCTCTATTGGTTTAGATAAATGCTCATTCATTCCTACCTCTCTGCTTCTATCTATTGAATTTCTATCAATATGTGAAGTTAATGCTACTATTGGTATATTCTTATTTACTAATCTTATCTTTTTAGTAGCTTCATAACCATTCATTATGGGCATATCAATATCCATTAAGATTAGAGAATAGTTAATATATCTACACTTTTCTACAGCCTCTTTTCCATTATTTGCAATATCTATCTCAAATTTACTATCTTCTAAAAGTCCTAATATAATATCTTGATTAATTTTTTTATCTTCTGTGAGAAGTATTTTTATCTTTTTTATCATCTATACCTATCTATAATGTTTTATTTTAATAAAAAAGAATAGTATCAATATAGTTAGTAATAAAAATGAAATTATTTATCTATTTACTTTAAAATAGATAAGCATAGTAGATATAAAAAAGTGTCCATTATTATCTGAAACCATTACATATCTATCTTTTCCAACCCTAGCTAAACCCTCAAAATTATTATAGCCTCCCCCATTATCACTATTAAATACCTCTAAAACTTCTGATTTACAATTTCTATATCTATCACATCTATCTAAATATACTTTTTTTAGAGTAATATAGATAGGATAGGTTAATCCTCTATATGCTCTCTCTAATACTAAAATATTTCCATCACTCATTACCTCTAATGCTGTAATAGCAGAGTTAGGGTAAGATTGAGCCTTAAAGTGCCACTCCTCTCCATTTAGAGAGTATATTGTTTGATTAATATTTTTTTGTCTATTAATAGGATATTCAGTTGCTACTAATATACCATATTTAGGGTGATATGCAATAGCCTCAAACATACTATTTTTACTCTTATATATATGTCTATTTTGTAGTTTTTTAGGTATTTTATAGTTAAATAGTAATCTTCCACTTTTACTTATCTTTTTTACTCTTGGATACCTCTCAAATGAAGCTATAAGTTCATCTCTACTATTATGAGTTAATCCCTCAATATCTGGGTGTAAAATTTTACCTTTTAGAGTTCTAATATGGAAAGCATTTAAATATTTAAGTCTCTCTATTCTATTTCTAAATTTAGCATAGAAAGAGTAGAAATATCCTCTATCTCCTATCATATATAATCTATGTCTCTTTTTATCATAGGTTAAATCAGATACTCCTTCAAAAGGGATACCATTTTTATCCATAAATATAAGACTCCTCTGGTCTAATATTGTAATTTTGCTATTAATACTACCTTTTGCAATGAGAGGTGTAATTGTGCAACCTGAAAATATAAAATAGATAATAATTAATATAATTCTCTTTTTCATAAAAAAGATTATATCAAAGATAACACAAAATAATATAAATTTTTTTATATTTATATCCTATTTAATCACATTATTAATAGAAAAAAGATAAAATGGTAATATGTCATAAATTATAACATCTTAGGGAGTCTATTTTGCAAAGTAAACAGTATTCAGTTAAGGTTTATGAGTGTGGTATTGACGATGAAGAGAGGTTTATTGCCTTTTTTAATACAAATTATGCTCTTTTTAAAGACCATCTTATTGTTATAAATGGTTATTTAAGTCAGAATATCAAAAACTATCTAAATTCAAAATCTTTAACTTTTATTAATAATATAAAACTTCCAAGGGGGAGGTCAAGAAAGGCTCTTGAGGAGGAGTTCTCTATTCAAAAAAGAGAGTGTGACATAGATAGAATTATTGCTCAAACAGAGTTAGAAAAACTCTCAAATAGACTTCAAAACAATCTAAGTGTAATAGATGAGATAGTCCGTAGTGGTAGAGTAATAGAGATAGATGGAGATTTACTACTACTAAATAGAGTAAATAGTGGAGCAACTATATATACTAGTGGTAATCTAATTATTACACAGCTGGTTGAGGGTTCTATTCGGTGTGATGGTAATTTTATGATAATAATGGCTTCATCAAAAGCAAATATAATATTTCATGGTGTTGAGATTGATAGTAAATTTTTAGAAGATAGATTAAATAGGGTTGAACTAAAAGGTGAAGAGATAGTTATTAACCCTGTTTTAAAAAGGAGACAAATTGGGTATTGTAATAGCAGTAATTAGTGGAAAAGGTGGCGTAGGTAAGACTACAGCAGTGGCTAATCTTGGATTAGGTGTGGCTATGAATGGAAAAAGATGTGCTGTTGTTGATTTTGATATTGGACAGAGAAATTTAGATATGATTTTAGGTTTAGAGAACCGTGTTGTTTATGATATAGTTCAAGTTATGGACGGTGAAGCATCTCTAAAACAGGCTCTAATTAAGAGTAAAGTAGATGATAATCTCCGTTTTTTAGCTGCTTCACAGAGTAAAGATAAGAGAGTTTTAAACTCTAAAAAGGTTCAAAAATTAGTAAAAGAGCTAAAAGATAATTTTGATTATGTCATATTAGACTCTCCTGCTGGAATTGAGAGTGGATTTGAGCATACAATTGAGTTTGCAGATGCAGCTATTATTGTTGTTAATCCTGAAGTATCATCTATTAGAGATGCAGATAGAGCTATTGGAATATTGGACTCTAAATCTCAAAAGGTTAAAGATGGTGGAGAGGTAGCTAAATATCTTATTATCAATAGGATTGTAGCAGATATGGTTCAGAGTGGTGAGATGCTCAAGAGTGATGATATTTTAGATATTTTAAATATCAAACTTGTGGGGAAAGTACCTGAAGATAGTGGTGTAATTGATGCTTCAAATCAAGGTAAACCTGTAATTTTAGATAAACACTCAATTGCAGGTCAAGCCTATAAGAGAATATCTGCTCGTCTATGTGGAAAGAAGATTGATATGAAAGATGTTGAGGTTACAGACTCTAGTCTATTTAAAAAATTAGCAGGAATATTTAAATAATGTTCGATTTTTGGAGAAAAAGAAAGAGTGCATCTGTAGCAAAAGATAGATTAAGTATTGCAATTATGTCTGATAGGGGATGTAAGGATATATATCCCTTTATGGATAACTTAAAAAAAGAGATAGTTGAAGTTGTAAGAAAATATGTTGGAGTTAGAGGAATTGAGATAAAAAAGGAGATTGATGGAAGTTTTGAGGCTATCTCTATTGATGTATTTTTAGAAAAAGATAGATAATCTATCTAAATTTATCTGTCTCTAATGGTTTATCTAACTGATTTAATAGGGTAGTAATTTTAGTTTTAACTCCTAAAAGATTTAGATATATGACATAATTTGTTAAAACTTTTTTTGCATACTCCTTACTCTCTGCATAATCAATAAGTTCCATACTTAAATATGGCTCATATCTACCTCTTTTAAACATATTATCTTTTCTAAGAGTTCTTTTTGTAAAACCTATTCCACCATTATAGGCATAGGCTATAAATAGAGGGTGATATAGAAATCTATTTAAATAATCTAAATGTCTATTGGCATAATCTATGGCTATATAGGGGTCAAACATATCATCTAAATCAATCTTCTCTTTTTTCTGTTTTGCTAGATGTTTAATAAGAAATGGCATTATCTGCATCATACCTAAAGCATAAGCTGGAGATACTGAGGCTGGTACAAATCTACTCTCTTGTCTAGCAATGGCATATATTAGTGCCACTCTTTTAATATCTTTTCCAATCATAGCATCTCTATATGGCATTGGAAAATACTGCTCTTTATAATTTGATGCCTTCTCTTTTAGATAACAGTAAACCCCCTCTGTTATTGTACTTCTATAGTTATCTGCTAAAAACTCCATACTCTCTGGGTGTTCTCTCATTGATATTTTTATCTTCTCCCAATCTATTGGATTATATGGGTCAAAATACTCTACTAAATGTAGTCCTAAATTAGGTGTAATAACTTTAGGATATTTTTTTCGTAAAATATCTCTAGCTCTAAGTGTAAATAGGTTAATTTGATTACTCTTGAGTAGAAGTTTTAGATAACTTCTATCTTTAGTTAAAAGATATAACCAAAAATTACACTTATCATGTACTGACTGTTTCTTATTCTTCTCTTTTGCTTTTTTAAGATAATATACTGCTCTATCTTTATTATTAAACTCAACTGCATTCATAGCTAATAGAAAAGTACTCTTATATGGTAGGGTCTCTATTGGTGTATTGAGTAGAGACTTTTTTAACTTATCTAAAGCAGGAGTAGTAATTATCTTAAAGAGAGTCAATCTAAATGCTTTTTCTAAAACCAATTTTTCTAACTGCTCTTTAGAAAATGGATAGTTAAAATATCTCTTCCTATATTTAGTTTTACATCTATTAAAGATATAACATTGAGATTTAGGAGAGATACCTTTTAGAGCTTCAAATGGATTATCACTACTCATAACTTTTAATACATCTGAGTGTTGTCCTCTCTTCAATATCTTTTGATAGAGCTTCTTTAAACTACTCTTACTCTTTTTAATTGCAACCTCTGGATAGATAATAAAATTAGATGGGTCTTTTTGAGTTTTAATCTTTTTATCTGGAATAGTCCCAATAATCTTTTTAATAGCCTTTTTTATCTTATAGCTTTTTCTTTTTGCTAAATTATAAGCCTTTAGTGCTTCATCTCTATTTGGTTTCGTCTCATTTAGAAACCTCCAAATATAGTAATCTCTACTATATGAAGAGGGCATCTTTTTTATCTCATCTAAAGAGAATACCTTAGCATATATAGTAGTGGTGACAAATATAAAAACTAAAATAGCTTTTATTATAAGAGTCATCTATATAGCCATTACCGAACGCATTAGAAGTGTATCTATAAACTGTAATCCAAATATAATTACAATTGGGGATAAATCAATACCAGAAAAGATAACAAAAGGCATTTTTCTTCTTACAAAAGCAAAAGCTGGTTGAGTAAGACGATTTAAAACATCAACAATAGGATTTCTTGGGTCTGGCTGAACAAAAGATAGTACAGCAGATATAATAATAACCCAAATATATAGACTAATAACTGAATGTATCAGTTGAACAATAGCAAAAATTAATGCACTCATGATGCAACCTCCAAAATATAATATTTAATTAGTGGATATATCTCACTAAGTTTAGGGCTATTTTCACTCCCTGTTAATAAAATCTGTAGTGGTTTAGATAGGTTCTCTCCCTCTAAACCACTTTTAACTCTAATATACTCTCTAAAATCATTAAAATCATCAATTATAGGAGCATTTATAATTATATTCTCTATAATCCTCATCTCTCTACCCCATTTGGAGTTAAAATCTTTAGGTTTAAATATACTTTTAATTCTATTCTCTAACTCATTGAGAGTAGAGTCTTCATTTAGATATAACTTAGCAAGTTTTCCAATAGAGCTATCTGCAAATCCAAAAACTCTTGATAACTCTTTATCATCTAATCTCTTTAGATGTTCTCTATTTATATCCCGAAGTCTATCCATATCAAACTTATAAGATTTAGAGATTTGATTTAAATTAAACCACTCAATAGCCTCTGGAAGAGTAAATATCTCTTTGGGTGGATTTTTATATCCTAAAAGAATTAGATAATTTAATATCGCATCTGCAATAAATCCTTGTTTAAATAGAGTTTTGATAGTTATATTACCCATATTTTGATTATGAATATGTACATATTTTGTATCTTCTAAATATCCTAATGACTCTTTTATATATACCTCTTTAGGAGTTCTATCTATCTCTTTTTTATCTCTAATAATAAACTCTATACCACTAAGCATATCATCACAAGCTGATGCAAATATATCGGTTGGAGTTCCATCTGATTTTAAGATTATAAAATCTCCAATCTCATCTAAAGGAGTTACAACTTCTCCTTTTATAAAGTCACTATATATAATATCTTTTTTAGGCTTTTTAATAGCTATAAAACTATCTCTACTCTTCTCTTTAATCTCTTCTAAATTAGAGTTACAGATAAAAGCTCGTCCATTTTTTAAAACTCTTAATGCTAAATTTTGATAGATATTTAGATGTTCACTCTGATGATATACTAAATCATGTTTAATAGCAAACTTTTCTAAAATCATCATAATTTCACTATCTCTACCTTTTATATCTTCTTTAGAGATAGTAATATCATCAATACGAACTAAAAATCTATCTTCTCTCTGTTGTGCAACAATATAGTTTAATATAGCTACTCTAAGAGAGGCTATATCCATATCTATTGGCATTGAGGCAAATCGAAGCATTAACTCTCCTATAAATTATTGCCATAATTATAATCTATTTTATTAAAATATCAAATATTATTATAATTTTTTACTCAACAATAGCTCTAATTGCGTCAATCTGCTCTATTAGACTATTTAATTTATCTAATTTAATCATGTTTGCCCCATCACTTAAGGCTATATCTGGATTAAAGTGTGTTTCAAAAAAGAAGCCATCAACTCCAACAGCACTAGCTCCTCTTGCTAGATACTCAACCATCTCTCTATCTCCACCACTAACTGAATTTCCACTTGCTGGAGCTTGAACAGAGTGAGTTGCATCAAATATTACAGGAGCAAAATCTCGCATAATCTTTAATCCTCTCATATCAACAACTAAATTTCCATATCCAAAAGTAGAACCTCTCTCTGTTAACCATACTCCATATCTGCTAGACTCTTCATAAATAGGTTTTCCATTAAATCCTCGTGTTTTTAAAACTTTCTCTATAGAGTAACTCATAGCTTGTGGAGCTAAAAACTGTCCCTTTTTAATATTAACTATAGCATTAGTTTTAGCAGAAGCTACCAATAAATCGGTTTGACGAGATAGAAAAGCTGGGATTTGAAGAACATCAACAACTTGGGCTACTACTTCTGGTTGAGTAGCATCATGAACATCTGTTAAGAGCTTATATCCAAACTGCTCTTTAACCTCTTGAAGCATTTTTAATCCCTCATCAATCCCTGGTCCTCTAAAAGAGTTTAGGCTTGTTCTATTAGCTTTATCAAAACTAGCTTTAAAATAGAAATCTTTAGTACAATCTTCATGATAAACCATAAGCTCTTCTGCAATTCTCATAACTCTATCTCTACTCTCTAAAACACAAGGTCCTGCAATTAGTATCATTATATATCCTTAATAATTGTTTTATGGAAGTTTAACATAACTATTTGAGTTAAAACATATCAGGAAACTCTTGTGCTGTAGATGTCTCTGCTTTTGATGGGAGTGGTGAAGTCTCTGTATATAATTCAGAGATAACACCATCTCTTGAATTATACACACCATCTGGAACTTTAAATGTTCTTGGTAGATTTGGATATATTTGATATAACCTTTTAAAAAAGTATGCAAAGGCAGGAGCAGCTACGGCACCACCAGTAGCACCTTTTCCTATTGGTCTATTATTATCTCTTCCTATCCATACAATCACCTCTTGAGCAGGAGAGTAACCACAAAACCATGCATCAACATTTCTATTTGTTGTTCCTGTCTTTCCTGCAAGTTCTATACCTTTAACTTGTGCATTTCTACCTGTTCCTCTAATAATAACATCTTTTAATATATCAGTCATAAGATATGCCTGTTCTGGTTTAGTAAAATCTCTAATCTCTTGATTTTTTGCCTCATATATAACAGTTCCATCTTTTGATACAACTTTGGATATAAGACGAGGCTCAATCATATGTCCTCCATTTGCAAATGCAGAGTATATCTCTGCCATCTTAACAGGGCTAACTCCTAAATTTCCTAAGGATATAGACATATCTTGTGGAATATGAGAAATTTTTAGAGGTTTTAACTTCTCTAAAACTCTATCAACACCAATTTCTGTTAAAAGATTAATGGTAGCTAGATTTCGTGAATGAACAAGTGCATCTCTTAATTTAATAAATCCAACAAAGTTACTCTCATAATTTTTAGGTCTCCATATTACTCTCTTTCCATTTTTATAGTATTGAAAGGTTCTAGCCACATCTGTTAACTCTGTTGCTGGGTTATATCCTAAATCTAAAGCAACTTGATATATAAATGGTTTAAAGGCTGAACCTGGTTGTCTCTCCATCATTGTAACTCGATTAAATGCACTCTTTTTATAATCAACTCCTCCTACCATGGCTTTTATATCACCTGTACTATTATCAACTACTAAAATCGCACCATTCAACTTAGATTTTTTATATTTTCTCAAAGCTCTTCTATAAGCATACTTTAAAGCATCTCTTGCAATCTTCTGCTCTCTCATATCTACAGTTGTATAGATAGTATATCCACCTGTTTTAATATCTGGAAAATCTTTTTTTAGCCGTCTAACAACCTCATCAGTTATATATGGAGCAATATTTTGAGTGAGAGTATCATGATATATTTTTGGTGTCTCTTTTATAGCTTTTAAATAATCATCTTCTCTTATCCAGCCAAGTTTTCTCATTCTACTTAATATTGTATTTGCCCGTTTTAATGCTCTATCAAGATGTTTTACAGGATTAAAATATGATGGTGCATTAGGGAGTCCAACTAAAAGAGCGGCCTCTTTTAGAGTTAATTTATCTAGCTCTTTATGAAAATATCCTTTAGATGCTGTTCTTACACCAAAATATCCTCTACCAAAAGATATTTCATTTAAATATCTCTCTAATATCTCCTCTTTTGTTAACTCCTGCTCCACCTTTATAGCTAAAATCGCCTCTTTTAGTTTTCTAGTGTAACTCTTTTTGGGAGAGAGTAAAATCTTTTTAACTAGTTGTTGAGTTATGGTACTTCCACCCTCAACTCTTTTACCTGCTTTATAGTTTCTTAAAAATGCTCTAATAATTGCATCTGGATTAACTCCATTATGTTCAAAAAATCTAGTATCTTCAATAGCAATTAGAGCCTCTATTAAATAGCTTGGCATATCATCATATTTTGCATATAATCTATGTCGTCCTTTCATAATATTAGCAATCTTATTACCTTTATAGTCTAGTATTACAGATGATATTTTTGGATGATAATTAACAATCTTATCCATATCAAGTTGTATCTCATTATAAGCATATATAAATGCAGTAATTAGTGCTATAATAAAAACTATTACTAACATTATTGAACCCTTAATTAATTGATTAATCATCTCCCATATATCCTTATTTTATGTTTTATTATGTTGTTTGATATTTAAATATTTTCTATATTCTATCAAAATAAACTTATTATTAAATGTTTAACTACTCTCTTCATAGTGTAGTTGTAACCCTTCGCTACTCATCATAAATCCACTAATATAGATTTTACCACTATGAACTAACTTATGGTGTTTTTTACAGAGTGGAATAAGATTATATTTATGGTTTTTATTAAAACTACTCTCTTTTTGTGGAGTTATATGGTGTGTATCTTCTGCCATATCGCTACATAAAGCACACTTAGTTATATATAGATTTTTATTATATCTACTTCTCTTTTTACTCTTTATACTCTTAAGTTCAGATTGATTTCCAATAATAGAGTCTCTAATTCTATAGGCATTTTTTAGAAAACTCTTATCCATATGTAGAGATTTAGCAAACTCTAACCCATATAGAGAACTCCCCATACCAAGTTGTAGCTCTCTATTATATATTAATCTATCACTACTCTCATCATATCTTACACCAAGATGTAAAAATATAAGCTCTTTAATATCTTGAAGTTCATTAATATTTTTTAATTGATGTAGATGTGTTGCAAATATAAATGTAGCCTTTAGCTCCAAGAGTTTAAGAATTGCTCCTGATACTATGGCAACACCTGATTCTGTCTCTGTTCCTTGTGATATTTCATCTCCTAAGATAAGACTATTAGAGGTTGCACGATTAAAGATATTTTTTAACTCCATCATCTCTACTGAAAATGTAGATAGTCCCTTATATAGATTATCTTTAGATACAATCCTTGTAAATATCTTATCATACATACTAAATTTAAGCTCAACTGCTGGAACAAAAAAACCTGCTTGAGCTAAAATAACAGCTAATCCAATACTCTTCATAAGAGATGATTTTCCAGATGAGTTAATACCATATAGTAAGACTCCACTAACTCTCTTCCCTCCACTTGCATTTAGTGTAATGTGGTTATGAGTTGTCTTAATCCCCTCTCCTAGATATATATCATTTGGTACATATATTCCACTCTTCTCATTAGCTTCAATAATTAAGTGTCTAAGTCCAATAGCTTCAAATCCACTTCCCTCTTTAGTAATAATTGGTCTAGTTAAATTTAACTCTTTAGCAGATTTTGCATTAGATACTGCCACATCAATATCGGCAATAAATGAGATAATATCATCAAGTAGTCGCGAAAATCTCTTATCTAACTCATCTAAACTATCTATATATCTACTCTTTACAAGAGCTACTAATTTTACCTGATTACTATCATAATTTTGAGTTATCTCTTCAAATAGAGGTGAGTTTATCTTAACACTATTTTTTAATATCTTATATCTAAAATCTTTAAAGAAATAGTGAGTTTTATTAATAGTAACAAAAGAGTCCTTTAACTCTTTCTCTATCATCTTAAATCTATTTTTAGTTAGATTAATAGTAAATCCCTCACTCTCTAAATAGCCTATCTCTGCATAGATTTTTTTTGAGCTATTTTTCTTCTCTTTTTGGATAAATAGTTTATCTATATGAGATACTACCTCTTCTAATTTTACAATTTCACTCTTCTGTTTATCTAATAGATTATCTATAATAGGATAAGTTCCCTCTTTAAATATATTATCATCAATCTGGTCTATTCTAAATTTAGCACAGATATTTAAATCAAATCTCTCTTTTAAATAACTCTTAAACTCCTCTACACCATCATATAGTTTACTATCATAGTTAATTTTATCTTTTGATAAATCTTTTAAGAGATTAGATATAGCATATAGTGACATATTCATATATGTAAGCTCTATTGGGTGTAGTTTTTGAAGTTTTATCCGTCTTAATATTCTCTCTAAATCATATATATTTTTTAGATGAGTCTCATATCTTTTACTATTTTTTATAAGTTTTGTAGATAAATCATATCTAGCCTCTAATATCTCCTTATCTACTATTGGAGAGAGTAGTCTCTCTTTTAATAGTCTCTTTCCAAATGCTGTAGAAGTTTTATCTATAAGTTTTAAAAGAGTTAGCTCCTTACTATCTTTAGATATAACTCCTAACTGCTCTAGTGCATTATTTCCCAAATATAGATATTTGCTACCACCTAAAAATAGAGGTCTATTCATCTTCTCTATAATAGCCTCATCATGCTCTATAATAAAATCGATTAGTATTGCTAAAGACTCTGTAGTATATGGGTGTCTCTCTAAATCCATATACTCAATAGCAGATAAAAAAGAGTTTATCTGATAGACTCTCTTAAATAGTTCATTTTGATAATCTATCTTACATCTATTTGAGTTAAAAGATATATGGTATTGATGAAATTCTAAATAGTTACTAATCCACTCTCTATCTATTGATTTATTATCAATGGTAATAATAATCTCTGCTGTATTGTATGTTTGTAGAAGATTAAAAAGCTCATCTAGTGCATAGGTTTTATCATCTCTAGTTGAGTGCATCTCATTTACTATTGTTTTGCCTGTTGTAACATCAATAGCACTATATCCAACAGAGTATATTCCTCCATTCTCATCTATAATGACAGATACAATATTATTTTCATTAACTTCTGTCTGATACTCAAAATTTGTCCCTGGAGATATAATATTTGAGATATATCTTGTAATTTTGGGTGGAGTCCCTTTCTGTTTAACCATTACAATAGTATATTTTTTAGTATCAATCAATCTAGCTAAATATCTCTCAATAGATACAGTAGGAACACCTGCAAGTAGTGGATTTTTTATGGAGTTTTGGGCTATAGCCTTATTTTTTCTTGTTAGTTGAATATTTAAAAGAGTAGCTATCTCTTTAGCTTTCCCTATCTTTAGCTCATCATTATTAACTTCATATATCTCAAAAAAGCTACCTATCTCAATAAGAATAATAGTATCATTCCCATACTTATTTTCAAAATATTTTTGAAGTTCAAAATAGATTTCTGTAAGTAATTTTCCCTTTTGATTTAAAATTTTTGATACTTTTTCCAATAAATCACCTAATCTTTATGACTACTCATAAAGAGTAATCTATTCTAATCTACAGACTCTATAAGTTGAGGTTTACTAATACTTGTACCATCATCACTAATATCAACCTCATTTTCAATAACTACATCTTGTAGATTTGACTCTTCTGGTTTAGCAATCTCATCTTTTTTACTCTTAACCTCTTTTTTTATATCTTTTATAACTTTTTCTGTTTTTTTTGCACTTTTATCAACTTTTTGTACCTTTTTATCTACTTTATCAATAGTAGGTTTAGCATCTCCAAAACCTAAACAACCTGAAAATATAAAAGCCATAACTATACTACTAAATATAATCTTTTTATTCATATAAAATCTCCTAAAAATTATAAAATTGTGTTTATGAACAACAAATCATAACATAAAAATGTTTATATATATATTTAATATCTATATTTAATTTGATATTTAATAAATAATTAAATTATAAAGATTAAACATTATCTAATCTAGGGACGCACCAATTTTATAATAAAAGCACTTGAGGTTACAAAATCTCTTGCACTTCCCAATATCTCATTTGCCTTATTATAAGATATATATGGCCCAATTAGTGCATACTCTCCCTGACCTTTTTTTAATAAAATATATGGCAGTTGAGAAAACTTCATACGGTTAATAAACTCATTTGTTGGTTTTCTCTCTTTAAAATATCCTACTTGAATGTAGTACCCTGGAGTTCCAGAGTTTGAAAAAATCTTTTTAATCTCTGAACTTTTAGGTATATATGGTTTATAGTTTCTATTCTCATCTACTACAATGCCAGATTTCCCACTCTCTTCTATCTTTTTATCTGTACTCTTTTTATTTTTTACTCCAGTTTCACAACCTACAAATATAAGAGCTGTTGATAATATCATAATTTTATATATGTTCATTTTTTCCCTTTTTATATCAAATTATATAAGTTTATCTTTTATTTAATTAATATTTATTTAGTAAATAATTTTTTTTATGATTTTTTGTATATCTACTCTCCTCTCTATAGTAGATATAAAATCATCTATAGTTCTCTTTTTATACTCTATAAAGCTTTTATTATTAAATAATCCATGCACAAAAGTACCTCTAATATTATCTCTCTCATAATAGATTGGATATTTTCTACTAACTCCATAGTGTATCTCAAATCCACTAACCACTTCTCCAAATATATTATAAGTTCCTCTTTTTACTATTTTCTCTTTTTGAAATATAATATCATCATCAATAAACCCCAATCCATCTACTATCTCCTTATCTCCTTCTATATGCTCTCTATCTATAAGTCTATTAAACATTATCTCATATCCACCACAAATTCCTAAAATATTAACTCTACTCTCTTTTAATCTTCTAAACAGTCCAACATCTTTTAACCACTCTAAATCTCTTATTACCAGCTTTGAACCTGCTAGTATTATTAAATCAAAACTATCTAAATTAATATCACTCTTTATAAACTCTAAAGTTACATTCTCATCAGCTATTAGTGGCTCAAAATCATTATAGTTACTCATTGTAGGGTATGCTATAACTCCTATTCGCTTAGCTCCTTTTTTACTCTTTTGAGCATAATTTAATAGAGATTGAGAGTCCTCAAATCCTAAATTAAAAGGTATATAGGGTAATACTCCTAAAACAGGTATTTTAAACTCTTTTTCTATAATCTCTACACCTCTATCAAATAGGCTTATATCACCTCTAAATTTATTGATAACTACGCCTATTACATTATCTCTTAATTTAGATGGCAATAGATTATATACTCCCCAAATAGATGCAAACACCCCACCCTTTTCTATATCTGCTACTAATATAATCTTAGTATTAAACTCATCTGCTATATATATATTGGATAAATCCTTATCCATTAAATTAAGCTCCACAGGGCTACCAGCACCCTCGGCAATAACACAATCATATCTACTATCTAAGTAGTTAAAAGCTTCTTTTACAACTGGTTTTAACTCATCTAAATCTCTATAGTACTCTCTTACATCTTTATCTATTACACTTTTCCCCTTAACAATCAGTGAAGCAGAGCTTTTTCTACCAGACTTTAATAAAATAGGATTTAGATGGTATGAGGTTTGAACTCCTAAAATTTCTGCTTGAAAATATTGAGCTACTGCTATTTCACTATTATCATCTGCAACTATAGAATTATTAGATACATTTTGAGCCTTAAATGGAGCTACACTATATCCTAATTTCTGTATAATTTTTCCTATTGCAAATGTTAGAGTTGATTTTCCAGCATCGCTACTTGTCCCAAATATAGATATATTTTTCAAAAAATCTCTTTTTTAGCCACTATCATCATTAAAGCAGGAGCTAAAAGTAAATCTGCAAATAGAGCAAATAGTATCACTGAGCCTGTAATCAAACCAAAGTTTTGAACAGAAATCATATTGGCAGCCAAGTAGGCAAAGAAACCAAGAGAGAGAACTATTGAGGTAATTACCATCGCTTTACCTGTAGTAAAAAAGGTCTGCTCTATTGCTTTAGCAGGGTCACCACTTGCTAGATAGTATCGTCTAAAATTGTGCATAAAATGTATGGTATCATCAACAGCTAAACCTATAGCGATTGAGCCAATAAGTAGAGTAAACATATCAAGTGGAATATTATCTATATACATAATAAGTAATCCCATAATAATTGGTGTTATATTTGGAACCATACTTAAAATTCCCAATCTAAATGAGCCTAAGATTAACATCATCATTAGAGTAATTCCTATACCTGCTATAATATAACTTACTACAGAAGAGTGTATAGCTTGAGAGAATGTATTTACTAAAAGTGGGGTCATTCCTGTAACATCTACCTTATCTTGTTCAAAAGTCTTTTTTGCCTCTTTGGTTACATAATCTAACACTTTGGTTGAGTGGATTGCATCTTGCCATGGTAGTTTAATCGTAACTCTTGCTTTAGAGAATTGACTATCAACTACATCTTCTAAATCATCAGAGCCTGAATTTTCAAAAAGTAGTAACTCTTGTGATACCAAATCTTGTTTAGTTGGAATAGTATAGTATTTCTCTTGATTTTCATGTAAAGCTCTATTAGTCTCTTTGACAATAGTAGCTAAAGAGACTACTTTTCCAATATGTGTATATTCATCGCTATATTTTTCTAACTTAGCTGACAAATCATTTAATTTTTTAAGTCGCTCTGGGTCTTGCCAACCATTTACTTTGCCTGTATCAATTACAAGTTCAATGGTAACTGAACCATTCATTTTTTTGTCAATTATCTCTGTAGAAACTCGCACAGGGACATCTGGTTGAAACCATTTTAGAGGATTATGTGATAGTTTAACTTTAAAAGAGGCAATAAGTGCTAATATCACAAAAATAGCACTTATGATTAAAACTGTTTTAGTGTATCTTATAGGGATAATAGCTAACTTTCTCATTATCTCATCAAGAGCATCTGTAGCCTTGCTTCTTTTTGGTTTAAGTTTTGTTATTGCTAAAAGTGCAGGTAGTATAGTTAAAGTTAAAAATAGAGAAATTAAAACCCCAAGTGAAGCAAAAATCCCTAAGTCTGAAACGGGTGCTACAGCACTTCCAGAGAATGAACCAATACCAATAGCTGTTGTAATGGAGGTCATAGCAATAGCTAACCCAGAGTGTTTAAGTGTATAGGAGAGTGCTTCTCTTTTATCTCCTGTTTTATTAAATTCATCAAAAAATATAGATAAAATATGAACTGTCGCCCCAACAGAGACTACAATAAGAAGTGATGGGACAATCTGTGTTGGTAACTTGAAGGCTGTACCACTCCATGCCATTGTTCCAACAGTTGCAAGAAGTGATAAAACAATTACTAAAAGAGGATATAATACTGCTGTAACTCTTCTAAATACAATAAATAAAAAGAGTAAAATAATTACAAAAGTAATACGCATAAACTTTTGAATATCTGACCTCATCTGTGCTTTTAGTTGATTGTTTACAGTAGGTGAACCAGCCATATAGATTTTAAGCCCTTCTGCTTTATATTTATCTATTACCTTTTGTAGAGCTTCTAATATTTGATGGTTCTCTTGGTCTGTTAAGAATTTTCGGTTATCTTTTCTATTTTCTATTGGTTTATCATCAAACCCCTCACTAAACTCATCTTCTATACTAAACTCTTTTTCTCCATCATGAGAGTAGGCATCAGTCTCAATAACAATAGTTGTCATCTTTCCATCTTGACTTAAGAACAAATCTTTGTAGAAGTGTGACTCCATAGCTCTCTTTTTAATATCTGCTATATCTTTATCACTCTTAGGAAATGGCTCTAACAAATCATCGGTAATTAGTTGGTCACCTTTACCTCTTGTATTTCGTACATTATATAAAGAGGTAACATCATCAAGATAAGGAACACTCTTCTCTATATCTTTATGAAGATTACGAAGTTTGGTTAAAAAGTCGATAGAGAAGATATTCTCATCTTCAATAGCCAAAATAATCCTCTCATCTCGTCCAAACTGAGCTCTAAACTTATTGTAGGTTAGTAAAACAGGGTCATCATCATGCATAAAACCCTCGGTAGAGGTATCCATTTTTATTTTTGGGACATGAGAAATAGGGAAAGCTAGTAGAAGAGCTACTAGTAGTAGAACCTTAAAGGGGTTATCATGAACAAAGCCACCAAAGCGACCTAGCATATCTTCTAATTTTTTGTGCATCTAATCTCCTAAGAAAGTAATAGTGATAGTAAGTATATCTTATTAAGATAAACTAGATATTAATATGAGACTCTATTAAATCTACTTATGTAAAAATCTCTCAAATGGAAACTTAATACTAGCTACTGCTCCCTTTTCTCCATCTTCTCTATTTTTTAGAGATATAATTACACCCATAGATTCTGCTGCATTTTGGGCTAGAAACAACCCAAGTCCTGCACCTACTGAATCTTGTGAGCGTTTAAATGGTGCAAATAGATTTTCAGACTCATCAACACCTTTTCCCTCATCTATTATATCAACTATAAAGTTTTTGGCATCAGTATGCACTAAAATTTTAACTAATCCACCCTCTGGTGTAAAACGGAGAGCATTCTGTATAAAATTTTGAAAAATCTGCATAAATAGTAGGGGTTGAATAGTAATCATAAATCTCTCTGTCTCAAAACTATATATAAAGTCTCTATTTTGTGAATGTGCTAAAAGCTCATACTCCTCTGCCTTTTTTGCTATAAGTCTAATAATATTAATTCTTTGAGGTTTTTCAAACTGTCCACCCTCTGCTCTTCCATACTCTAAGATATTGTGTATCATATTATTTAGAGTATCTATTGAGTCTATATTCTGTTTTAGAGTCTCTCTTATCTTATCATCTTTCTTATATTTCATAAGAGTTATCTGATTTTTTAGTCTCATAACTGCTAAAGGAGTCTTTAACTCATGTGCTGTTCCTACATATAACTCTTTTCTATAATTAATTGATGTTTTTATCTTATTTATTAGACTATTAAAAGAGTCTCCCACCTTTTTAAATTCATAAGGTAACTGATTAGTTTTTATCGGCTCTAATAGACTCTCACTCATATTACTAAATTTATATGTCAATTTATTAAGTGGTTTCATAAGTTGAGAAGATAATTTAGATGAGTAGTATAGTATAAATATAATTCCTATTATTGTAATAATTAACATTATTAAATATATATTCTCTATTAAATCTTTCTGTGCTGTTATATTTTTTGTTAGCATAATAGATTTAGTAGAGTTTGGATATGGATATGAGACTCTAATGTAGTAGTTATTATCTATCTCAAATCTTTTTATAGATGGTTCATTTTTTTTATCTCTAATAGCTACTTCAATATCAAATATTCTTTTTAGATTAAATGTATTGAACTCTTTAAAAAAATCCTCTTGATTAGGATAGTAGTGAATAATATATTCTGCCTCTTTTCTAAGAGTTCTCTCTGTTGTTTTATTTATATATGATGATAAAAAAAATGATATGAATATAGTAATAGCAATGAGCATTGCTGTCATGATAACAGCAATCTCTAAGAAAAAACTAGTACCTAAGCTCCTTTTGGAAAGCAAAATCTATAACCTCGTCTTCTAACTGTTTCAATGGTTGTAATATTTAATGGTTTATCCATTTTTTGTCTAATCTGATTTATAGCAACCTCAATTACATTCGGAGTTACTAACTCAGGCTCTTCCCAAATAGCATCAAGAAGTTGCTCTTTAGATACAATCTGGTCTTTATGCATAGCTAAGTGAGTTAAAACTTCAAAAGGTTTACCTTTTAGCTCAATCTCTTCACCATCATATATAATTCTCTCCTCTTCAGGATTGATAATTAAATTTTCTACTTCAATAATATTTGAGCCACCAAAACGGAGTTTAGCCTCAATTCTAGTTGTTAAAATCTCAAAATCAAAAGGTTTTCGTATAAAGTCATCAGCTCCAGCCTTAAGTGCTTCTATCTCACTCTCTCTATCATCTCTTGCAGATAGAATTATAACAGAAGTTTTTGGTGCTTTCTCTTTTAACTTTGTAATTATATCAATTCCATTTCCATCTGGTAACATCCAATCTAAGAGTACTAAATCATAATTTCTAATTCCTAAATAGTATTCACCATCTTTAATATTACCTGCTACATCATTTTGAAAACCAAACTCTTTTAATCCATCTGATAATGTTTTACTTAATGTAATCTCATCTTCTATAATTAATATTCTCATTTTATTTAAAGCTCCTATTTTAATATTCGTTTAATATTATAACACAAAAAGATTATACTTTAAAGTTTTTTTAAATATTTTTTAATTATTTTTTCATTGTTTTATATTATTAGGTGTTATTTGAGGTTAATTCCACTCTTTAGATAGGGAAACAGAGGCATTTTTTATAATATCAGGTTTAGAAATTTTAATATATAGTGAAGTAATTTTAGGATAGTGAGAGATTAAGTTTGAGCCTATATCATCTATTGCCTCCTCTAGGAGTCTATACTCCTTTTTATAAAAAAGCTCTTCAATCTCTTTTATGACTAAAGAGTAGTCAATAAAAAATTTATCTATATAGTTATAGATAATCTCAAGATTAACTATAACTCTCTGTTTGGATACTCTTTCAAAATCTAAGATACCAATAATAGTATTGATAGTTAAATCTTCAATATGTATCTTATACAACTTTAGCTTCCTCTCTTTTAAATAGTCTAATAATATTTGGTATATGTTTATAGAAGATTATAAATGAGATTATCCATATTGGTGCATGTGTATGGATTATTGGAATATCTGGGTGAATTATATAAGATGAGATAATTAAAGCACCTAAACCCATAAGAGAAGATAGAGACGATACTTTTAAAATTTTACCTGAGATAAACCATACTATAATAGCAATCATAGCCTCTATCGGTAACATAAATAGTAAAACTCCAAATCCAGTAGCTACCCCTTTTCCACCTTCAAATCCTAAAAATATGCTAAAACAGTGTCCAATAACACTTAAAAGTGCCATTGTCCATAAGACATTATCATCTACACCTAAAAGTTTAGCAATAGCTAAAACTACAATACCTTTTGATATATCTAATATAAATGTGACAATAGTTAATTTTTTTGCCATCTTAGGAGCCTTATCCTTTAGTACTCTTAAAACATTTGTAGCACCAATATTTCCACTACCCTCTTTTCTTATATCAACTCCAACAAAAACTTTTGCCAATATAAATCCAAAGGGTACTCCTGCAATAATATATGCAGTTAGATATAATATAATATTTAAATCCATAAAATCTCCAATTTTAAACTCTTATTTACCTTCAATAATCTTATCTGCCTCTTGGAATACTTTTTCTATATTATTATGTATCCATCTCTTATCCATCCACTCCTCTGGTCTAACTTCAATTCCTTGAACCAATACTCCAAAGTGTAGATGGTCACCTAAAGCTAATCCTGTCATACCTGTTTTTGCAATTGGTGTTCCTGCATCAATCTCTTGGTCTTGTTGAACTAAAATTGTTGAGCAGTGTCCATATATAGTATATAGTCCCATTCCATGAGAAATCATAGGCATATTCCCATATATACCATTATTTTCTGTAAATACAACTTTACCAGCATTAGAACTTATAATTGTTGCCATTTTTGTACTTGCCATATCAAGCCCTACATGATATGATTGAGAAACCTCATTACTTTTATCTTTATAATAGTAGTGTCTATGGTCTCCATAACTAGCTACCTTTTTACCATTTTTTAGAGGATAAAATGGTTTGATATGCCACTCATCAACTATATTTTGAGGTATTTTTGATGCTAGAGTATGTATAAGTTTTTCATTTGCTTCTCTCATGTTCTCATTAATCGCCTTTAGTTTTGCAATTCTATCTTCTATCAGTGCATATTGTGGATTGCTCTCTGCTAAATCTGAAATTTTTCCATCTATAAATTTATCTGTGGCTCTTATCCATGAAGTCTTATATTTTCTTGAAACTATATAATAGGGAATATTTACAACTCTCTTATTTCCTGCCATATCTTCTGCTACGACTTTAGCAGAAAAGTGTTCTTGATTAAATGGCCATGCTATAAGTGAAGCATAATATCCCTGTTCCTTATAAGGGACAACTTTAAACTTTTTATCTCCCTCTTTTAGATAAAAATCTTTTAGATTTTCATCTTTAACTTGAAAAACAACTAATGCAGAACCACCCTGAGTAATAGAGTATGAGTTAGATAATATATTTATATCTGGTCTATGGTAATCTATATTTACAATAATATTTTTAACTGTTCTGTTTCCTTGAAAAAATCCCCAATTACTTCTATCTCTAGCTGTTATAGTCACTTTAAACTGTGTAGCTTTAGAGTTTAACATAACTCCATTAATAGCTTTACTAGGATATTTTACTTTAATAACTTTTCTCTTTACATTTGGTTCTAATATTAACTCATCAGCTACAACTACACTATTATCTCCATCACTAATCTCTATCTTATATGATTTAAGCCCCATATTATCAGATATTGTTATGAGAAGTGGATCTCTTCTATTCCAATATATATTATTTTTACTCTGAATAACAGGCTTTTCCCTCTCAAATGTAGGAGAGGTAAATATATATGCACCTACTCCTATAAGTAATCCTAATACAATAATCCATGCACTTTTAGAATTTCTTCTTCTTCTACCATAACTACTTCTTCTATATCTCATTTCAATATTTCCAATCTTTTAAATTTTATTGTAATCATATCCCATGATATATCAAAAAACTCTTTAATATTATATATTTTCTATTTTCATTGATAAATCTATCCAATTTGCTTGATGTATAAGAGAACCTGAAGATATTGCATCTACTCCACTCTTTGCTATCTCCTCAATATTATCTAAAGTTATATTACCACTAGCCTCTAATAGTATATTAGGATAGTTCTTATCTCTAAACTCTACAACCTCTCTTATCTTCTCAATCGACATATTATCACACATAATAATATCAGCTCCAACTCTCATACCCTCTCTTACCATCTCTAAACTCTCACACTCTATCTCAACTTTTGATGTAAATGGAATTTTTCTTCTAACTTCTTGCATAAATTTATCTAAATCATCTATAGTCTTTAGATGAGTATCTTTTAACATTAAACAGTCATCTAATCCCATTCTATGGTTAACTCCTCCACCACATCTAACGGCATACTTCTCAAACTCTCTAAGAAGTGGTCTAGTTTTTCTAGTATCAAGAAGTTTTATACCATATCTATCCACTTTTTTTACAAATCTATTAGTTAGTGTTGCAATAGAAGAAGCGTGTAACGCTATATCTAAAATAGAGCGTTCAAGAGAGAGTATCTTTTTAGAATCTCCATATATATAGAGTAACTTATCTCCTATATCGAAACTACTCCCATCTTCTACTAACCAATCTAAATCTAAATTATAGATATTTGCCATAGTTGAGATATACTCCCTACCACCAAAAACTCCTTCACTTTTTGCTAATATGTATGCCTTAATATCTTTTGAATTACTAACTCTAGCAAAGAGGTCACCTCTACCTATATCTTCAGCTACTAAAGCCTCTATAAATCTCTTTTTTAACATTAAATTTTTATTCCTTAATAATATAAATTTATTGTATCATAAACTAATAGTTTTTTATTTAAAAATTTTTATATAAAAAAGATATAATTTTGTCAAATAATTAAAAAAAAGGATTGAAAATGAAAAAAATTATAGCTATCTTATTTTCTATATCACTCTTAACAGCCGATACAACTATAGTTAGAGTTAAAGGTTCTAACTTAATGTGGGAAGATACAACACATTCAGAAGAGACAAAAGTAACTTTTTTAGAAGCCAAATCATACTGTAGAGAGTTACAACTTGGTAAATATAGTGATTGGAGACTACCTACTCTACAAGAACTCTTAAGTATTGTAAATTATAAAAGATATAAACCTGCAATTATATATGGTTTTAGTCATGTAAATAAAGATACTCTATATTGGTCAAAAACACCTTATATTAAAGAGTCTGATGAGTATTGGGGTGTAAATTTTAAAGATGGTTCTAGTAGTAATGCAGCTATTAATTATGATAGATATATTAGATGTGTAAGAGATATAAAATAGATATTCAAAAGATATAATTTTTATAGTTTTTCGATTGACCTTTTTTAAATTGATTAAACTCTATTAGAAATAAACTACCCAATGGGACAAATACCATTGGGATTTCTGATAAAAGTATTTAAAGAAAAATAACTATCTCTTTTAGTGGAGGAGAAGAGTATTATTTTTTTATTGGTGTTACATACATATTGACATATCGTCCATCTCGTTTTGCCGGTTGCTCTAAATTTCCTACATCTTGCAATCTTGGCCATACACGGTTCAAAACATCAACACCCCATTCAGGATTTGCCATCTCTCTACCTCTTAAAAAGACTCTTAATTTTACATGCTTTCCAGCCTCTAAAAACTCTCTAGCATGTTTTACTTTATAAGCAATATCATTTTCAGCAATTTTACATGAGAATTTAACCTCTTTAACATCTATAATTTTTTGATTTTTTCTAGCCTCTTTTTTCTTTTTTTCGAGTTGATACTTATGTTTACCATAATCCATAACTTTTGCAACAGGTGGCTTTGCATTTGGCGATACAAGTACTAAATCTAATCCTCTATTTTCAGCAATTTGTAAAGCTTTTTCCCTTGAAATAATACCAAACTGTTCACCATTATCACTAAGAACTCTAAGCTCTCTAGCTCTAATGTTATCATTCATGATAGTCTCATCAGGTTTTTTTCTTCCTCTGTTATTTCTGTTGTTTTGTTTACTCAAATTTTACCTTCATTAAGTTGTTTGCTTAATTCTACCATAAAATCCTCAAATTTGAGATTATATCTCTCTTTTTTTCTTCTATCTCGTAATGCTACACTACTGTTTTGAACCTCTTCATCTCCAACAATAGCTACAAATGGAACTCTCTGTTTCTCTGCTAATCTAACTCTCTTATTTAGACTCTCATTTTTATTATAGATTTCACAATCAATATCAATATCCATAAGTTTAGATTGAAGCTCTTTCGCATACTCATTATGAACTTCTGAAATTGGCACAATAATTACCTGTGTAGGAGCTAAAAATAGAGGAAATTCTCCTGCATAGTGTTCTGTTAAAATTCCAATAAATCTCTCAAATGAGCCTAATATTGCTCTATGTATCATTACAGGCTGTTTTCTTACATTATCTTCTGCTACATACTCAACTCCAAATCTCTCTGGAAGATTAAAATCAACCTGAATAGTTCCACACTGCCATTTTCTACCAATTGCATCTGTTATTTTAATATCAATTTTAGGTCCATAGAATGCTCCACCACCCTCATCAATAGTAAAAGGTAGATTGTTTTGATTTAGTGCCTCTTTTAATCCATCTGTTGCCAATTCCCAAACCTCATCGCTACCAATAGCTTTATCTGGTTTAGTTGAAATCTCCATAGTATAATCAAAATTAAATAGTCTCATTACACTATCAACAAACTCTATAACATCAATAACTTCTGATGCAATCTGCTCTGGAGTGCAAAATATATGAGCATCATCTTGTGTAAACTCTCTAACTCTAAGTAGCCCATGTAATACTCCTGATTTCTCATGTCTATGGACTACACCATACTCATAATATCTTAATGGTAAATCTCTATAACTTTTACCACTCTGTTTAAATATCTGAATATGTCCAATACAGTTCATAGGCTTAATACCATACTCTTGTCCATCAATCTCTGTTAGATACATATTCTCACCATAACATGCATAGTGTCCACTAGTTCGCCACATATCAGCTTTTAAAATCTCTGGACCTCTTACAGGCATATAGCCTCTTTTAATATGTGCTTTATGTAGAATATTCTCTAGTTTATATCTAAGTTTTGCACCTTTTGGCATCCAAAATGGAAGTCCTGCACCAGACTCTTCGCTAAACATAAATAGCTCCATCTCAGCACCAATTTTTCTATGGTCTCGTTTTTTTGCCTCCTCCATCATCTTTATATAATCTTTTAGAGCATCTTTAGTAGCAAATGCAATACCATAAATTCTAGTTAACATCTCTGCATTCTCATCTCCACCAAGATAGGCACCTGCAACTCTAGTTAATTTAAAATTATTTAAAAATCTAAGAGCTGGAACATGTGGACCTCTACATAAATCTTCAAACTCTCCCTGTTTATAGATTGAGACAACTTCATCACCTATTTTAGATAAAACTGCCTCTTTTAACTCATCATTTCCAAATTTTTTAAGAGCTTCATCTTTTGTTATCTCATACTTCTCTATCTTATATTTTTTTTTGATAAGCTCTTTCATCTTTTTTTCGATTTTTTTTAAATCATCTTGAGTAATCTTCTCATCTACCTTAAAATCATAATAAAACCCCTCATCAACAACAGGACCCACAAAAAACTTAGCATTGCTATATAACTCTTTTATTGCTTGTGCCATAAGGTGTGCTGTTGAGTGTCGAATAATCTCTAATGCCTCTTTAGAGTTACTATATTCAATCTCTCTTAACCCCTCAGAGTTACTACAACTCTGTATATCTATAATATTTCCCTGATTATCTATGTAACCTATTAAATTCTCGTTCAAAACTTACCTTTAAATTTGCGATTATCGCTATAAATTAAATGTGAGTATTATATCTTCATTTCTCTTAAGAGGTTGATTTTATGAGATTATGCTAAAATTTCATTAAATTTATCTTAAGGAATATATATGGAACTATTTGGGACAGACGGAGTTAGAGGATTAGCAGGGGAGAAACTTAATGCCTTTATGGTAATGAGATTAGCAATGTCTGCTGGTATCTTTTTTAGAAAAAGAGCAAAAACAAATAAGATTTTAGTTGGAAAAGATACAAGAAGAAGTGGATATATGATAGAGAATGCTATTGTATCTGGACTTACTGCTGTTGGCTATAATGTAGTTCAAATTGGTCCTATGCCAACACCAGCTATTGCCTTTTTAACTGAAAATATGAGATGTGATGCAGGTATTATGATTACAGCATCACACAATCCCTTTTATGATAATGGAATTAAATTTTTCAATTCAGATGGAGATAAACTAAGTAGAGTTGATGAGAGAGCAATTGAGAGAATATTTAATAATTTTGAAAAAATTGAGTCAAACTTTGCTACAAAAAAGAGTATTGGTCGCTCTAAAAGGATAGATGATGTTATTGGTAGATATATTGTCCTAATTAAAAACTCTTTTCCAAGAGAGCTAACATTAGCAGGAATGAAGATAGTAGTAGATTGTGCTAATGGAGCATCTTATCATGTAGCCCCTACTATATTTGAAGAGTTAGGAGCAGATGTTATTCCTCTATGTATAAATCCAAATGGTTTTAATATTAATAGTAGTTGTGGAGCTATGCATCCAGACTATTTAGCAGAAAAGGTTGTAGAAAAAGGTGCTGATATTGGAATTGCACTTGATGGAGATGCAGATAGAATTGTAGTAGTTGATGAAAAAGGTGAGATTATTGATGGAGATAAGTTAATCGGAGCTTTAGCTGTATATCTACATAGAGAGGGAAAACTTATAGATAATAAGATTGTAGCTACTATTATGAGTAATAAAGCATTAGAGGAGTATCTAAATAGCCATGGGCTTAAGTTAGAGAGAAGTGATGTGGGAGATAAACATGTACTATCTCTAATGAAAGATATAGGCTCTAATTTTGGTGGAGAGCAGAGTGGGCATATCATATTTTCAGACTATGCAAAAACTGGTGATGGACTATTAACCTCACTTCAAGTTTTAGCATATATACTATATAGTAATCAAAAGGTTAGTGATGCCTTTAATCTCTTTGAACTATATCCTCAACTTCAAGAGAATATAGAGATAGTAGAAAAGAGAGAGATAAACCAAATAGAGGGAGTTAAAGAGCTATTTAAAGAGATTGAAGATTTAGGTATTAGACATCTGGTTAGATACTCTGGTACTGAAAATCTAATGAGAATTTTATTAGAAGGTAGAGATATAGAAGCATTAGATAGTATGATGAAAAAAACTGTAAAATTTTTTAAAGAGGCATTAGCATAATGATAAGATATATAACTATCTTTCTATTAGCCTCTATTGGAACTATAACTATTGACCAAAATATTAAGAGTCTATTTGTAGATGGACTATACCATTTAGAGACCTCTTGTATAAATTTAGAGCTACACTATAATAGGGGTGTAGCCTTTTCTATGTTCTCATTTTTAGGAGAGTATCTAAAATGGATACAGTTAGTTTTAATTATTCTAATTATTGGATTTGTAATATATGAGAGATATATAAAAAAATACCCGTTTGCAATAGGTCTAATTATTGGAGGAGCTATTGGTAATCTATATGATAGATTTACACAAGATGGAGTTGTTGATTATGTTGCATGGCATTGTGGATTTAATTTTGCTGTATTTAACTATGCTGATGTAATGATAGATTTAGGTGTAGCAATTATATTAATCACATCTATATTTTCTAAAAAAATTACTAATAAATAGCAGAATGTTTGTTATAATTTTAGTAAAAAAAGAGATATTATGCAGATAAAATATAGTGGTGATAAACCAATAATAAATCAACATGGAGTTACTTTTAATAAAACAAAAGAGGATAAGTATATCTATATAAAAGGTGCAATACATATACTCCATATTATTGATTTAAAACATAAACATGAGTTTGATAATAATATTCCAGACTCAAAAATTGTAAAGATGATAAGAGAGTATCAGACAGATATAGATAAAGATATAGAAGAGGAGAAATTAAGATATAAAAATAAATTACAAGAGGAGATATTAAAAGTTCAAGAGAGTAATTTAAACCAAATAGATAAAGAGACTTGGATTAACAATCTAAAATTAATGCAAGATTATAGAATACAAAGAGCTATTAATAAACTATATTATGAACATGCAATTAAGATAATTGTAGATATTATAGAGAAAAATCAGATAGAGAGTATGGTTCTACCATTTAATAAAATCTATTTTCATCTATTAGAGAGCATTCAAAATGCTTTAGATAATAGCCATTTCCATAATAAAAGCAATATAGAGATAACAAAAAATAGAGATAATAAATTAGTATTAAAATTTACTATTGAACATCTAAAAAAATTAGATATATAAAGTCATAATGTTAAGATTAGATTATATTTTTAAAATCTCATCTCTTAATACTTTCTTATCTACTATCTCATCATGAGATGCTTTAAGAGGAAGTTCTTTTTTATATACTATAATAGTTGGTATCATATAGGTAGCTAAATATCTCTTTAGCTCAAATATTATCTTATTTTTAGGAATTTTGCTCTTAGCACTATATACTAAAACAATTTCCTCTTCTATATCTTCATTTGGAATACTAAATACAGCACATCTATCTATATCTTTAAAGTTTTTTTCTACGACACTCTCTATCTCTTTTGGGCTTACTCTATATCCATTTGTCTTTATCATATCATCTTTTCTATCTACAAAATAGATATACCCCTCTCTATCTCTATATACAAAGTCTCCAGATTGAACAACTATCTCATTTGAGTTTTGATTACTTAAATCTATTACTTTATTTAAGATTGAGATATTTTTAAATCTCTTCTCTGTCTCTTCAGGACTATTCCAATAACCTTTATATATACCAGCACCTCTATGGATAAGCTCTCCAATCTCAAAATCTCTACACTCTAAACCATTCTCATCAATAATATAAACCTCTACATCTGGCACAGCTTTACCAATTGAGGTTGGTCTTATATGGATTTGAGATGGCTCAAGATATGTAGAGCGAAACGCCTCTGTTAGCCCGTGCATTGAGTAAAAATCAGCCTCTTTAAAGTAGTTATCTATCTTTTTTATCATCTCTTGTGTTATATTTCCACCTGATGAGGTTATAACTCTAACTCCATTTAACTGTTTAGGGAGTGGTAACTTATGAGTCTCTTCATCAAACATTTTAGAGATATATACAGGCATTAGAGCTAATATAGTAACCTTGTCTCGTATAAGATGAGCAAAAAAGCTACTTGGTAATATAAACTTATGGACTGCTAAAGTAGCCTTTTTATATAGAGAACAGAATATCTGATTTAATCCATA
>WGAM01000019.1 GCA_015494795.1 Campylobacterota bacterium
ACTTCAGCTCAGAGAGTTGAGTGGTTTAAAAAAGGTTTTGACTCAGGAGATATTAAAAGCTGTAATACAGGAATTTGAGTGAAAAGATTTTTTATAGCTCCAATTGGAGCTTATCAATATATATCTAAAATGTTACCTGCAAACTGTAGATACTACCCCACCTGCTCGGAGTATGCTAAATGGCAGTTTAGGTTTAACTCTCCACATAAAGCTATGTTATTTAGCACCTTAAGAGTAGCTAGATGTAATCAACTCTTTAGAGGTGGAATAGATTATCCCATAGTAGATTATAAAAGTGTAAATCTTATAAAATTATCTAATCCTAAATATATTAAAGTTAAATATTGGCTTGTACCAAATGGCAAAAATAGATATTTTGTTATTAAAGATTTTGGATAATATTATATGGTCTTGATAATTTATCTTTTAATTGATGTAGGCTAACAGCTCTTCCTTCTCGAATAAACTCTTTTCCATCTAAAAAAACTAACATAGTAGGGACGGAAAATACTCTAAAGTGAGAAGATATTAGAGGATTTTGGTGTGCATCGATATATATCTGTCTTATTTTAGGAAAAGTATTATCAAATAACTCTTTAAACTTCGGTCTTAGGGCATGACATACATTACAATTTTCCCCTGAAAAATAGAGTAGAACTCCAGTCTCATCTCTTATTATCTCTTTTAATTTATCTAATTTCATCAATTCTTCCTTTTTCGGAGAAGGTGGTGAGTAGAAAAATCAGCTTTGCTGAAACTTTTCTCTTGACATTGTAACACAATTTGCATATAATCGTAATATAAACTAATAAAATTCTTAATAAGTAACGGTCAGTCTCAATATCCTATTGTTGAGATTTTAATTAAATTTAGTATAATATATTTTAATATTTTATCATACTTTTATATAAGATTTATATTTAATAGATATAATCTCTTTCATAAACCTAATTGGAGTAGTAGATGTGTAGCATTTTAGGCTATTTTAATACAAAAAACTCTTTAGATGAGATAGAGATATTAAATAGCAGACTCTCACATAGAGGACCAGATAATTCAACCATAAAAGAGTATAGATTTAAAGGGAAAAATCTCTTTTTAGCACATAACCGTTTAGCAATACAAGATTTAGATAGTAGAGCTAATCAGCCAATGGAGAGTAGAAGATATGCCATAGTTTTTAATGGAGAGATATATAACCATTTAGAGTTAAGAGAGAAGTGTGATAGAAAATCTTGGCTAACTCATAGTGATACAGAGACACTTTTAGCTCTGTTTGAGAGATTTAATATAGAAGAGACTCTCTCAATGTTAATTGGTATGTTTGCTATTGCTCTATTTGATAAGATAGAAGAGAGACTATATCTTATTAGAGATAGAGTTGGGATAAAACCACTCTACTGGACACATCAAAAGGGAGAGTTTGCATTCTCTAGTGAGTTAAAAGGATTTAGTGATAGATTAAAGAGTAAAAAGAGTAATCGAGCCTTAATAGAGTTTATGAGTTTTGGATATACTCCTGCTAATAGCTCATTCTATAAAGATATATATAAATTAGAGGCAGGACACTACTTAACATTTAATGGTAGTGGAGTATATAAGAGTAGATATTGGCATCTACCTAAAGATAAGATAGAGATAGATTATCAAGAGGCAGTAGAAGAGAGTGAGAGACTTATTAGAAGTTCAATAAAATATAGACTACTATCAGATAGAGAGGTTGGTAGTTTCTTAAGTGGAGGAGTTGACAGCTCTCTAGTTAGCTCTATTATGCAACAGAGTAGCAATAGAAAGATTAAGACATTCTCTATTGGGTTTGAAGATAAGAGATATAATGAGGCAACTTATGCTAGGGAAGTAGCTAAAGAGATAGGAAGCGAACACTATGAGTATATATTTAAGATTAGTGATGTAGTTGATTTAATGAGTAGTATGGATAGATATTATGATGAGCCATTTGGAGATGCCTCTGCTCTTCCAACTATGTTATTAGCTAAATTTACAAAAGAGAGAGTCTCTGTAGCTTTAAGTGGAGATGGTGGAGATGAGCTATTTTTAGGTTATGATAGATACTTTTTTCTTAATAAATACTATAATATCTTAAAAAATATACCTCAACCATTAAGAGATACAATATCACTAATATTTAGATACTCCAATCAAGATAGATTAGAGAAGATGGCATATCCAATAAAACATCTAACTAAAGATAATCTATACTCTGTTATGGCTACCTATGTAAAACCGTGGGTAATGAGTTCTATCTTTAGTAGAGAGTTCATAGAGGAGAGTTTTAGAGAGAGTGAATATTTAGAGTTTTTAAATATAGTAGAGTTTAACCCAAATGACCCATTTGATAACTACTCAAAGATAGATTTTTATAGATATTTACCAGATGATATTTTAACAAAAGTTGATAGAGCTACCATGAGATATTCACTTGAGGCTAGAGTTCCACTCCTTGACCATAGATTAGTAGAGTTTGCATACTCTCTCCCTACAGAGATTAAACTAAAATATGGAGCAAAATCTATACTAAAAGATATTCTATATAGACAACTCCCAAGAGAGCTTATAGATAGACCTAAAATGGGATTTGCAGTTCCTCTTAAAGAGTGGTTTAGAGATGAGTTAAAAGATATAGTTCAATATAAAATAGAGTCTCTTGATAGTAGATTTAATAGAGAGTATTTAATGAAACTATTTAGAGAACATCAAAATGGTAAAAACTATGAATATATATTTTGGAATTTGATGAGGATTTAGTTTTTTGATACTCACAATAAATGAGAGAGATTCTTCATCCATACCCTAAACAGCTATTTTAAGGGATATATTGTTACCGTATATACCAAAGGAAAGTATATATGAACTTATCTTGTGATTTTCTATTTTCTTTTGAAAATCTTTTTTTATAAGGTATAGTATTAAAGAAAAATATATATTTATAATAAGTATTAAATTAAAAATTAGATATAATAGATATTAGTATAATCTATTTGAATAAATATGGGTGGGGTAGTATGAATTATGATATTGATTTAATAACTAAGCGTATAGATTTGATATTAAAAAAGACACCAAAATCATATAGTACATATAAACAGTTACAAGTACATCGAGAATTTTTAATTGAAAGTATAGACTATTTAAAAAATTTTAACCATACTGTAGCTTTTATAGGAAAAGTAGGTGTTGGAAAGACTACAGCTATATCAAAACTATTAAATTTAATTGATAGTAATGGGCAGGAGCTATTGCAAACAGGTGGAGGTAGAACAACTATATGTGAAGTAGAAATTCGCGATAATAACAATATCTCTATTATTATAGAACCATACTCAAAGAATGAGATAAAAAAATATTTGGAAGAATTTTCTCTATATATAGAAAATAAAGTTTTGGCAAAATCTACAAGAGAAGAACCTTTTACATTAAGTAGTGAAATAGAAAGAGCATTGCGAAATATGCTTGGACTAAAAATAAAAAGATTTAAAGATAATGGTAAGAGTAAAAAAATTGATGAAGCAGTTGAGCTTTATAATAAATATAATTCTAAAGACAAATTTTATCAAAATCTAATAGAGCTTATTGATTTACAGAATAGGAATATAACAGAGTTATCTCCTTCATATTTAAATAATAAAGAAGGTTGGATTAAAAACAATTTTAAAGCTATAAATAATGGAAATAATAAAAAAGTATCACTTCCTAAAAAGATAATTGTTAATTATAATAAAAATCCTATTAATATACCAGAAATTAATTTATCCTTTTTAGATACAAAAGGAGTTGATGAAACTGCGAATAGGCAAGATATAGAAAATCAATTAAAAGATTCGCGTACAATATCTATATTGTGTACAAGTTTTAATGATGCTCCTGACAAAGTCACTACAGATATTTTAAGATATATGAAAAATTCAGGTTTAACTAAGTATATATCTAAAAGGATTATTATACTTGTTTTAGATAGAAATGGAGAAGCCGAAAGCATAGCAGACTTGGAAGAACCCGACTTAGACGAGGGTAGAGAGATAAGAAAAGAACAAATTGAAGGAGACTTAAAAAACTCTTTGAATTTAGATAATATAGAAATTATATTTTTTAATTCAAAAGAAAATAGTCCAAAAGAATTGAGTTCTATGTTAATTAATAAATTATTATTATTACGAAAAGAACATAAAAATCAAGTAAAAACAATTATTGAATCATTAGATTAGATTGAAAAACAAACTGATACTCAATTATCATTAGATGCTTTACACAGAGTACGAGAATTTATCCTTGTATGGCTTAAAAGTGCTAAAAATATTCACTGTAATTTAAAAAAAAATTTTTCTGCTATCTCAGAAACAATACTAAGTAGAAGTACTCATGTATCTAGCGTAAGAGCCTCTGTTAATCGTTATGGTCAGTGGCATAATTTAGATTACTACCTGATGTTACGATAAAGCAAAAATAAAAAATTAATATTTTATTACTAATTGAAACTAATTAGTAAATTAATGCTAAAATTCCACTCATGGAATCCTACACAGAAATATACATAAACTTTGCCTTAAGCTCTTTCGGAAAAATAGAGAT
>WGAM01000020.1 GCA_015494795.1 Campylobacterota bacterium
ACACTATTTAGCTCTTGCATTGGGATTGAGTGAGCAATTTCAATACCTGTTAAACTCTCTATTTTAGCTATTATCTCTTGTTTTTTTAACTCAATACTATTTTTAGCAATAGCAATCTGATTTAATCCATCGTCTAACTTATAAAGGGCAGAAGCAGGAACGCGTCCACTATCTACCTTTACTTGAAGAACTCTTTTTGTCTCTTGTAGAGAGTTCTCTTTCTGCTCCAATGAACCTTCTAACTCCTCTAAGTATCGTAAATTAGCATTACTTCCAACAATCAACGCCTCATTTTTAAGTAAATCTATCTCTCTTTTAGCTTTTGCACTATTTTGCATAGATTTGGCTTTTTCTATCATTGTTGAAATGGACTCTACAAAGAGAGGCATGGTAAACTTAACACCTGTTCTTAATATATTTTTGCTAAAGGGTTGAGCTATGTTATGGTCTTTTAACATCTTAGCCGACTCACTTGGAGCAATGGGAACAAGAGCTGTATCTCTTGTATATCTATCAACTGATGTAAAAAAATCCACATTAGGAGAGAGCTGTGCTTTAGCTTGTTTCTCTGCAATTTCTGCTTTTTGAATAACCATCTCATCAACTCTTGTTTGAGAGTGTGATTTTAGAGCGTCAAAAAGCTCTTCTATAGTATATGCATTTAGCATAAAGGGGGTAATAAAGAGTAGTAAGAGTCTTTTCATTATGTGACCTTTTATCAATAAACTAACTAGATAGTTAATTATACTTAAAAAATTTTTTAAGTTGGCTTAATGAACCAATAAAAGTCTAGCTTAACATTAGCTTAACCTTATTAAATATATAATCTGCTATATACTCCATATCACAATCGCAACAGGTATTTAACTCCTCTTCAAGCTCTACACTCTTTTTTCTTAAAGGTTTTGTAGTAATAAAAAGATTAATTGTTCCTACAATCATAAAGTGAATTAACATTGGCTCAACATTATGAAAAAGCTTTTGTCTCTCTCCCTCTTTTAAAATCTTACTAAGAAGTGCAAATAGTTTTCGCATACTATCAAACATTACATCAGGAAGATAAGCTCCACTGTTACTAAGCTCTCTAAGGAGTAAGGCAGGGAGATATGGGTGTTTTTCGCAATAGAGTGCATAGGTTTTAATAAATCTCTTTAAATCTTTTAAAGGTGTTAGATACTCTTTTTCTTTGAGAACCTCATCATGAATAGACTCTAATGCATGGCTAAGTACAGCTCCATATAGTCCTACTTTATTTTTATAATAGTAGAAAATCATAGCTTTATTGACTCCAGATATTTTAGAAATCTCATCTGCTGTTGTAGCGTCATAACCATTTGTAGAGAAGAGCATCATAGATGTATGAATAATCTTTGCTTTAGTTGCTTGGGCATCTCTTGTCTTTTTTTGCATGGTTTATCCTATAAATTTTATTAACTATATAGTTAATTATATAGTCCATTTACTTAAAATTAAATATCTTTCTCTTTATTTTGGTGAGCATAGATAATAATTGCCACAAAAACCCCTCCTTGGATAACTCCTAAAATAACTTCAGAAATAACAGCTACCATAGCCATTAATGTTTGAGGTATCCAGTCTCCTGAACCTAAAGTTGTAAATGTTACCGTTGAGATATACATAGAAGTTATAAAACTATGCTCATGAATATCTTTCATATTTTCAGGGCTAAATGAGGCACTTAGATGAAATAGAGCAAAAGGGTCAAAAATATTAAACACAATAGCATAATATATAATAGTTACAAGTGTAACCTCTAAATAGAGTAAAACTACTTGAATAAGTGCCACATGCACATGATATTTAGAGCGACTAAAGATAAATATGGCACTATCAAGTAAGATAAATCTTGCTAAAACAATATAAAAAATATTGATTACTAAAATCTCATCATAATATTGAGTAAAAAAAGTACTCTCTTTTAAATCTAAATACCACTCTAAAAGAGGAGGAATAAGAAGAATAGGAATAACTAAAAACGCTATATTGACACTTTTTATATAGCGTTTTTTTCGTTGTAGATATTTGGTCAAAAATTAACTTTCAAATGTATCAAATGCCATTTTAGCATTTCCCATAACAGCACTAGAGTGAGCATGTTTTACAATTTTAACTAAATAGGCTAACTCCTCTTTTGTTATTCCCATCTTTTTAAGCATTTTAGTTTGCTCCATAATACACTCATCACTCCCCAGAGTAATAGAGGTAGCTAAAGCCAACATCATAGATATTTTAGGGTCAAATGGATTTTTTTCATCTTGTACACTAAACTTACTACTCATTGCTTGTTCAATTAAAAATCGTGGGTCAATCGCTTTTGCTGAATTTAAAGATTGAGGTAAAGCCCCCATCTTTTCTATCATCATTGCTTCTACCTGTTCTGGTGTTGGTACAGTCATTTTTTGTCTCCTTTAAAGTAACTAATTAATTAGTTAATTATACTCTTTGGAGATAAATTTTTTCTTAAAATTAGACTATTGATAATAATTTAGTTAAAAACCACAGTAATCGTCAATTTTAATCTCATCCAATATTAAATTGCCTAATAACAAAAGCTAATTGCCTTCTATAGTTTACCTCTATATTCTTCTTTTATTCCAACCTGTTTGTTCTTTAATTTTTAGCTCTAATTTGTTACAATTCTTTTGGAGTTTATTTTTTTTCATAAGGGCAATTTTGCCCTAAACCAAACTCTTTTTCAAGCTCTCTTATTCTTTCTAATTTATTTTTTGACGACTACAGGGATTTTTCTTAAAAAGATAGAGATTTATTGCTTTCTTCTCTTAATATTAGTAGTTCAAATGATAGTTTATTGAGAGTACAATTATATCACAATTTTAAAACTAAGGAAAATAGATGAGAAAAACAAGAGTTTTACTATTATTAATAGTATTAACTTTAAATATATATGCAGAGTGTTCAAACTCAAATAGATTTTGGGCTAATAAGTTAACTCATAGTAGGAGTTTAGAGCAGTTTTTTATAGATAACTATAGTTGTAAAGATGAATTTTATAAATCTCTTAATAGGTCTCAAAAGATATATTTTGATACGGTATTATATCCTTATGGATTAACTAAGAGACAATATATAAATAGGTGGTTAGCTATTGCTTATAATGATAAAAGTTTTTTTAAAAAGTTTAATTTTTTTAATAACTACTTTGCTACACATAAAGATAATATTACAAATTATCAACTACACTGCTTTCAAAAACAGAGAGGATTTAGAGAGCCTACTTCTAAAGAGATATTTTATAGTGAGTTAACAAAAAGAGGTATGCTTAATGATGTATCTTATCTATATCCTCTAATTAGATGGAGTTATGAGAATAGTGGAGTAGATATGAGATTAAGTGCTAAAAGGGTAGAAGAGGGAGAGAGATATTTTGGTATTAAAAGAGGTAAGATAGGAAATAATACTCAATTTGCAAGATATATAGCTATATTTAATCAAGAGTTTAGCCAAGTAGCTACAGAGCTATCTAAAAATAGTAGAATATCTAAAATAGATGCTTATAAACTTCTAGTTATTTTAACATATTTAGAATCAAGAGGAAATATATTTGCAACCTCATCAACAGGAGCTTTTGGTCCACTTCAACTTACTATGCACTACTATATGATGTATGGTGAGCCAAATAACCCATTTAATCCCAAATCTAGTATGATAAAACTTGCTAATAAGTTTATCTACTATAGTAGAATAGGAAAAAGTTTAGATGCCTCTGTAGTTGCATATAAATCTGGTACTCTTACTAAGTGTCAAGATGAGGTTAATAATAGTGATGTGGATTGTAGATACTACAATGATTTTAAGGGATATATGTATGGTATGGAGGGTTTGAGTAGTAAATCTGAAATATCTAAATATCTAACAGGAAAAAGCTATATCTCAAAAGAGTTAGACTCTCTTAAAAGGTCGAGAAATCCAAATGGACTTAAATATTATGAGCCATATCAATATGCAGTATTAAAAAGAGGTGTATTAAAAGATAGAGCATTAGATACTCTATATATGAGTGGAGAATTTTTTAAATCTTTAGGAAAAATGAAGCGTTCAGATATATATTCTCTCCAAAATAGATATGGAGTTAATAGAGTTGGAGTAGTTTCAGATAAAAAGGTATGTTACTAATATCTTTTTATCTCACTTTTATATATTTTAAATAGTTTAAATTAAATACTACTACAAATAGATATAGCATTAAAAATAGTACTAAAATACCTTTTGAGTAGGTTAAAAATGGCAGTGGCACATCTGTTAGAGGGATAATCTGTAAAACAGAAGCCATATTTATAATAAAATATGAGAGCATATATGCAATAAATACACTATTTATCCCATACATAAATTTAAATACCTCATTCTCTCTACTATATAGACTCATAGACTTTTTAAATGATAGAGATAGTAACATTAGTGCAGATAGAAGTGTTAATACTCCAATATGTCCAAATATATTACTAAAAAATGCAAATATAAAATCTGTATGAATTGCTGGTAGTGGTAAAAAACTATTATCTATAAAATTTGATGGAAGCATAGAGCTATTTTTAATTAGGAAAATTCCTCTAGCTACCTGCTCATATCTATATAGAAAATATTGTGTCGATGGCTCTATCTCTTGAGCAAAAGGGTTAGTCCACATAGCATATCTAACATTATCTTTTAACTCTAAATGGTAAAAAGCAATCATCATTAAAATAACAGCTAAAAATGCTCCAACAAGCCATAAGATTTTTATATTAAAATTATCTTTAAATAGAATAAAGAGAATAGTTAAAGCTAAGGCTACCTGTAGAATAGAACCTTTATCTTTAATAACAAATATGGTTCCAAGTAGAAGAATAAAAAATAGAGATAAAAATCCAAGATATGCCAACTTATTTCTACCAAATGAGTGGTGAAATAGAAGAGTAACCAATAGAAATATAAAGAATTTTGTAGTCTCTATAAAAACCATTCCCTGCCCCTCTTTTATAAGTCCCACAATAGATAATATAAATATTGTAGCTAATAGAAAGACACTAGCAAATATAATATGTCTATATATATTATTATTTATATAGTTTCTTGCACTATCTAAAAATAGATACTTTTTACCATTTCTTAAAAAAACTATAAATAGCATAAAAATAGAGAATATAAATAGCTGTTCTCCTAAAAAGACCCCCATGGATTTTGGAATTGAGAGAATATGTGTTGAGGAGTATATATTATTTTTAAATATCAACATAAAAAGTATTAAAATAATAAAATAACTAATAGTAGCTATTTGAGAGGCTTTTACTATATTTTTAGCATGATATAAAATGGCTATAATAGCTCCAAATGTTAACATCATACCATATACAACTATCTCTGTAAATAGACTACCTTTTGCATATATATTAAATTGGTAAAAGTACATAACTGTAAAGTTTATATATGAGGCTAAAAATAGAAAAGCTAAAAGTATTGTAAAGTAGAGTATAGGGTGGATAATTGCCCAGTGGTTCTCTCCTTTTGCATACTCTGTCATCTTTCTTACTATAAAAAATAGAATTGTAGCAAAAGAGATAAATATAAATGATGTAACTCCCCATAGCCATAATAGACTACTCTTTACAACACCGACCTTATCTCCTACTACAATATCTGGATATGTTGTTGTTGTATATAGATAGAATAGATTTGTAGGTGATAGAAGATTTAGAGATACATTATCTAATATAATATTATCTCCCTCTCTATATATCTTATAGTTTGAGTAACCTATTCGTATAAAATCTCCATTTTTAACTCTTGTTCTATCTATATATTTATTATCCTTTTTTAGTGTAATTCCCAATTTTTCACCTATACTATTTTGTGTAGGTGAGATATTTTGAAGTAGAAGATTATTAACTATCGCTTTTCTCTTATCTGTTAATAGAATAAGTGTGCCTATATAGTCACTATTTGGAGGGTCTAACTTTAATAGAAGATGACTATTTACTGCTAATTTATTTGTTAAGTATGTATGTTTTCCATCATCATCTCCACTACCAATAGTTACAGATTTATTATTTTTAATTGGAAATTTATAATAATCTACAAAACTAATATTTTTATTTAGTATTAAATCAAAATATAGAAGTGTAATAATAATCCAAGCAAGAGATGTAAGTAGTGCTATTAATATACCATAAGCACTTTTTGTTGTAACATTTCGTTTATTTATATCAATGTATATTTTTGTAAAAAATAGAATAAAAGCTACTAGAAATAGTAAAATAGCTATTGAAATAATAGGATACAAATTATCTCCTTTCTCTATCTAAGAGCATATATTGAGAGGATTTTAAATCCAGAAGGTGTAGCCTTTAAACTTATAAGAGTATTACTTGTCCCCTCTGCCACTTTTCCACTACTTGATACAACTCTATAATGTACTCTATTTTTTACATCACAATACTCTATGCCATTTTTTCTATATTTATATAGAATATCAAAAGAGATTAACCTAAATTTTCTATGTATCCATTTATTATTATATCTTACCTTATCTCTATATATTTCCCTATGTGTAATATGATATAGAGAGAAATATCTATATACCTTATAGTTATAGAATGATAGCATATCATTAACAGAATCTTTCTCTCCAGAAGCTATAAATCTTAATAGAAAATCTTGAACATTAGCTCTATTAAAAGGAGACTTATGAGATAGATTTATATTTTTACCCGGCTGAATCATTCTACCAAGTGATATATTGTTGTGTGTTGGAGTTGGAGTGTGATAAACTCTTGGAGTTGCAACTATCTCTATATTTTTATCTTTTGTAGGAGTTGGAGTGGGTGTAACTATCTCAATTGAACCATCTTCCTCTTCTATCTCCTCTTCATCATCAATTAAAGGAGAAGGGGTTGGAGTTGGTGATGGAGTAGGAGTTGGAGTATCTTTAATCTCTGGTATCTCTAATGGTTTAATCTCACTCTTAATCTCTTCTTCATCTTCTCTATTTTTTTCTATCTTCTCTTCTTTTGGTTTGTATGTTGATACACTTTGAGATTTATTTCTACTTTTCTCTTTATCAAGTTTTACTATCTTATAAGCATATCCTCCTAATGCTAAAAGTACAACTGATAAGAAAATACCAATAGTTGTAAACCAAGATTTTGTATTATCCTTCTCCTCTTTTTTAGGTGGTCTTTTACTATTTTTTTTAGGAGATGGCTTAATCTCCTCTATATCTTTATCCTCTTTAAAATTAGTTTCATTTTGAGATAATAACTCCTCTATCTCTTCTAAATCTTGAAATCTCTCATCTGCATCAATCTTCGTCATTTTAAATAGAATATTTCTAAAACTAGAAGATATATTAAATCCATTTAAAATCTCTATAAATTCACTATCATCAATAAGTCTATCTGTAATATTTGGTAGAGTCTCTTCATCTTCTGCCATAACTCTACATATTGTCATACCAATAGAGTATATATCGCTAAACTTACCAATAATAGCTCTTTTTTTTCCACTAAGTTCAGGTGGTGTATAGATAGGACTCTGAAAGGCAGTTACTGTTGTCATCTGATTATCTATATAGGTTCTATTTGTAGTAAAATCTATTATCTTATATATACCATCTTTAGTCTTCATAATATTAGATGGTTTTATATCTCTATGTAGAATATTTAAATTATGTATCTCCTTTATTCCATGGATAATTTGAAGTAATAAATCTTTTGCCTCGTCTTCACTAAATGGTGGCACCTCTTTTAGATACTTATCTAAATCAATACCATCAATAAACTCCATAACTGAGTATAGTGTATTATTCTCCTCAAAATATCCATAAGCCTCTACTATATTTCTGTTTCTAATTCTCTGTAAAATATTTACTTCAGATATAATATCTTCTTTAATTTTTGTAAAAATCTTTTTTGCTTCGGCTCTATTATATACAGTTTTCCCATCTCTATGTCTAAAAGAGAACTCTCTTGAAAATAGCTCCTTTATAACAAAAAAAGAATTTAACCTATGTATATCTTTAACTAAATATACAATTCCAAAGCCACCCTGCCCTAAAACTTTAACAACTTCATAGTGTCCACCTATCTTATACCCTATTGATAGATGCTCATTACTCTCATTAGTCATAAACTACTCTCCTCTTAGTTGAGTTAAATTATTATCTTTTTTTACCACTTCATCTTTAGTAAATAGATTTAAAATTAGAAATGTTATAGATGATATTATAATTAAGATTATTATTATATTTTTTAATTGATTTAATCTATTTGTTATCTTTGTACCTTTAGAAAATCTTCTATTTGTAGTATAACTTATACTCTGCCTCTCTATTTTCTTTGGCTCCTCTTCATACTCTTCATATATATCATCTACATCTATATTTGATGAAACTTTAGGAGAGTATCTAATAATCGTAACATTATCTGTAGGTATTGAGTTATATATATCTGCCTGTAATTTATCTATTGGTTTAATAAATGTCTCTTTATTAATATCTATCTTCTCCCAAAAGCCATCACTGCATAAAATTAACCTACTACTATTATATAGTATAGAGTGTTGAGTAAATATATTCTCTTTTTTTAAATTTCTCTTACCTAAAGTAAAAGCTAAAAGACTCTTATTATACTCTTTCTTCTCATCTTGAGTTATCTTGTTAGAGCGAAATAGAACCTCTCTTACAGAGTGGTCTTGTGTTATCTGTCTAACCTCTAAACTATTATCTAGTTCATATATTCTACTATCTCCAATATGTGCAATATATAGATTTATCTTATCTACAATAAGTGCAAGAGATAGTGTTGTACCTATTGTAGTAGTTATATTCTGTTCACTTGCATACTCTACTATCTTATGGTTTGCAAGATATAGTGTATCTCTTAATAGATTTAAGATAGATTGATGATTAAATTTACTATTATCAAAACTCTTCTTTAAATCATTAATAATATAATCAACTGCCAATTTACTAGCAACCTCTCCAGCCTCTCCACCACCAACACCATCAGCTACAATTAAAAGAATAGCATTATTAAATTCCAAATAGTCTAAGTAATCTTGATTTTGAAGTCTTGTTAAACCAACAGTAGAAAATAGCTCTACTCGATAATCATCTCTATCTATATTCTCGTCAATAATATCCCTTATATCATAATCAAAAATAGATAAAAGTATCTTTGGCTCATCTTCTCTTAATTTTAATACTTTATATAAAAATTGATAAATTCTTGGCTCTTTTACTCTTATACTATCTAACTCACCTCTATATTTGGAGATAGTTAAATCATTATATAGATAGAGTCCTAGAATATATGTGATAGATTTATTACTAAATGATTTATCTATCTCATCACTAATACTATTTTTTCTATCTACTAACTTTATTAGTTTTCTAGCCACACCAATTTTATTATTAAAATTTATATCTTTAAAGATATTAGGTGGAGTACCATCTTTAATCCAACTCTTTAGGTAGGTTTTTATCTCTTCTATTAATATATTCACAATCTTTACTTAATATGGAATGTTTTATTTTAATAATTATACTCTGTAGTTACTATATTATCGCTTTTGATAATATAAGTTAGAAGGATATAGTGAAGAATGTCTCCACTATAGTAAAATTAATTTGTGCTATTGCTCTCTGTAGTATTAGTTTCACTTGTTGTAGAGTTATCTTCTGATTTAGGAGTATCTTCCTCTTTAGCTTCACTCTCCTTTTTAGCTTCTGCTACTGAGCCTTTTAGCTCGTCATACTTCTCTTGAAGTTCATCTAACTCATCTTTTAAATCATCTTTATCACTCTTAACATCTTCAATAGCCTGATTATTTGCCCCATATTTATATACTAAATCACCACCATCATGACCTTGTTTAAGTGTTACTGCTGTAAATCCGATTAATATAAGTACAAAAAATAGTCTTGCTATTATATTTGAAAAAAGCATAAATAGTAATTTAATAACTAATAGAGCTAAAGAGCCATAAACAATATAAATCCCCAATAGTTTATGCTCTTTTAGTTCAGCTTGACCTGCACTTGATAGTGCTGAAAATGCCTCTTTACCATCAGTTGAGCCTGTAAAGTATGTACCAACCATTATTATAGCTATAACTGCAATTAAAAATAGTGAAAATACTGATAATGCTCTCTTTTTAAAGAAAAGATTTATAAGCTCTAGTAAAACAACTATAACAGGTATAGCAATAGCAAAATGTACTATTGCAGGGTGAAGTAAAACAGGTATATCTATTGGCAATTCAATTGGAATTGTTAGATTAGGTAATGACATATAATCTCCTTATTTCATTAAAAATTTAATTTATTATAACTAAAAAATATAATTTTATATATTAATTTTTTAAAATTATAGAATTTTTTTAGCTCTGTTCTACCTTTTTAGTCAAAATTTTATATATAATAAATCCAAAAAATAGTGTAATTAATATAGAAAAATAGATAGGTATAGATTTCATAATAACAAATGTAACTATTAAAATAGACAATATTGTAGGTATTTCATTATATGCTCTAAAAAACTGCCCATCTCTATAGCACTTATCCTCTTCTAATATCTTTCTAAAATACTCCATACTAAATGAGTATGCAATTAAAAGAACTAGAAGTATTAATTTTGCTATCATCCACCCCTCTTTTAATAGAGTTGGATTTATATATAGAAGAGTTGCACCACTAATAATTGTAGCCCACATAGCAGGAACTCCAATAACCTTATAAATCTTCTCCTCTTGAATTTTAACTACCTTTACAAAATCTCTCTTATATCTATGCTCTTGATGATATACAAATAGTCTTGGCATATAAAATAGAACTGCCATCCATGATAGCACAGATAGGATATGAAAAGCTAATATTGGTAAATAATACTCTTGCATAACTATTCCTTTTTTTTAAGCTAATCATAGCTTTTTTTAATATTAAAATCAACAATTTCATACGAATTATCATAAAATTTTCTCTTATATACAATAATATCATAGTAGTCTCCTACTATAAGTTTTTTATCTATTCCAAATATGGCAATTCTATCTCTATCTTTAATATATACTCCATTTTTAAATCTACTTACTATTTTAACTCTCTTTAGTAAAATAGGTAATTTTATATCTTTTTTTTCTAAAAGCTCTTTAATAGAGCCTAATCTAATATTACAGTTATCTCTTATATATGCTTTAGTTGAAAATTTAGCAAAAACTACTAAGTGGTCTGAGTATCCAACCCCTTGATGTCTCCCTTTTCTATATTGCCATCTCAATATATAGCCTCTTTTATGAAAAAGATATTTTCTCTTAAATACTCCAAATGAGTTATTGATATAATCTATATTTTTCCCATTAAACATAGAGTAAGGAATAATAATTGAGTCTAAAGGCTCTTTTTTACCATAGAAGTTATAACTCCACCTCTGATATATAGGCAACTCTAACCATAGATTATAGTGTTCAAACTTATTATCCTTTATATTGCACTCTCTTTTTAGATTAAAAAATCTATATCTATTAAAGTTACTATTAAAATCACCTAAGATTATATATTCACTATCTTTAGGTAATTTTAATAACCTCTCTTTTAATATTCTAGCAGATAGCACTCTTTTACTATTGGGTGAATGTTTTGAATTCCAGTGATTTACAAAGATATATAGTGGATTTTTATCTATTAAAAATTTTACCTCTAATATATCTCTAATCGACTCTTTAACAGTTATATCTCTATAGTCCTCTATCTCTATTTTAGATAGAAGTGCTACCTGAATAGCACTATTTTTTGTATGAGTTATAGCACTATATCTATAACTACACCCATAAAACTCAAGTGATTTTTGTAGTAGTTTGAGAGCATTTCTATTCTCTATCTCCTCTAAACCTATAATATCAGCATTAAGTTCACATATCACTTCAGATATATCTCTTAATTTTATATCTAAAATAGATTTTCTCCAGTTATGTCTATTTGGAATATACTCTTCATATTCAGTTCCATTAAATCTCATATCAAAAAGGTTCTCTACATTATATGAGGCTATTTTTAATTCAGTTGAGTTAAGAGTATATATCCATATAGAGAGTAGAATTATCTTTTTAATGTAACCAATTTCTCTTTTAATATAATTTTTCCAGCCTCAACACCATTTTGATTATATGTATTAATATTGAATAGTCGTCCAATAAGTGATGTTAATAACTCATAGTAATATATTAGCTCTCCAATACTCTTCTCATCTACTTTTGATATAATAACCTCATCAACAGGAATATCCTTCTCATTTAGTAGAGCCTCAATAATAGAGTCACACTGCATATTTATTAAATCACCAAACTCTATTCCATTTAATATATCTAAATCCTCTAAATTAGCTAAAGTTATATCTGGAACTTTTAATTTAGATTTATGCTCTTTTATCTTTATAAATGTAACACTCTTATCTCTTTTCCCCTCCATAATAAGCTGTAAAAATGAGTGTTGGTCTCTTGAGCCAATAATTCCAATTGGTGTTAAGCCAATATTTAAGATTGAGCTATTTTGTATCTTGCCTAAACTCTCACCCCATAGTTGAACATACCACTCTGTAAAATATTTTAACCCCTCAGAGTATGCAAATAGAGTATTGATACTATATTTTTCATGATTTTTTGCATAGAATATAGCCTTATCTAAAAGAGTTGATTTTATATCTCCATCTTCAAAAAATGACTTTTTAATCTTTTTTGCACCTTTTAGTAGAGTTTTAATATCTATGCCACATAGTGCTAATGGGACTAATCCAACTGAGCTTAGAACTGAAAATCTACCACCAACCATAGATGGAATATAGAATATTTTTGAGCCTATGGATTTAGCAAATCTATCAAGATTTGAACCTCTATCTGTTATAAAGGTATAACTATTTCGATTTTGATTTTTTGCATAGATATATTTAAATATAGATATAGTCTCAACTGTTCTGCCCGATTTACTTATAATTATAAAGTGACTCTTATCTATATCTATCTCTTTTATAAGTTCAGATATATTAAGGGGGTCTGTACTCTCAAAAAAGAGTAATCTTCTTTTCATATCCTTTATTGGCTTTAAAAAATTATATACTGCTTTTGCTCCAAGTGAACTACCACCAATTCCAACCACTACAATATTTTTTATTTTTCTATTAAAATTATCTGCATACTCTAAAATAGAGGATATATCCTCATTTGGTAAATTATAGTAACCAATAGAGTTTTTCTCCTTTTTAATGCTATTAAATAGCTCCTCTTTAATATTATCTAAATTATCTAATCTATTAAAATATAATCTACTCTTCATTATTTAGACTCTCTTTTGCATCTTTAATTAATCTATTAATGGTCTCCTCATACTCTTTTACACTATCTTTATCTTTTGCTTCAAAACGAGTTACAAGAACAGGTGTAGTATTACTAGCTCTAACCAATCCCCAACCATTTTCAAAATTTATTCTAACTCCATCAACTGTTATAATATCTCTTATCTTAGGCAGATATGTAGGTGGATTTTTAAGTAGCTCTTTAATCTTATCAATAATCTTAAACTTCTCTCTATCTGTTGTCTCTACTTTTATCTCTTCTGTTGAGAAAAGCTTAGGAAGCGACTCTATCTCTCTATCTATATCTATACCATCATTAATAAGCTCTAACATTCTAAGAGTTGCATATATTGCATCATCATAACCAAAATATCTATCTTTAAAGAAGATATGTCCACTAACTTCACACGCTAAATCTGCATCTACCTCTCTCATTTTAACTTTTAAGTTAGAGTGACCAGTTTTATACATAATAGTATTAGCACCTCTCTTCTCTAACTCATCATACATAACTTGTGAGCATTTAACTTCACCAATAACAGTTGGATTTTCCATTTTCATAGCATATAGAAGAGCCATCTGGTCACCTTTTATATTATGTTTATGAGTCAATACTGCAATTCTATCTGCATCACCATCATAAGCAAATGCAATATCTCCACTCTCCTCTAAGGCTTTTCTAATATCTACTAAATTCTCTTCTACTGATGGGTCTGGGTGGTGGTTTGGAAATGTTCCATCTGGCTCTACGAATAGCGCTTTATAATCTAAATCTAATCTATTAAATATATCTATAATAACAGTTCCTGCAACTCCATTACCACAATCTATAACTATCTTCTTATCCATACCCTTTAAGCTAGAGAACTCTTTTAACATATACTCTATATATGGAGTTTTTACATCAATCTTTTTAGCTGTAGTATCTGTAGGAATTTCAAGTCTGCTATTTGATATTATCTCATCACCTAAACTATAAATATCCTCTCCAAAAAATGGAGATTTGTTTAAAGTTATCTTAAATCCATTATACTCACTAGGGTTATGAGAGCCTGTAATCATTATAGATGCATTAGTAGTAACTCCATCAAAAGCTATATAGTTAGAGAAATAGTTCACAGGAGTAGCTACTAATCCCATATCTAAAACTCTACAACCTGATGCATTTAATCCACTTGTTAAGTAGTCTCTTAATATTGGTGAGTGACTTCTTGCATCATATCCTATAGATACAACTCTATCTCCCCCAACTCTCTGCCCTAAAAAATATCCTATAAGTTTTACACTCTGCTCATTTAACTCTTTTTCAAAAATACCTCTTATATCATATTCTCTAAATATTGTTTTCAAAATATAGCCTTTTTATTGAAATTATATCCCATTTAATAAAAGATTAAGCTTTATTTATCTATAATCTCACTCCACAAATAGTTGGACAGATGGGTGAGCTGGCTGAAACCACATCCCTGCTAAGGATGCGTACGGGTAACTGTACCGAGGGTTCGAATCCCTCTCTGTCCGCCACAATTTTCTCCTTTCATTTTACTTTTAAAAAAAGATAATATAATCACTTTAAAAAATTAAAAGGTTCTTTTTTGGAAGATACATTAACTAACTTAACTACTTGGGGTTATTTAGCCCTTGCATTTTTCTCATTTGGTGGCTCACTTGTAGTTGTAGCTGCTGCTGGAGTTCTATCTTATATGGGAGAGATGAACCTATTTATCTCTTTAGCTATTGCAATATTTTTTAACTATATTGGAGATATGTTTCTATTCTATTTAGGTAAATATCATAGAGAGGATATTAAACCATATTTTGAAAAGCATAAGAGAAAAATTGCTCTATCTACTCTAATTATGAGAAAATATGGAGTATTAGCTATATTTATACAGAAGTTTCTATATGGTATTAAAACATTAGTTCCTATCTCTATGGCACTATCGAGATATGATTTTAAGAAGTTCGGATTTTATAATATATTTGCTTCTATACTATTTGTAACAACTATTATGTTACTCTCATACTATGCAGGTGGAACAATAGAGGCAATATTTAAATCATTTAAAGCATATCCATGGGTTCCTTTTATAACTCTTATAGCTGTTATTGGAGCTATATGGTATTCTATGGAGTATTTTACAAAAAAATGATAATATTAATTAGACATGGAGAGACTATCTGGAATAGAGAAGGAAGATTTCAAGGAAGATTAAACTCACCTCTAACTCAAAAAGGGAAAAATCAAGCAAAAGAGAATGGGAAAAAATTAAAAAATATAGTATCTAAAGATATTAAAATATTCTCTTCACCTCTAGGTAGGGCTAAAGAGACAGCTTATATTATATCTGATGAGTTGGGCATTAGTAGAGAAAGAATTATATTTGATAATAGAATTATTGAGTTTGATTATGGTATCTTTGAAGGAAAAAGGAAAATAGATGTTATAAATAGTAAGGAGTTTAAAGATAGAGAGGCTAATAAATGGTATTATAAGATAGAGAATGGTGAAAGTTATGAGATAGTATCTCATAGAGTAAAATCATTTTTAGAGAGTATAAAAGATGAAGATGAGGTTATGATTATTGCTCATGAGATGGTAAATAGAACTATTAGGGGATTATATTGCAACTACTCAAAAGATAAAACTTTAACTCTTAGACAACCTAATCATACTATCTTTACTCTTCATGATGGAGAGGAAAAAATTTTGCACTAATTAAATAACTCTTCAAAAACTCTATAGCTTCACTATATGTGGATACTCTTCCATTTAGTTGAGCTTTAAATACAACTTTCAATAGTCGTCCAAACTCTTTAGATGGATTTATACCCAATTCTATTAAATCTCTACCTCTTAATAGAGGTTTTAGAGGGTTATTATAGACATTAAGCTCTTTAGCTCTTCTCTCTAACCAATCTATCTTATTAGATGATTTATCTAAATTGACTATCTTTTCAAACAGTATAAACTCTTTAATATTTATCTTTGTAGATAGTTTTCTAATATCTCTATCTAAATTTCGATTATAAAATATATCTAACAGATTATGATATTTTATATAAACCAAAATAGAGTCTATAAATTTATGCTCGTTTGTTAATCTATATAGAAAAAATTTTGCAGACTCTAACTCTAAATTGGAGCATAATATAGCAAATATTAGAGTTAAATCTCTTCTACTCTCTCCAACTCTATATTTAGCCATAATATCAACTGCCTGAAGAGTATTTTTATTTAATTTTAACTCTGGAAAATATTTTAGAACCCCTAAATCCTCCATAAGATTAAATCCAATAGAGGGCTTTTTAGCTTTTAGTAGAAGTTTCTCAAACTCAATATATACTCTCTGTTTTGGTAACTCCTCTAATAGATTATCTCTTACCATCTCTTTGCATAATTTAAAGGTAGATTTAGAGAGAGTATAGTTAAATCTAGCAGAGAACTGTATAGCTCTATATACTCTAAGGGGGTCTTCCATAAATGAATTGCTATTTATGTGTCTAAGTAGTCTATTTTGTATGTCTATTTTTCCACTGAATGGGTCTAAAAACTCTCTCTTTTCAATATCAAAACCCATACCATTAATAGTAAAATCTCTTCTAAGAGATGCCTCCATAAAGGTTGCATATTTAAGACAAGTTACACGAAATCCTCTATGTCCTTTTGATATTTTTCGCTCAACTCTAGGGCAAGAGAAATCATAAGTCTCTCTATTATATGTAAATTTTAAAACTCCAAAACTCTTACCAACTAAACTTACCTTTCCATACTCTCTTAAAGTCTCCTCTAACTCATCAATAGAGTCTAATCCAAAAACCTCTATATCATAATCTTTTATGGAAAGTTTTAAAAAGTAGTCTCTTATACTTCCACCCACAACTATGGCTCTAAATCCTTTAGAGTATAATTTTTTAGAGACTATTTTTAATATATTGGGTAATTCCACTAGACACCATATATCTTTTTAAATATAACCATTCCTAAAAAAGATGCACCAAGGCATAAAAAGATATTTAGAGCAATATTGGTTATAGCTTTTCCCCATAAACCCTCTTGTAACATAAAAAGAGTCTCCCATGAAAATGTAGAAAAGGTTGTTAATGCACCAAGTAGTCCTGTTATAAATATTGCCTTTTGGTGAAGAGATAGATTAATATATTGAAAATATAGAAATAGAAACCCAATTATAAGGCTACCTAAGATATTAACCCCTAAAGTTCCAAATGGAAATAGTGAACCAGATAACCTCTGTATCCAACTAGATATGGTAAAACGCAATATTGCACCAAAAAATCCCCCTAATCCAACAGATAGAAATATGCTAAACTTTATCATTTTTGTATAAACTGCCAATCATCACTACTCTTTTTTTTATCAAACTCTTGAGGTTTCTGTTTTAGTAAAGTATCTAAAATATTGAGTTCAAGCTTTAAAGAGTCATCTTTTATCTCACTCATCTCTTTTAGAAAATATCTTTTAAATGTTTGAAATAACTTCATATAACCCTCTGAAACTTTCAGTTTACAAGATTTTCTCTCCCATGTTTTAATAGTAGGGAATATTGCTCTTTTTAGAGGAAATACCATACATCTCTTTGAGAGAGTTATATAATCTTCCATTATCCATTTAACATTATCGTTACACCCTGCTCTTGCATCCATTATCCAATTTTTCATAATAGTTACAAAATCACTTATTAAAATAGCCTTTCTAATCCCACTATTATCATAGTATTGATTTTGTTTAAAAGATACATCTTGTCTATTTGAGAACGCTTTACCATTAATATTTGTATAGCTAACCTTTAATTTAATATCACTATTACCTTCTAATATTTTTTTAAGTTTTAAGAGAATAATTCCACCCTTTGTCTCTCCATTCTCATTAGAAGATGGGAATAGAGTGTTTACCTCCATAATCTCTCCTGTTGATAGTTTTGCATCAGGTGAGCCATAGACTGCATCAATTTTATACTTTTTACTATCTAATTTTAGAGTTAAATCATAAACTAAAGGTGTTACCATATAATCAAACTCTTTATCTAATAACTTTTTAAACTCTTTTGAGGAGTGGACAGAGAAGTAGTTTGCACCTCTTGTTTTAGATACATACTCAACTAAATCATTGTTAAAATCAACTCCAACTCCAATAAATGTTGTATGTATCCCTCTCTTAGATGCCTCTTTAGCTAATCCAAATAATCTATCTTTTCTTAACTCTCCACTATTTGGCATAGCATCAGTTAGAAATACTATTCTATTTTCATACTCTTTAGTTAACTTAACCTCATCAAATAGCTTTAACCCCTCTTGATAACCTGCACTCCAATTTGTACCCCCCTGCTCTTTTAGTGCTAATATATGGTCTCTAATTGCCTCTTTATTACTTAAAAGAACCATTCTTAAAGGTTTTGCTCTGTATGCTTTATTATCAAATAGAACTATTCCAACTCTATCATCATCTTTTAGATGTGAGAGCATTGCAACTATTGACTCTGTTGCTATCTGCATTTTAGTCTTTTGATTTTTCTCTTTTGTCTCAATCCTATTTCCTATCTTATCATAATAGTAACTATTAAAACTAGCACCCATAGAGCCAGATATATCAAGAACAACTACTAAATTTAACTTTTTTCTTTTAAAATCTTTTATATCAATTCCAGAGTTTAATCCAACAGATAGAAAATACTCTTGAGCTTTAGAGAATGGATTAAATCGCTTTGCTGTTGAGTAACTTGGACAAAATAGCTCTTTACACTCTCTATCTCCTAATCCTGTATCAAAATAGTGATTATAGAACTGTCCTTCATAAGTTATTGAGTCAATTTTAGGAAGATAACCATTTTCTATATTCGCCTTAAAGTTGTTAGTATCCTTTGCACCACCAACTGCTAAACCTATCTTGGGAGCAGGAGCAAATGCTTTTGTACTCATAGCCCTACTTCTAATAGAACCAACCATAGGTGCATTTAGCGTATCTTCAAAAATCTGTGTAGAGTTATACTCCCAATCATCAGTAGAATTTATATCTGCTCTCTTACTCATACTATTTAAGAGTGTTACAAGGGATATAAATAATATAAATATTATTTTTTTCATCTGTAATCCTTTTTTTATTATTGATATATTATAACAAAATATTAATTATTTGTAGTATGTTATTGAGGAGCGACCAAACTTTTTATGTTTTACAATATTAAATTCTGCTATCTTCTTTGGCATATCTAATTTTGTTATATGCTCTATAATTATCATCTCACAACTCTCTTTATCAATCTTCTCTATAAGAGATATAATTTTATCATATATATCTTCCATTCCATCACGGATTGAAAAAGGGGGGTCAAAATAGAAATAACTCTTCTCTTGATTACCCTTTAATATATTTAAGATAGTATCAAATTTCTCAAAGCTATCCCCAAATATAGCATAACATCTACTAGAATCTAATTTGCTAATATTTCTCTCTAAAGTATTAAAGGCAACTCTATTATTTTCAATAAAATAGCATGACTTAGCACCACGACTTAACGCTTCTAGTCCAATAGAGCCACTTCCAGCAAAGACCTCAATAAAATTTTTATCTATAATATCAAACTGAAGAGTATTAAAAAGAGACTCTTTTAATATAGCTTTTGAACTTCTTGTCGTACCTATATTTGGAACTTCTATAAATCTACCCTTAAATTTACCACCAATAACTTTTGTCTTAAAATATTTTTCTCTACTCAAATAAAATCTTTTTTATTTAAATTATATCTAATTCTAATTTAAAAAGAATAGCTATTTTTTAAGATATAATTATATATTAAATATAGCAGGAGATATAAAATGATAGATAGTAAAAAAGAGTTAAGTAGCGAACAACATACACTATATATAGAGGTAGTTCCTGAAAAAAAGAGAGTAATAGATAAAGATAAGAGTATCTATGAAATAATTCCAAAACATAAAAGATATAGAGTATATATAGGTAAATTTTTTGAGCTTAAAAAGGGTCTTCACTCTGTATTTAATGGTTTAAGAGAGGCTAGTAATAGAGACTATCTTGAGCTTATGATAAACTCTGGGGGGGGACTTGTAAATGAGGGACAACAGTTTTATAATATTATTCAAGAGAAGTTTTATAGAAGAACCATAGCTTATCTTGATAATAAAGGCTATAGTATGGGTGCATTACTATTTTGTATGGCAGATAAGAGAGTAGTATATGAGTACTCTGATTTAATGTTTCATACATATTCACATGGCTCTCGTGGAAAAGGTGGCGAGGTAAAATCACATGTTGAGCATACTTCAAAAAAACTTGAAAAATTTTTCTATAATATTATTGTTAGAAGGGGTTTCTTAACAAAAGAAGAGTTTAAAAAAATGGTTATTGGTCAAGACTATTGGATGGATACTAAAGAGCTTTGTAAAAGAGGGATTGCTACACATGTAATATTGGAGGGAGAAGAGATAACAGCAAAAGAGTATCTAAAAAAGATAAAAAAGAAGAAAAAAACTCAAAAAAAAGAAGATGAGAGTACTTTAAAAGATAGTGAAACTTCAAAAAAAGATTAAAAATACTATATATCTTTTGATAAATATATATATGATATAATAACCCAAATTAAAACTATATTGGAAAAGGGAATATCTATGCAGAAAGAGCCAATGTTAAAAGCTACATTTAATAGACTTTCAAAAGAGCTAGAGCATTTAAAAACTGTAGAGAGAGTTGCTATTGCTAAAGTTATTGATACAGCAAGAGAGTTAGGTGACCTAAAAGAGAATGCTGAATATCATGCAGCTAAAGATAAACAGGGGTTAATGGAAGCTAGAATTCTTGAATTAACCGATTTAGTTGGTAGAGCTCATATTATTGACCCTACATGCTTATCTCATGAGAGAGTAAGCTTCGGTTCGAGAGTAGAACTTATTGACCAAGATGATGATAGTGAAGTCTGTTATACTATAGTAGGCTCACAAGAGTCAAATCCAGATATTGGACATATATCTATAAGCTCTCCAATGGGTAAAGCACTATTAGGAAAAGAGGAGGGAGATGAGGTTGAGATTAATCTTCCTAGTGGTAAAAAAGTTTTTGATATTGAGTCTATATCTTGTATGAAAGAGATAGATTAATGGTAAGAGTAGGTGTAGTAGGGGCTAGTGGATATACTGGTTTAGAGTTAATAAAGATGATTATAACTCACCCTAAATTTAACTTAAGATATCTTGCTACAACTTCAGGAGATACTCTAATAGAAAATATACACCCATCTTTAGATAGAGTTATAACTTATAGTGTTGAGTCTGCCTCTATTGATGGAGTTATAGAGAATTGTGATTTAGTTTTTCTAGCACTGCCTCATAAAGCATCTATGGGATTTGCGAAAGATTTAATTGATAGAGGAGTAAAAGTAGTAGATTTATCTGCTGATTATCGCTTAGAGTTAGAGACTTATGAGAAGTTTTACTGTGAGCATGAAGATAAAGAGCATTTAGATAGTGCTGTATATGGATTAATAGAGTATTATAGAGAAGAGTTAAAGAGTGCTAAATTAGTGGCAGGACCCGGTTGTTATCCTACTGCTACACTTTTAGGAGTACTACCATTTATCCCATATATAGACAGTAACTCTCCACTATTTATTGATGCAAAATCGGGCGTTAGTGGTGCTGGTAAAAAATTATCAGAGACTACCCATTTTGTAACAATTAATGATAATATATTTGCATATAATCCTCTAAAACATAGACATGCCCCAGAGATTAGCGAAAAGATAGAGAAAATCTATGGAGTTAAGATGAGCGTTAATTTTGTACCTCATCTAATCCCTGCTACAAGAGGTGAGTTAGTTAGTATATATGCTACTCTAAAAGAGGATATTAATCCTATAGAGATTTTAAAAAATCATTATGCTAATGATAAATTTATTAGAGTTAGAGAGAAGCCTGTTGATATAAAATCTGTGGCAGGGACACACTTTTGTGATATTTTTGCATCTAAAAATGGAAATGGACTATTTATAAGTTCAGCTATTGATAATCTATTAAGGGGGGCTAGTTCACAAGCATTAGTTGCAGGGAACTTAATGTGTGGATTTAATGAAGATGAGGGAGTACCAACTATAACATATATGCCTTAAGAGAAATAAAGATAAAATGGCAGAAATTTTTAATAAGGTATATATAATATGGATATAGCAATTCTATTTGGTGGTTCTAGTTATGAACATGAGATAAGCATAGTATCAGCAATTACAGTTAAAAAAGTTTTAAAAAATTTTAATCTCTCTTTTATATTTTGTGATGCTAATAGAGATTTCTATCTAATAGATAGTAAAGATATGAAATCAAACTATTTTGCTAATGGAGATTATAAAAAGGCTAAAGAGTTAACTCTTATAAAAAATGGATTTGCCTCTAAAGGATTTTTTGGATTAAAGAGAGTAGATTTGGGAGTTATTTTAAATCTTATCCATGGAAGAGATGGAGAAGATGGTAAAATTGCCTCTCTATTAGAGTTTAATAAACTAGATTATATCTCACCTAGAGTAGATGCTAGTGTGCTGAGTTATAATAAACTCTATACAAAACTATATGCTAAGAGTGTTGGGGTTGACTTTGTCCCATATAGAGTATTAAACTCAACTGATAATAGAGATATAGAGCTAGAGTATCCTGTAATTATTAAACCTGTTAGACTTGGAAGTAGTATAGGTGTCTCTATCGTAAAAGAGCATAGTGAGTTAGATTATGCCTTAGATGTGGCATTTGAATTTGATAATCAAGTAATTATTGAGCCATTTATTGATGGAGTATTGGAGTATAATCAAGCAGGTTGTAAAACAGATAAGTTTGAGCTATCTATTATAGAAGAGCCTAATAAGGAGGAGTTTTTAGATTTTGATAAAAAATATTTAGACTTCTCAAGAGATGGAAAAGTAGAAGATGCCAATATAGACAGAGAATTAAGAGATAACATTCAAGATAGCTTTAAAAGAGTATATGGAACTCTATTTGAGGGTGCTATTATTAGATGTGACTTCTTTGTAGTTAATGGAAAAGTATTATTAAATGAGATAAATCCAATTCCCGGCTCTATGGCAAACTATCTATTTAAAGATTTTTCTTCTATGGTAGAGAGACTTAGTAAAAACTTACCAAAAGAGCAAGATATTAAAATTAACTATCAATATATAAACTCTATACAATCAGCTAAGGGTGGAAAAGCTTAATATCTGTTTTTATTTAATTAAAATTTAACAATAGTCCAACTTTAGCCCTTTTTTTGCTAAGGTGTTGTAGAATTACGCAAATTTTTATATTAAGGTATTTTTAACATGATAAGTTGGATGCAAAAAAACAACAAATTTCTAATAGTTACAATATGGATAGCGACCATCTCATTTATTTTTACAGGGGCAACTTATGGATTTAAGTATGGAATTAAGAGTAGTAGTATTGGAGAAACAGGAGATATTGAACTAAGTATAGATAGATTTCAGATGGAGTATCGAAATATCTATAATAGATATAATCAGATGTTTCAAGGTAAATTTGATGAAAAACAGGCAAAAGCTATGGGGCTTCAACAGATGGTTCTAAACTCTATGGCAGGAGAGGCACTACTACTAAATCTTGCAAAAGAGTTTGGTATTATTGTTAGTGATAGAGAGTTAGCAGATAGATTGGCATCTATCCCATCATTTCAAAAAGATGGAAACTTTAATAAAAATATCTATAATAGTTTTTTAAAAAACAATGGACTTAGTATAAAAACATTTGAAAATAGTTTAAGAGATAATATGATTATAGAGAAGACTCTATCTCTTTTAAATCTTAAAGGGGTAGAAGAGGAGTATAAAACATTTTCTACAGCTTTTGAGATTGCAGATAAGTTAAAATATATTACTCTATCTCTAAAAGATATGAATGTAACTATTGATGATACTAAACTAAAAGAGTTCTGGGAGACTAGAAAAGAGCAGTTTCAAACAGCGAAAAAGTACTCATTTGATGTAGTATGGGTAGAGACAAAAGATATTAATGTTACAGATAAAGAGATAAGAGACTATTTTAAAGAGAACAGTTTTAAATATACAGATACAAAAGGGAAACTATTAAGTTTAGATGAGGCAAAACCTAGATTAATTAATGATATTAAGATAAAAAAATCTAAAAAAGAGGCAAATAGGAGATATATATCTTTTAAAAAAGGTAAAATTAATAGAGATGAGAATTTAACATATGATATAAATGATTTTAGACTTTCAAAAGATGTATGGGATAAGATTAAATCTAAAAATATAGGTGATTTATTAAAACCAAAAGTTGTAGGTAATAGATATGCTATTATTAAGATAACTAATATAGAAGAGCCTAGAATAAAAAGATTTGAAGAGGCAAAAGATGAGATTATTCCTATATTTAAAGATGATATGGCAAGAGAAAAATTAGCCAAACTTTCAGAAGATAGCTTAAAGAATTTTGAAAAAATAAAATCAAATATCTCTAATTTTATAACACTAAAAAATATTAAAAAACAAAATTTAGGCTTAAATAGCAAAGAAGGTACAGAATTTATATCAAAACTCTTTACTTCTGACAAAGAAAAGGGTATCATATCTATAGGAGATAAAGTTGTTGTCTATAAGATTATTGAACAAAAACTGATTACACTTGATAAAAATGGTACGGAAGGTTTAAAGTTGAATGTTGACCAAGTTAAAAAGCAATCATTTCAGTCAAATTTAATGCAAGAGTTAGACAAGAAGTATCCTACAAAATTTTATAAATAATAAAATAAAAGCAAGGATTGAATGTGAGTACACTCATCTTAGCCATAGATATAGGCTCTACAAAAATATGTGCAATTATTGGGAAAAAACAGGATGGTAGAGTTGAGGTTAGTGGTCATGGTATCGCTAGGTCTCAAGGTATTAAAAAAGGTACAATTACAAATATTGAATTAGCAGCAAGGTCTATTAAAAAGGCTGTAGATGATGCTAAAAGAGTATCTGGTTTAAATATTACAACTGCTACAATATCAATTTCAGGAGCATATACTAAGAGTATAAACTCAACAGGCGTTGTAAATATTCCAAATAATGAAATATCTATAAATGAGATAAATCGTGTAATGCAAACAGCTCTATATAATGCAAATATACCTAATGAATTTGAAGTTCTACATGTACTTCCCTTTAAATTTAAGATTGATGACCAAGACTATATAGAAGACCCCTATGGCATGAATGCTAGTCGTATGGAGGTTGATACTCACATAATTATGACTGCAAAATCTAGTTTAGAAAATCTAAAAAAAGCTGTAAATGCGGCAGGAATTGAGATAGGCAAAGTTGTACTTAGTGGATATGCCTCTGCTATTGCTGTTATAAATCAAGATGACATGGAGAGAGGTATTGCTGTTATTGATTTAGGTGGACATACTAGTAACTTAGTTATATATGCGGGTAACTCTATACAATATAACGATTTTTTAGCAGTAGGGTCAAATCATATTACAAATGACCTCTCAATTGCACTCCATACCCCTCTTGATGTAGCAGAAGAGCTAAAAATTACAAAAGGTAGTCTATTAGATACAGGTTTTAATGAAAATATTGAATTACCTATTATTGGAGATGAGCATAATCTAAATGTTGTATCTATGGATATAGTACATAGTATTATCCATAGTAGAATGGAGGAGGCTCTTACAATTTTAGCTAACTCTATTGCAAGTAGTGGACTTAAAAATCAGATTGGTGCAGGGGTTATGTTAACAGGTGGTATGACACGCATTGAGGGAACTAGAGAGTTAGCTCAAGCACTTATGCCAAATATACCTGTTAGAATAGGACATCCACAATATATTCATAAGTCATCAAATGAGCTATTATCTGTAGAATATGCTACTGCGATGGGGCTTTTATTATATGAAGCAGGTTATAATACAGAATATGAATTAGAACGCCATAAACAGATGTTACACTCTAAGGAGTATAAACCAAAAGAGTCATTAAGAGATATTGCAATTAATAGTTCATCTGCTGATTTAAAACCGAAAATTTCTGTTTCGGAGCCATCATTTTCAAATAAATCATCAGATAGTGACCTTTTTGCAGATTTAAGTAGAGAACCTGTAAAAGATAATAGTAGCCCTTTGCATAGTTTTGTAGAGTGGGCAAAGAAAATTTTTTAGATAAATAGAAGTATATAAGGAGAGTAAAAAGATGGAAGAGTTTAATATAACAGAGGCACAAACAGGAGTCCTTGGAGCAAAGATTAAGGCTATTGGTGTTGGTGGTGGTGGTGGAAATATGATTAACCACATGATAAATGAAGGGGTAACAGGTATTGATTTACTTGTAGCAAATACAGATGCACAAGCACTTGATGCATCATTAGCACCATATAAAATGCAACTTGGTATGAATGTGACTAAAGGTTTGGGTGCTGGAATGAAACCCGAAGTTGGAAAAGCAGCAGCTGAAGAGAGTTATGATAATATTAAGACTATGTTAAATGGAGCTGACTTAGTATTTATATCAGCTGGACTTGGTGGTGGAACAGGAACTGGTGCAGCACCTGTCATTGCACAAGCTGCCAAAGAGGTTGGAGCATTAACTGTATCTATTGTTACAAGTCCATTTGCATTTGAGGGAAGAAAAAGAAAAAGATTAGCTAAAGCTGGATTAGAGGAGCTTAAAAAAGAGAGTGATTCTATTATTGTAGTACCCAATGAGAGACTTCTATCTATTGTTGAAAAAAATCTCGGAATGAGAGATAGTTTTAGATTGGTTGATAATGTATTAGCACAAGCTGTAAGTGGAATATCTAATGTTATCTTATCACATGGTGCTAATGATATTAACCTTGACTTTGCTGATGTAAAAACTGTTATGAGCCATAGAGGATTAGCACTTATGGGGGTTGGTGAATCACAAGGTAATAGTGCAGCTTATGATGCAGCAAAAACTGCTATTGAGTCACCTCTACTAGATAATCTATCTATTGATGGTGCTATGGGTATCTTAGTACATTTCCATATCCACCCTGATTATCCATTAGCAGAGATTTCAGAAGCTATGGATATAGTTGAAGAGAATGCAGATGAAGACGCAAATATTATTTTTGGTACAACAACAAGTGAAGATTTTCCACTTGATGAGGTTAAACTTACAATTATTGCAACAGGTTTTGAGGACCCATCTGATTTAGAGATTGAAAAAAACAAGAGTGAGACAAAACCAGCTCCACAAAATCATAAGCATCATAATCAACAGCAACAACATAGTCAACAACATCACTATCAACAACATCATCATAGACCAGAGCTTAAAAAACCTGTTCAAGGTACATATCTAAATAGAGCTAGAGTTGTGGGTGGAGATTATCGAAATAGTGGAGATGATTATCTTGATACACCAACATTTCTAAGAAAACAGATGGATTAATATGAGAAGAGTTAATTTTTTAATTTTAAAACTTATTTTACTCCTCTCTCCATATATACTACTATCAGATGGGCATATATTTGTATATCACCGTTTCGATGATAGTAGATACCCAACTACAAATATATCTACTTCAACTCTAAAGAGAGAGTTTAATTATCTAAGAGAGCATAACTATAAAGTGGTTCCACTTATAGATATTGTAAGAAAAATTCAAGCTAAAGAGAGAGTCCCAGATAATTGGGTAGCTTTTAGTATTGATGATGGATTTAAATCTTTCTATACAAATGGATTGCCTATTTTTAAAAAGTATGGATATCCATTTACTCTATTTATTGCCGTAAAATATACCCAAGAACACTATAGAGATTATGTATCATGGAGACAACTTAAAGAGATTGCTAAATATGGCTCTATTGAGTTTCATAGCTATGGACATGGTCACTTTGGTAGAATGAGTAATGAAAAAATAAAAGCTGATATGGATAAGGGTTTAGCTTTAATGAAAAAACATCTAAACTATAGCCCAAAACTATTTGTTTATCCTTATGGAGAGTATGATAGTAGAGTAGAGAAGATTATTAATAGTTATAGATTTCAAGCAGTATTTAACCAAAATATGGGTGCTGTAAATGGAGTATGTAGTAATCCTTATGATATTGATAGAAGTGCAGTAGTTGGAAGTAATGCAAAAGATTTTAAACTCTATCTCTATTTTAAAGAGCTTTGTGGTGTAAGTTTTCAAAAACCACTCAAATACCCAAAAGATAAAATAGTAAAAACAGTTGAAGTGACACTAAAAGATAAGAGTATAAAGAGTGCTGATATTTTTATATCAAACCATGGTTGGCATAAGGTAAAAGTAAATAATGGAAAGATAATCTATCATGCAAATAAAAAAGTTTATAGAGACCGTATAAAGATAGGTGTAAAAGTAAAGAGTAGAATTAAGCTAATGGTATTATCAAAATAGCTATACTTTTGATATATTTTATTAAGGAGAAAAGATGAAAAAAAATTTTTATATAGCAAGTAGTCTATTATCTATACTATTAATGGGGTGTAATAATCCAGATAACTCTACGCCTATACCAAAGAATAAAGAGGTAACTCATAAAGTAGTATCGCCTAATGTTGTTCAAGAGGCAAAGAGTCAAACTAAAACATTATCCAAAGTAAGATATATTAATAAACCTATTGTAATAGAACAGGGAATGCTACATATAAAGGGATTTATGGGTACTTTAAAGCCAACTCTTAAGAGTGCTTTACAACAAGACAAAGACCATGTAACAGCTATGAGTACATGTTCATCTATGGCTATGCAGATGACTCATGAGTATAATAATATTACAAATGGTGTAAAAATTAGAAGAACTGCTCTAAAGTATCGTAATCCAAATAATAAGCCTGATGAGACAGATAAAGAGGTTATGTATAGATTTCAAGCAGTAAATGATTTTAAACCAGTTGCAGTTGATATGGGAAATAGCTATAGAGTATATAAACCACTAAAAACAAAAGCTAAATGTCTATATTGTCATGGGAGTAAGGAAGATATAAACCCTAAAGTTGCTAAGATGATACAGAAAAAATATCCTCATGATTTAGCAGTTGACTTTAAGTTGGGTGAACTTAGAGGTGTTGTTGTTGCTGAATTTTCAAAATGAGACTAACTAATAGAGATATTGAGTTTATAAAAAGAAATAGTATATATATCTTTGGAGAGTGTGAGGTCTATATATTTGGAAGTAGTTTAAAAAATATAAAAGGTGGAGATATTGATATATTTATAATATCTCCTAAAAACCTCTCAATAGAAGATAAAATAGTAAAAAAAGAGAGATTAAGAGAGATTTTAGAAGAGAAGTTTTTTAGACCTATTGATGTAATAATCTCAAAAGACAAAAAGAGGGATATTGAAAAAGAGGCTCTAAAAGGTAAAAAGATATGTTAAAAAAACATTTAGAGTTTATAAAAAAGAGTCTAAAGATATTAAAAAGTCTAAAAGATAAATATGAAAATCTATATGGTTTACCATTAGATATAGAACACTTTAATAAATTAAATGATAGTGAATTGATAGATTTTGATAGTATTGCATATAGATTTTCAAAAATTCAATCTATTTTAGCTGAGAAAGTTTTTAGAGAAATTTTAGAAAAAATAGGAATTAATACTTTAAATAAAAATTTTTTAGATATTTTAAGTCTATGTGAAAGAAATGGGATAATAGAGAGTACAACTGACTGGAAAAACTTAAGATATATTAGAAACTCTCTTGCTCATGATTATCCTGATGAAATTGAAGAGGTTCTATTTACTATAAATAGAATTTTTCAAAGTATAAGTTTTTTTGAAGAGATTGTTAAAAATATCGAAAAGTTAGATAAAGAGTAAAGGATTAACTATAGATGTTTAATATTTTTAAAAAAGTATTTAGCAAAACAACAAAAGCTATTAAAGAGGTAGCACCAAAAAAGAAAAAAAAGATTACCATTGAGGAGTTTGAAGATATTTTACTAGAAGCTGATGTTAACTATGAACTAGTAGAGATATTTTTAGAAGATTTACCTAACTCTATAGATAGAATAACAGCATATAATAGATTAATATCTGTATTTCAATATAAGGCTGATTGGAAATTTTACAATGGAGAAGATAGACCATTTGTAGATATGATAGTTGGTGTCAATGGGGCAGGAAAGACTACAACTATTGCAAAACTTGCAAAACTCTATCAGAAAGAGGGTAGAAGTGTAATTTTAGGTGCTGGTGATACCTTTAGAGCAGCAGCTATTGAACAGCTTACAAAATGGGCTAATAGATTAAATATACCTATTATATCAACTAAACAGGGTCATGACCCCTCTGCTGTTGTATATGATACTATTAGTTCTGCTAAAGCTAAAGATATTGATGTTGTAATTATAGATACAGCAGGACGACTCCATACACAAACTAACTTAGGAGAGGAGCTTAAAAAGATGGTAAGAATTGCAGATAAAGCGATGAAAAATGCTCCTCACAGAAAAATGTTAATTTTAGATGGTACGCAAGGGAGTTCTAGCATAAATCAAGCTAAAGTTTTTAACAAAATGATAGGAATTGATGGTATAATAATCACTAAACTTGATGGAACAGCAAAAGGTGGTTCTGTACTATCTATTGCTAATGAGTTAAAGATGCCAATATATTATATAGGAACAGGAGAGAGTCCAGATGACCTTATTAGATTTAAAGCAAATGAGTATGTTAATACTATTTTAGATGAAATATTTATTTAAACTACTAAGTCAAATCTTTATATTAATATTAATTGTTTTTTCTCTAATGCTTTTAAGAGAGAGAGAAGTTTTTGATACAAGAGGGCTTGTCCATATTGACCCAATGCCAAAAACTTGGGAGCTTATAAAAGAGAAAAGATATGCAGAAGCCGATGATTATTTAAGCTATTTTATGCAGTTTGATTATGTTAAAGATAATCCAAAAGCAGTAGAGTTATTAAAAGCTCTTAAAGAGAAGAGAGATAGTTTTGAATATAAAAGAGATAAGATAATAGAGGGGATTATTTCAGGTAAAAGTGATGAGAGTATTGGAAAAGTATCTGCTATTGCATCTGATTTTTTAGTAATTGGAGATATACGAGATTTAACAATACAAGGAAAGAACTATTTTAAAGGAGATAAAGAGGTTGACAAAGTAGTAGTTGCCCTATCAACTCTAGGTTTAGTAGCTACAGTCTCTACCATATATACTTTGGGTGCAAGCTCATCTGTAAAAAGCAGTATATCTATTTTAAAATATGCTAAAAGAGTAAATAAGATACCTACATGGTTAGAAAAGAGTATTATAAGAGAGGCAAAAGTAGCTAAAGAGACAAAATCTCTAAAAAATGTAAAAGGTATTTTAGAACCAATATATAATCTATATGAGAGAGTTGGCTTAAAAGGTACTCTTAATATCTTAAAAGATACAAAAAATCTAAATGAACTAAAAGGTATAGTTAAAATATCTAAAAGATTTGGTAAAAATAGTGCAGAGCTTTTAAAGATAACAGGAGCAAAATCAGCAAAACTAATAAATAGTATGCCAAAGGTTAAACCTAAAAATATCTTATATGCATCTAGCTATGGAGATAAGGGTATATTAGCACTAAAAAGAATGGGAGAGGCTAAATTTTTAAAAAGAGTAAAAATACTATCAAGAGTCTCAAAGACAACATATAAGGGTAATTTTGATAGCTTAATTGCTAGATTACTAAAGATAGTTCCAACTTCTCTTCTATTTGCTATCTCCTTTTTGGGTCTATTTTATTATCTTTTTAAATTCATATCTATACTAAAATTAAATTTTAAAAAAACTAAGTTAGCATAACTATCTATGGATAAAAATAGCTTTAGAAAAGAGTGCATTGAAAGATTAAAAGCTCAAAATAGTGTAAGAAACTACTATGGAGATAAGATTATCTCCAATATTCTATATAAATATATTAAAAAAAATAGATTAAAGGTGATAATGCTTTATATACCTTTGAAAATAGAAATTAATATTTATAGTTTAATTAAACAGCTTAGAATGGAGAAGATAACTCTTTTAGTCCCATTTATGGAAGGTAAAAGCTTTAGATTGGTAAAATATAGATTGCCTATAAAAATAAAAAAGTTTGGTGTAAAAGAACCCAATATATCTAGTAATTTTTATAAAAAAATTGATTTAGCTATAGTTCCAATAATTGGTACAGATAGCTCATTTAGACGGGTTGGTTTTGGTAAAGGCTTCTATGATAGATTTTTTGAGAAGAGTGGAGACAAAATAGATAGAGTCTTTTTTATAGGAAGGAGGAGTTGCATCTGTTCTAAAGTTATAACAGATAATTATGATGTAGAGGGAGATTATTACATTACACCAAAAAAAGTTTTAGATAAAAAACATATAAAATAGATTAATAATATTAGGAATATAGGCTCCAAATAAGGAGAAGTATTATAATGGTAGGAGAGATTTCAATATCTACAATCACGGCTATTTTAGGTGCATTAGCTAGTTATTTCTTTGTTAAAAATGAGAATAAGAAGCAGTTTAAATATCATGAGGCAGAGGCAAAAGCAAAAGCTAGTGCCATATCTCATGAAGCTGAAAAGTTACTACAAGATGCTAAAATTGCTATTAAAGAGCGAGAGATAGAGCTTGAAAAGAAGTTTCAAGATAAAGTTTTAGATATAGAGAAGTATAAAACAGAACTTACACTTGAGCTTGAAGCAGTTAGAGAGAAGAAAAAAGAGCTTAATATGAAAGCTAGAGAGATAGAGAAAAAAGAGAACTATCTTGATAATTTAGAGGAAGAGAAACAGGAAGAGATTAGCAAAAGTATTAAACTACTTGAAAAGAGTGCTGAGATGACAAGAGATGAGGCAAAAAACTATCTCTTAAAACAGGTTGAGGAGCAGTGTCAACTTGAAAAGGCTCAACTAATTAGAAAATATGAGAAAGAGGCACATCATGATGCTAAAAAGAAGGCAGATTATATCATATCTCAAGCCGTAACAAGATATGCTGGTGAATTTGCAGGTGAGAGACTTATAAACATAATAAATCTACCTAGTGATGAGCATAAAGGTAGAATTATTGGAAAAGAGGGGAGAAATATAAAGAGTTTAGAGAAACTCTTAGGTGTTGATATTATTATAGATGAGACCCCTGGTGTTATAATTGTTAGTAACTTTAATCTATATAGAAGAGCTATTGCTACAAGAACTATTGAGATTTTAGTTAAAGATGGGAGAATTCACCCTGGACGAATTGAGAGTGTACATAAAAAAGTAGAAAAAGAGTTTGAGCAAAAAATCTTAGAAGAGGGAGAGGATATTGTAGTAGAGTTAGGACTTCTACCAATGGATGAAGAGCTAATGAGACTCATTGGACGAATGAAATATAGAGCTAGTTATGGACAAAATGCCTTAGCTCACACTCTTGAAGTGGCTAAATTAGCATCACTTATGGCAGCAGAGATGGATGGTGATCAGAAGTTAGCATTAAGAGCTGGACTACTACATGATATTGGGAAAGCTTTAACTCAAGATATTGGAGGAAATCATGTTGACTTAGGGGTTGAGGTCTGTAAAAGACATAATGAGCATCCAACTGTAATTAATGCAATATATGCTCACCATGGACATAGAGAGCCTGATAGTGTTGAGAGTGCAGCTGTATGTGCAGCAGATGCAATTAGTGCATCAAGACCTGGAGCTAGAAGAGAAGTTTTAGAGAGTTTTGTAAATCGAGTTAAAGATATTGAAGATATAGCAAGAAAAGAGAGGGGTGTAAGAGATGCTTATGCCATTAATGCAGGTAGAGAGGTTAGAGTCTTTGTAGATGCAGGAAAAGTTACAGATGCACAGATGACACTAATCTCTAAAAATATTGCAAAAGAGATTGAAAATAAGGTAAAATATCCCGGTGAGATTAAAGTTACTGTTATTAGAGAAAAACGGGATATTAGCTACGCTAGATAATTTATAAAAAGGACAAATATGAGAAGATTAGGAGTATTTTTATTAATGCTATTTTTTATAGCATGTAATGCAGAACAACCAACTATTAAAGATAATAATAGAACAAAAGTGGATAGTAAGTCTCCTATTGTAGTGTTAGAGACAAATAAAGGGAAAATTGAGCTTAAACTATTTCCAAAAGTTGCCCCATTAGCAGTAGAGAACTTTACAACACATGTAAAAAATGGTTACTATAATGGGCTTATATTTCATAGAGTCATTAAAAATTTTATGATACAAGGTGGTGACCCAACAGGAACAGGTAGAGGTGGAGAGTCTATATGGCATAAAGAGTTTATTAATGAGTATGCTCCAAATGTAGTATTTGATAGACCATTTCTTTTAGCTATGGCAAACCATGGAGCAAATACAAATGGAAGCCAATTTTTTATTACTGTAAAACCTACTCCATGGTTAAATGGTGGATATACTATATTTGGTGAGGTTATATCTGGTCAAGATGTTGTTAAAAAGATAGAAAATAGTAAAACAGGAAGAGCAGATAGACCTATTAAAGAGCAGAAAATTATAAAAGCATATATTAAGTAGTTGATGTTAGATAGAGTAAGAGAAGATAGAGCTAAATGTATAGAGTGGAAAAATATTAAGCCAAGATGGGAAGCTATTAAATCTCTACCTAATGTAGATGATATTAGAGTAGAGATAGATAGTACTATATCTATATATTCAGATAGTTTTACTAAAGATGATGAAGCCAATATATACTCTACTGCAAAACTAATTCAACCATGGAGAAAAGGACCATTTAGAGTATCTAAGACTTTTATAGATAGTGAGTGGAGAAGCTTTATAAAATATGATTTACTAAAACCACACTTTAATATTACTAATAAAATAGTAGGTGATATAGGGTGCAATAATGGATATTATCTATTTAGAATGTTAAAAGATAACCCTAAAAAATTGATAGGGTTTGACCCATCAGCAATTGCATATTGTCAATTTAAATTTATTGACCATTTTATAAAGAGTGGTATCACTTATGAGCTTTTAGGTGTAGAGCATGTAGAGTTCTATGAGCATAAATTTGACCTTCTTTTCTGTTTAGGAGTGCTATACCATAGGAGTGACCCAATTAGTAGCTTAAAATCACTATATAGAGGCTTAAATAGTGGAGGAGAACTTATATTAGATACATTTATGATAGATGGAGATAATGAGGTATCTCTAACTCCTAAAAAGAGATACTCTAAAATACCAAATATCTATTTTATCCCAACTATACATGCTCTTAAAAATTGGTGTCATAGAGCAGGATTTGATACTATAGAGATTTTAGAGATTTCTAAAACAAAACTCAATGAACAGAGAAAAACAGAGTGGATAGATACTGAGTCATTAGATGATTTTTTAGATAAAAATGATGATAGTAAGACTATAGAGGGTTATCCTGCACCAAAAAGAGTATATATAAAGGCTAAAAAGATAAAAAAATTAAATTGATTATAAAAATTTATTTTCAATAATACCAAAAATAAGGTATAATTAAAAAAATATTTTAATCTTTATGACTTTATAGTAAAATAAAATAAAAATATAATTAATATCTGTTATTTTTTAATAAGGATTTTTTAGATATAAATATATAAGTCATAAGATAATTAGGATTACAATGAGAATATTAACCATAGGGTTCGAAGATGAGTTTGTTAAAGAGTTAGAGGTCGAACTTGAAAAATACTTTATATGTATTGTAGATAGTGCAAGGGATTTATATGACGCTACTAATTTTACAGATTTCAGACATTATGAGCTTATTATAATTGTTGATGAAAATCAGAAGTATTCATTAGAGAAGTATAGTAATGAGGTTAAGAAGAAAAAACGAGAGACAAAGATTATTATATTAACAGATAAACCTGAAAATCAGATTACTCTTTTTAAGTTAGGGGCTGATGATGTTTTAGTAAATCATATTAACTCACCTGAACTAATAGCAGCTAGAGTTTTATCAAATATGCGTAAACTCTTTGGAACAAAGATTGATATTGGCAAACTTACAATAGATATTGCCCATAAAAAGATAGAGTATGATGATAAGATAGTATCTTTGAATGGTAAAACATTTGATATTTTAGCCTATCTTGCATTAAGAGAGGAGAGAGTATTCTCTAAAGATGAGATAATAAATGCTCTTTGGGAAGAGCCTGAGTATGTAAGTGATAATACTGTTGAAGTTGCTATTAATCAGATACGAAAAAGATTAAAGAGTATATTAGGCTTTCAAGTTATACATACAGTTAGAAGAAGAGGATATAAGTTCTCTTATGAGAAGA
>WGAM01000021.1 GCA_015494795.1 Campylobacterota bacterium
GTAATATAAAAAAAGAGATGCTAAAGTTTAAGTAGGGAAAAGCAATATCTTAAATAAAAATTAAATCTATAACATAATTTAATCTAAAATTACATTTTATTTTTTAAAAAAACTTAAGATAATTCATTTTATCTATAAAAAAGTTGAAACTAACATAAAATATAGTAAAATAATAACTTTTTTCTTTTTTTAAAAAATTAGTTTATTTTTTAAAAAATAATTAATATAAAGTTGATATACTATATATATTAATACTCTTAAAGAGTATTTCTAATTTCAATTTTTTATAAGAAAGGATTTAAAAGATGAGGTTATTTAAACTGTCATTACTTTTACTACTATTAGTTATGGGTGCAAATGGAGGTAAAGTAAAGTGGGACTCTAATGGAAAGCCGATAATAGAGAAATCTAAAAAACCTATAAAAGGGTGCAAAAAGGAGACTTTAGATAGTGTTTTAAAAGATAAAAACGCTACTAAATGTAAGTAGTCGAGGTAACTATTGTTACCTCTAACTATCTATGCTTCAGCCATAGCTTCATTAGCATATTTTTTACCTAACTCATAAGCCTTTTTATTTAGCTCATGAAATCTAGGTGGAACTTTACTAAGCATTGTATCAACAAGAAGTTTCTCATCTAAAGCATTTGTATATCTGTTTGCAATTGCAAGTGCTACAACTGATTGAGTAATAACATTTCCAACTTCCTCTTTAGCAATAGTGATAATAGGTATCTCAATGATATTCCATCTTTTTCTATCTTCTTCAGTTGGGTGAACTAGATTTGGCTCAATAACAATTGTTCCACCATCTTTTACACCATTTTTAAACTGTTGATAACTAACATCAGCAACAGAGAGCATAAAGTCAATTTGACCATCAATTGCATAAGGATAAAAAATCTCTTTATCATCTAATTGAATATCAACAACAGTTGCTCCACCACGAACTTGTGATGTATAGGTAGCAGTTTTAACTCCAAAACCACCCTCTTTAATTTTTGCAGCTGCAAAAATCTCACCAGCAAGGAGAACACCTTGTCCACCAACACCAGTAAATCGCATTACAATTCTACTCATAGCTATTCTCCTTATATCTTTTTAGCAAAGTCATCTTGGGTAATTTTACCTCTTTTTCCTTGATGTACTTTTTTAATCTCTTCATACATCTCACAATACTCTTTTACCTCTGTATCCTGTTTTAAGATACCTGTAGGAAGAAGATTTAACTGCTCTTCAGGACTTAGTTTGTCATATTTCTTTTTAGATACAGTGATACTATCAATCCAGTCAAGGTTTGCCATAGCTGATTGCATCTTATTTTTTCTACCAAGATTAATATGACAGTTAGATACAGCCTCTACATAAGAGAAACCTTTATGTTTCATAGCCTCATATAGCACTTTTTCAAGTTTTTTAGGTGCTGTTACATTCTCTCTTGCTACAAACGATGCTCCAGCAGCCTCTGCTAACTTGCAACCATCAAATGTTGGGTCAATATTTCCTGCTTTTTGAGATACTGTCCAGAAACCTTGAGGTGTAGTTGGAGAAGTTTGAGAGTTAGTTAGACCATATATAAAGTTTTGAATAATAATTAGAGTCATATCTATATTTCTTCTACAACCATGAATAGTATGGTTACCACCAATCGCTAATCCATCACCATCACCAGCAACACATATTACATGTTTATCTGGATTTGCTAGTTTTACACCTGTTGCAAATGCTACAGTTCTTCCGTGTGTTGTATGAATTGTATTAAAATCAACATAGGAGCTAAATCTACCACTACAACCAATTCCAGATACTACACATACATCATCTTTATTCCAACCTAATTTATCAACAGCACGAATGAATGATTTTAAGATAACACCATCACCACAACCCCAACACCATAGTGTTGGCATCTTATTTACTCTTAAGTATTGATCATAATTAAATGCCATATTAAAGCTCCTTTACTTTTTCAATAATATCAGATGGAGAGAATGGACGACCATTTGTTTTAGTAAGTTTTGCAATATCCAATCTTCCCATACTTCTCTGTATCTCTTCTAAATATTGACCTTGATTAAGCTCAACAGATAGAATTTTGTCAAATTTTTGACCTAGTTCATGTAGTCTTTTTTCAGGAGATGGCCAAAGTGTAATTGGTCTAAACATACCAACTTTAACTCCTTCTGCTCTTAGAACATCTACAGCCTCTTTAATTGCAAGAGATGCAGAACCATAACCAATTAGTAAAATCTCAGCATCATCTAACATATACTCTTCATTAAGCTCTATCTCACCTTGATGCTCTTCAACTTTTCTAAAGAGTCTATCAATAAGTTTTCTACATGTCTCAATCTCTTCAGTTGGGAAACCAGAAGCATCATGATGAAGACCTGTAAAGTGGTATCTATACCCTTTAAACATTGGATTAAGAACTGCTGGTTGGTCTTGCTCTACACCATAAGGGAGATAATCTTCTGGAGCACCATCAAAAGTTTTTCTAGGAACAATTCCCTCTTTTACTGCCTCTTCTGTTGGAATTATAGCTTTAGCATGCATATGTCCAATAGTCTCATCTAGTAGCACAAATACAGGTTGCATAAATCTATCAGCTAAATTAAATGCTCTTACTGTCTCTGTATAACACTCTGCTAAGTTACCAGCACATAGAGTAATTGATTTATAGTCACCATGAGATGGATTTTTGGCTTGTGCAACATCACCTTGAGCAACTCTAGTTGGAAGACCAGTAGATGGACCACCTCTCATTACATTGATAACAACTAATGGAACTTCTGCCATCTGTGCAAGTCCTAAGTTTTCAGCTTTTAATGAAATACCAGGTCCCGAAGTTGCTGTAAGTGTTCTCACACCACTCATACCAGCACCAATCGCAGCTGCTACTCCACCTATCTCATCTTCCATCTGAATAGCTGCACCACCTACTTTTGGTAAAAGGTCAGAAATTGTGTGCATTACTTCACTTGAAGGGGTAATTGGATATCCTCCAAAAAATCTACACCCTGCATCTACTGCAGCCATAGCTGCTAAGTCATTTCCACTTGAAATTACTTCTCTTGTTGCTGACATTAGTTAGCCTCCTTATAATCTTCTGGCAATCTAAATCCATTTTTTGCAATTGCCTCTTGTCTCGCTTTTGCCTCTTTTGTCAATTTTGCAAATTTAAACTCTTTTCTATCTGCTACATATATAGCAAAATCTGGACATGAGAGTTCACACTCATTACACCCAATACATGATTCAGGAGCAATTACACTAATCATTGCACCTAGTGTAGAAGTTGGTTCTTGTTGCATTGAAAGCACACCAGCAGGACATGCATCAACACATATATCACAAGCTTTACATCTTGATGTATCTACCCATACTGGAGTATTTTCAGGAGCTTTCATTACTGCCATAGGTTTCCCCTTTAATTTAAAGTTAATTTAAGTGAGGTTCTTTATCACTGATAACAGAATATCTTACTTTGGATAACGAGAATTTTAATAACTCACAATTATTACACCAATAAGTTTTGATGTTACCTTTTAGGACAAATGATTTATATAGAATATGGAAAAGGAGAATAATAGTTACATAGGTTTTAACTATCTATCTCTATTAAAAGGAAGATGTTCTATATCTGGATTGGGGTGATGAATTATAGCATTATTAGTATTTGTTTGTACTTGTGGATTATTTATCTCATCTAAAATTTTAAGAAGTCTTGTCTCAGTCTCTATAGATATATTACCATTTGCAACAATAGATAAAATTTTCTCTGCATACTCTTTTTTAGCTAACATACTCTTATACTCTTTATCTTTCTCAATCTCTATTTGAGCTAAATTTTTTTGATATTTAAGATATATATATATTAATATAAATATTAAGATAGCAATAGCAATAAGCATTTTATTATCTTGAGCTTTCTGATTTTCTACAGAGTTATATTTTATTCCTGCAATAGTACTATCTCTTTTAAAATCTATCTCTTTTAATTTTATATCTGTATTATGTTTATCTTTTGTTATCTCAATATTCTGTTTAATCTTAAGAGCCTCTATATCTTTTTGAGTCTGTAACTCTCTAAGTTTCTCATCATGCTCTTTTTCCAATTTAACTAAATCTATCTCTTTTTTATCTTTTAGACCATTTTGAGGTTGCTCTATAATTCTACGCATAGCCTCTTGAGGACTACTACTTACAGAGAGTGCTGAAAGCACAATATAACCCACTAGAGCAGATAAAACTACTATTAATATTTCCTTCATCAAAACACCTCCAAAGTTGACTTTAAAATAGAACAACCAAAAACATAACTTCTATTATATATGTTTTTTTCTTAATATCTATTAAGAGTAGTAAGTTAAAATCTTAAATTAGAAAAAAAACTATATTTTTTTGTTGTAACTATATTATGGATATAATCATCATAGGTCGCTATATTATTCTCTTTTAAAAATAGATATAGCTTATCTATGGAGCTTGATATGCCGTAACTAATTTCATTATCCATCAATTCATTATAAAAAGGTTCTATTTTAGATATAGCCATTCTATTAATTCTCTCTCCTCTTATTAAAAAAGATATAATCTTATTATTATTTTTTTGAACTCTAAATTTTACAAATTGCCAATAGAATGCTCCATCTTTTGTACGATTTTTTAAAATTGCAGATGTATTGTAACCTGCTAGTAGAGATTTCCATATAAAAAATATAATTGCTCTAGGAATATCTCTATCTAATAAACTAAAATATGGAGTATGAATAAGTTCATCTCTTTTATAACCTGAAAAATTCTTAAAT